>JACRCK010000346.1 GCA_016219065.1 Deltaproteobacteria bacterium
CGGATTTCCGGCAGGGCCATTTCCGCCCGCACCTCTCCCGCCTGGTAGCAGTGTTGACAGCGCAGGTTGCATCTATCCGTCAGATGCCATTGAATAATAAATTCCATGTGATCCGTTTGGTCTAACGCCTTCCGTATTGCCGCACCGGCAATATCAAGATTTTCACCCCTTTCACTTGCGGCAGGTCTTGGCCGGGCTGTCTTTCATCGCCTTTTTCACCCGGCTCCAGAAGGCCGCTTCCCGATCCTGGACTTTCGGACTAATCGGTTGCTTCACGGTCTCCACCTCCTTTTGACTATAGATATTGTCAATCCTTATCTAAAATTGTATCAGGCGAATCGATCTTGTCAAGGAACTAAAAAGGGGGGGTTAAAACAAAAATACCGTTCGGCGTTCGGCGTTCGGCGTTCGGCGGGGAAGTTAATACAAAGGCAAGCTGGTTTGGTACGAAAATAGCTTGGCGGGCTCCCCGGGCTCAGACCGACTCGGTCTGGCAGACCGAGTCGGTCTTACCTAGGGCCTAAAGGTTTCTCATGCGTCGCGGGTGACCTCCGGACTAATTGTATTTTTTACTTCCGTTTCAACTGCCGGAGATGCCGGCGCCTCCCCCATCACCCAGGCCGCCGTCAGGGTATAGGCCACGGCCAGTACTACCGGGCCGATAAAGATACCGATAATCCCGAAGGCCATCAGGCCGCCGATCACACCGGCGAAGATGAGCAGCAGCGGGAGATCGGCCCCTTTCTTGATCAGGTAGGGGCGTAAAATATTGTCCATGGTGCCCACCACCACGGTGAACAGGAGCAGTACCGTCCCTCCGACCGGACTGCCGCTCCAGTAAAGCCAGCCCACCGCTACTCCCAGCACCGGGAGGGGCCCGATCTGGGCGATGGCCAGGATGAACATCAGCGCCGTCAAAACCGGGGAAAAAGGAACTCCGGTAACGAGCAGGCCGATACCGCCCAGCATGGACTGGGCCAGGGCCGTCACCACCACCCCGAGGGCGATGCCGCGGATAGCCTGTCCGGCCAGACGGACGGACTCCTCCCCCCGTTGTCCGGCCAGACGTCTTCCGAAACCCAGGACGGATTCCGCCGCCCGCTCGCCGTTGGCATAAAACAGGGCCGAAATAACGACCGTCAGCAGAAACTCCACAAACAGGGCCCCCAGGCTACCCGCCTGGGAGGCAAACCATTTGACGACCACACCCGCATAAGGCCAGGCCCTGGCGGCCAGGCCTTTCATCCCGGAGGCCGCCAGCTTATTCCAGGCGTCGGCCAGCGGGCCGCCGACCAAGGGCAGCCGGAGCACCCATTCCGGTGCCGTGGTAGGCTCATAACTGGCCAGGGATTTGGCCCAGCCGATAATGGTTTCGGTGTTCGCCACAATTACCCCGATGGCCGCCGACAGGGGCACCACCAGCACACACAGGAGGATAACGGTCATCACGATCACCGCCGCCCACCGGCGTCCCCCGAGCCAGGATTGGATTTTAATCATCAGGGGCCAGGTGGCCGCCACGATGGTGGCCGCCCAGATAATCGCGGGTAGAAAAGGGAGCAGTATCCACAGGGATATTCCCAGCAGGGCCACGATAAAGAGGGCGCCCAGCACGGTGCGGGTGAGGTCATTGGATTTTTCGGCCATGGGGGTTCTCCGAGTTCCGATTTCGAAGGTTTAATCTTGACGTCCGGTAAGCCTCGAAAGGCGCCGCCCGTAATTTCCTGGGTTCACGACGGGAGGAGGAGAAAAAATACGCCGCTCCCCCCCACCCTCCCACCAGACCATCAGCGGTTGTCCCCGTCCAGCAGCCCGCCCAGGCTGCCCAGGATGGAGCCCTCTTCCTTTCTTCCCCCCCGTTGCGGGGCGGCCTGCAGCATCCGGCCGGCCAGCCGGGAAAAGGGCAGCGACTGGAGCCAGATCCTTCCGGGGCCTCGGAGCGTGGCCAGGAAGAGTCCCTCGCCCCCGAAGAGGGCGGTCTTGATCCCGCCGGCCTGCTGGATGTCGAAATCCACCGTGGGCTCGAGGGCCACGATGCAACCCGTATCCACGTGCACCATTTCCCCCGGCCCGAGCCGCCGCTCCACCATGGTCCCTCCCGCATGGACGAAAACGATCCCGTTTCCTTCCAGCTTCTGCATGATGAAGCCTTCGCCGCCGAAAAGCCCGGTGAGGATCCGCCGCTGGAAAAAGATACCGATGGCCACCCCTTTGGCGGCACAGAGGAAACTGTCCTTCTGGCAGATGAGGGTCCCGCCGACGCTCGGCAAGGGTATGGGAATGATGTTTCCCGGATAGGGGGCCCCGAAAGCGGCGTGCCCCTTGCCCGGGCCGTTGTGGGTAAAGACCGTCATGAAGAGGCTCTCGCCCGTGAGCAGCCGTTTCCCGGCCCCCAGGAGCTTGTCCATCAAACCGCCCCCGCCGGAGCCGGAGCCGTCGCCGAAAATGGTTTCCATGACGATACTGCTGTCTTTGTACATCATCGCCCCGGCTTCGGCGATCACGCTTTCTCCGGGATCGAGTTCGACCTCGACGAACTGCATTTCCGCGCCGAAGATCTTGAAATCGATTTCGTCGGCCTTGGCTGTGCCCGGGGGCGGGGGCGGAACGGGCCTTCCCCCCGCGGTGCCGGAGGCCAGTTCAACGATCTCGGCCACGGGTACCCAAGCGGTGAATCCCTCCCGCCAGGCATACCCCTGCGGGTGCTGCCGCGCCTGGATCGCGGCCTGGGCCTCGTCCAGGGGGCCCACCTGTTGGTCGTCGTAGCTTAAATACCATTGGGTCATGTTTTCGCTCCTTAATACCGCTGCTTCTATTTTTTTAGAATTTACTATATAATTTGAATTATTGGAAGAAAGAGTAAATAGGCCCCTATAAATTTATGACAGTCTTCTTTCAATCCTGGGCGGGAAGTGCAGGCCCTGGGCTGTTCCCTCGGGCTCCCTCGCCCCCGTTGGGGGAGAGGGTTGGGGTGAGGGGACATCCGCTTTTACCAAGTTCTACGGATTTAACTCATGAAATTGAGCAACGATCACCGGGAGATTACGTATAAAGGATACCGGGGAAAGGCCGAATACGATGACGATGCCGGCATTTTCCATGACCGGCGGCAATTACCAGACCTTGATGAACGAAGCCTTGAGGCAGTTTACCCAGGGGCTGACCTTGGCTGACGTTCTTCGGCAGACCATTCGGGAAACCTTGGATAAATGCCTGCCACGGTCGGAAGGCCGCAAGTTAAAAAAGATAAAGCGTTTAATTGAAGGCGGAAACCCAAATTGATTATCCCCAAAAAGCCTGGCAGGGCAGCCTGAATTTTTAAAGATTTAGCGGAAAACCACATGGATGACCACTACCTCGACCTGGTTCATTTACATTGGGATACTATTTACCGAGCCTATTCTGATTTTGCTGATAAGAAACCGATTATTCTTTTGCACCTCAAGGAAGCAAAAGTTTACGACTATCCTTTTTCTGACTTCAAAGCGACCCTATCGCCTCGATCGCAGAAGTCACTGGACCGCGAATACCAAGCCGCCCTGAAGAACGACGATATCGTTGTCTTTGTGAGAGATGACGATAGCCGCAAACTCGTATCTGTCTCGCTGCCGGCTGAATCTACAGTAGTCTGGGATCAATTTTAAAAGATTTAATTATGCCGACTGTTTTGAGACTTGGCCCTTATAGATTTTTTCATTATGCTGGTGAGAATCACGAACCGGTTCATATCCATATCGAACGGGAAGATAAGATTGCCAAGTTTTGGTTAAATCCGGTTCGATTACAAAGCAGTGGCGGCTTTAGCCGTTCGGAAATCCGCCAGATCCAAAGAATAATTACCCAACATCAAAGACATTTTGTGGAGGCTTGGCATGCGTATTACGGCAAATAGACTTACCGTCCCATTCGCCGAGAAATTAAAAATTACCCGAGATGCATTGCAGGTTGATTTAAGCGATGGGAGGACGATCTCAGTGCCGCTGGCTTGGTTCCCGCGTCTTCAGCAGGCAACTTCCTTAGAAAGAAATAACTGGAAGTTAATCGGGAAGGGCCAAGGAATCCATTGGCCGGACATAGATGAAGATATCAGCGTCGAAGGCTTGCTGGCCGGGAGACCTTCCGGAGAAAGTCAAGCCTCCTTTAAAAAGTGGCTGGAAGGTCGTTCCACCCGAATGGGCCGGCCGACAGTTAAGTGGACCGGCCACGGAGCGTAGTGGATTTTCCTCCTTTGATTGGCAGATAGGCTGGACTTTGATATGAGAATTACTCTTATTTTTATTGAGAACGTTTAGCGGTTTTTCTTAAACCCTTTGCGGAGGCAATATGGAAGCAGGTGACCCCATTTCTCGTTTGAGCAATGGGGTTTTTTCTTTATGCGCCGATTGACCGGATTGCTTAGGGTACATTTCACCTAAGAATTTTTGCGGTGAC
>JACRCK010000347.1 GCA_016219065.1 Deltaproteobacteria bacterium
GGCCGGGGAGTTTAAACCCCGGCTTTTTTATCGGAGAACCTATTTACGCGGTCTATGCCGAAAGAAAAGGCGGTGACCCGAACCGAAAGAGGAGAACAATCGCTATGAGTACCGAAGGCAGGAAAATGAGTCCGGAAGAACTCAAGGAATTTGAAAAAAATATTAAAGAAACCCTTTGCTGCCCTTATTGCGGCGAAAAGCTGCTGAAATGGGCCGTCCCCGACAATCCCTTCAGCCAGACCTGGGACAACGAATACATGTACATCTGCTTCAACGATACCTGCCCCTACTATGTCCGCGGCTGGGAGCACATGGCTAAAGAGGTCCAAAAGCCCGTCTCCTACCGGCTGATGTACAACCCGGAGCGGGATTACTGCCTACCGATTCCGGTACCGACTCCCTTTGCCTTGCGGGAAGGGATCATGGAGGAGTAAAAAGGAAGAGTAAAAAAATCGGACCGATCGGTCGGATCCGACCGATCGGTCCGATTTTCTCCGCCCGTTATCACCTTCCTACTTCCCCCCTTCCTGCAATCCGGGATCCAAAATCTCCACCCGGGCCTTTTTTCTCAACTCGCCCACGTAATCACTCACGGCCCGGTTGAATTTTTCATTTTTCACCCGGCCTTCCACCTGTTTTTTGACTTCCTCAAAAGGAGTCACTCCCGAAGGCTTCTTCCCGTAAACCTGGATAATATGGAAACCGAACTGGGTTTCGACCACCGGGCTGATCTCCCCTTCCTTGAGTCCGAAAGCGGCCTTTTCAAACTCCGGAACCATGCGGCCTTTACCGAAATAACCCAGATCCCCGCCCCGGGTTTTGCTGGGGCAGTCGGAAACGGCTTTGGCCGTCTCCTGAAAGTCCCTTCCGGCTAAAAGATCCTTCCGAATCGAGTCGATCTTTTCTCGGGCCTGTTGTTTTTCCTCTTCCTTGGCCTGGAGGGCGACTTTGATCAAGATATGACGGGCACCGACCATTTCCCCATGCCGGTATTGCTCTTGATGGGCCTGGTAGAAGGCCTGCAGCTCCGCATCCTCCACTTTTATCGTCGGAACGACCTTCTGGGTGACGACCGCGCGCACGTAAATATTTTTTTTGATATTGTCCTTGGCCTGGTCCCGGGTCAATCCGTCCTTGGCCAACTGTTCCTCAAATTTTTCCGGGCTGCCGGCCTGTTTTTCGGCGCCCGACCACAGGGCCTCCACCTGGGTATCCACGTCCTGGAGTCCCAAAGTGCGGCCTTCCTGAAAAAGCAGTTCCACGGCCAGGAATTGGTCCAGGGCCTTGCGCCGTAAAACCTCCGGGCTGTCCTGGGTGATCGATTTCTCCCCGAATTGACGACGCATCTCCTGAATGGTCATCTGGAGGTCCCTTTCCAGGACCTGGGTCCCATTCACCACGGCGATCACCTTTTGCCCCGGATCCGGTTTCTTCGGTTCCGTTTCCGTCTTGGCCGGCTGATCGGCAGCGCCAACGGTCCAGGCAAAACTCAGCAACAACAGACAGGCCCAGTGGCAGATTCGTTTCCAATTCCTTTCCATCGCTCCCCCCTTCTGGTCTCCCCGATCGGATCTAGTTATTTTAAAACTTATTCGTTTTTCCGGATTGGTTCAACTTAAAAATTCCGGCTTTCCCTTTCTTAAAAAAATCCCTGGCGCCGGTTGCGGATCGCCTACCCCGGCCGCCCCGAAAAGTCCTCCGGGTTACAAAACCATTTACATCGCCGAGATAACTGTGTTATAGGATGTGCCGTTGTCCTGTATCCTAATTTTCAATCAATGACGGGGAGGGCCATGGCAGACCGTAAATCCGGATATTATGACCCCCACGGGGAAACCCTGCCGCGTGAGCGAAAAAGGGCCCTTCAAGAGCAAAAACTCCGGGAGACCGTTCAATTCGCTTATCGGCATGCCGCGACCACCCGCCGGACCTTCGACGAACTGGGCCTTAAACCCGAGTCGATCCGGTCCAGCGGGGACCTTCCGCAAATCCCGGTCACCCCAAAATCCCGACTGCTAGCCATTCAGCAGGATACCCCCCCTTTCGGGGGGCAACTCACCCGGCCTTTGAACGAACTCAAACGCATCTATGTCTCACCCGGTCCCATTTTTGATCCGCTGGGTCCGGGGCGGGCTGACCCGCGCTGCTGTAAGTGCCTGGTTGCCGCCGGGGTCCGTCCGGGCGATATCGTCCAGAATACCTTCCTGTATCATTTTACCCCCTTCGGGCTCTACTTCGATGATGCCCTGGTGGAGCTGGGCTGCACCGTAGTCCCGGCTGGGGTCGGTAACACCGAGCTGCAGGCCCAGGTCCTGAGAACATTATCCGTCAACGGCTACATCGGGACGCCCAGTTTTTTAAAGGCCATTTTGGATAAGGTCCTCGAAGCCGGTTTCGACCTGAAAAAGGATCTCGCCCTGAAAGTGGCCGTGGTGGGGGCCGAAATGCTGTCCGAGACGCTGCGCAGCGACTTGGAGGCCCGGGTCGGGATGACGGTCCTCCAGGCTTACGGGACCGCCGATGTGGGTCTGATCGGACACGAATGCCCGGAAAGGAACGGTTACCACCTCTTCGACCAGGAAATGTTTTTTGAAATTACGGACCCCCAGACCGGCAGACAGCTCCCGCCCGGTGA
>JACRCK010000348.1 GCA_016219065.1 Deltaproteobacteria bacterium
ACGTCATTGCGAGGAGTGAAGCGACGAAGCAATCCCCGGCCCAGCTTGGATTTCCTCGAAGCTTATCCGGGGGATTGCTTCGCTCCGCTCGCAATGACGTTACGATGGCTTTGAAATTCGATGTTGGACGTTCGATGTTCGATGTTGGATGTTCGTCTTTTTATTTTCGTATTAAGGGTCAGGCCTTGTCCGGCAGCTGCACCCCCCGCAGGAACTCGGCATCTTTTTCGGGCAACTGCGTGTTGATGTACATGCCGGAACCCAGCTCAAAACCGGCGGCCTTGGTCAGCCGGGGCACCACGGCAAAGTAAAAATGAAAATGTTCGTTGGTGCCCTGCGGATCGGGAACGGACCGCAGCACAAAGTTGTAATCGGGATCGTCCAGCCCGTAGTACAGCCGCTGCAATATCTCCTGCAAGGCCAGGGCCAGGGCCTCCTGTTCGGATCGGGTCAGGAGATCGAAAGAGGCCATATGCCGTTTGGGGAAGATCCAGATATGAAAGGGCGAGAGGGCGGCATAGGGGACAAAGGCCACCACGTGGTCGTTTTCCAGGACGATCCGATTTTTTCCCGTTAATTCTTCTCTCAAAATCCGGCAATAAAGACATTCCCCCGTGTCGTCGTAATACTTCTGGGCCTCCTCGATCCGGTAGCGGATTTGGGGCGGAGTCACCGGGGTGCCGACGATCTGGGAGTGGGGGTGTTCCAGAGAAGTTCCGGCCGCCGCCCCGTTGTTCTTGAACAGGATGACCATCTTCACCCGGGGGTCCAGGTAAAACCGGCGGTACAACTCCCGATAGACCTGGAAAGTGTCCTTGATTTCCCAGTCGGCGATAACGGCCGGGAAGCCGTTGTGCCGCGGATTTTCAATGATCACATCATGGAGCCCCACACCGCTCATGGTCCGCTTGAGGCCGTCCATTTGGCGGGTAAGTTCACCTTCCCGGGTCAGGGCGGAGAATTTGTTGGGTATAGACCGGACCTGCCAGGAATCGCCCCGGTCCCAGCGGTAGGTTTCGAGAGGGGTCCGCTGTTCATTTCCGGGGCAAAAGGGGCAGGATTCCTTGAAGGCGGGCAATTCGCCCCGCTCGATGTTTTTTTTGATGAAATCCTCCGGGCGCTTGGCTCGTTCAGGGGCCATAATGACCCAATCCTTGGTCACCAGGTTGAAACGGAGTTCGGGCATCAGTTCCTCTTTAGGACGCTCGCTGGAAAGGACTTGTTTTGAAATGTATCAGGGAAAGGGCCAGGGAACCGGCAAGGTCGTTCGTGTTCAGGGTAGAATTATACCGGAGGCTGCCGCGAAAAGGAAATGGAAAAAAGAAGGCTCAATTAATGGTTTTGGTGCTCAGGTTACCAAACACCTCGTCCACATAGAGGGTACAGATGATTTTTTTTCGGTTTTTACAATTGGAATATTGAGAATTCCATTCCAGCCACAGGCAATATCGACATTGCGGATCGGGCATTTTGATATTGTGACATAAAGCCCGTTCCCATTCCTTTTCTTCCATAAACTTTCCCCTTTTTACCGGCAGATTGGCCCCGGTTACCCTTATCTGGTATCAAAAAGCTTATTACTATACAAGATATAGGGTGTCAAGAGAAAAGAATGGGAGCAGGCCGTCCATTAAAAAAAGAGTTCAACCGGGGATTTATCTCCTTCCACGGGGGTTGGCGATCCTTTGGGGGATTTAACCCAATCCTTTATTTTTTTTTCACAATTTATTGATTTTCCTTTCGGAAATTTTATTTGCTGCAAGCCGGCGGGGAGCTGATAGCCCTGAAGTTCCTCATTTAATTCCTTCATTTCCTTGTAATACGATCCACAGGCTTTGGCCAGATCCCGGAGGTGGACGGAATGAGGTAATTGCAGGGTCACCAGGTCGTATTCCTCCGGAGGGTAGCCGAACCCGGTGGGGAGCTGATAGCCATAAGCTCCGGGATCGGCCAAAAGGGTTTTGGCCGCCAGGATGCGAAAAATATAGCGTTCGGTCTCCTGGGGCAGGTCCAGGCGAAAATAATCGTTTTCTCCCTGCTGCTGGATTTCCTCCTTGACCCGTTCCTCCCCGCAGTTGTAGGCGGCCATGGCCAGGGTCCATTTGCCGAACAAACCGTACAGCATTTTCAGGTAAGACAAGGCGGCTTCGGTGGACTTGGCCAGGTCCAGACGTTCGTCGATATGCGAGTTCTTCCGCAGGTTGAACCGTTTGCCGGTTTTTTCCATAAACTGCCAATAACCGCTGGCCCCTTTGTTGGAAACCGCCCTGCTCCGTAGGCTGCTTTCAGCCACCAGCAGGTATTTGAGGTCATCGGGCATGCCTTTGGCTTTTAGCTGGGTCTCGATAAAGGGGAAAAAACGCTCCTTCCGTTTAAGCCAGAGATAAACCTGAGCCCGGTCATAAACAATCAGGGTGAATTCCCGGTCCATCATTTCCCAGACGGCCTGGTTTTCCAAGGGCACCCGTTCACCGCAGAGAGACAGCTCGGAGGGAAAAAAATAAAGGTGATTCTGGGCGGACAGGGTGGAGGGGATCAGAAAAAGCAAGCCCATAAACAAAAGGCACCCATATTTTTTAAACATGGGGGAAATCCTCACCGGTTCCGGATGTAAAATGGTCAAATCCCTGGTAGCGCAACGCTTGAACCCGTCCGGAGGTTATTAACAGGATCCGTTTCCCTGGGGTGATTTCTCCGATGCGGAAGAGGGTCACCTCCCGGCGACGTCTTACTTGAGCTTCCATTTTCGCCTGGAGGCCGGGGGGGACCGTGAATAACAACTGATAATCCTCCCCTCCCCGGAGGGCGATCTCCAACGGGGGGGTGGCCAACCAGGCGGTCGCGGCCCGGAAGGCGGGCGACAGGGGCAAGCGGCCGGTATCGATCCGGGCCCCGACTCCGCTGGCCCGGCAAAGATGGCGCAGGTCGGAAGCCAGGCCGTCGGACAGGTCGATCATCGCCCCGGCGTACCCGCGGCGGACCAGGAATTGCCCGAGTTCTACCTGGGGCCGGGGGCCCTGATGCGCTTCGACGAGTTCTCGTCGGAAAGATCGGGGCAAGGCCCCCCGGCGGTTGGGGGCGGCGGTCAAAAGCCGGAGTCCGGCCGCCGATTGGCCCAGAAAACCGCTGACGTAAAGACTGTCACCGGGTCTGGCTCCGGACCGGAAGGCGATGCGGGTCCCGGCTTCACCGATGACGGTCAGTCCCAGGGCAATGCCTCCCGGAGAAAGATGGGTGTCGCCTCCCACCAGGGCCACCGAGAATTTATCCGCTTCCGCCCGGAGACCCCGCCGGAAAGAGGAAAGAAATCCCCGGGGTAAGGATCGGGGAAGTCCCAGGTTCAGGAAAGCATAACGGGGGCGGCCGCCCATGGCGGCAATATCGCTCAAGTTGACGGCCAGACATTTCCGCCCCAATCGCAGCGGGGTCGTCGTCTCCTGCCGGAAGTGCACGCCTTCCACCTGGGCGTCGGTGGTAATCAGCCAGTTCCGGCCCCCGGTGCGAATAACCGCGCAATCATCCCCGATGCCCTGGATGACCCCGGGAGCCGGTTGATTGAAGATCCGGCGGAAACCGGCGATGATAGCTATTTCTTTCAACAACTTAATTGACTATCTCCAGGGCGTTGAAGAAATAGGCTATTTCAAATCGGGCCGTTTCCGGCGCATCGGAGCCATGGACGATGTTCTGCTCGATGCTGGAGGCATAATCGGCCCGGATGGTGCCGGGGTCGGCTTTGCGGAAATCGGTGGCCCCCATCAGTTTCCGGTTTTTGTCGATGGCGCCTTCCCCCTCCAGGATCAAGACCACGCAGGGTCCGGAAGACATGAAGTCGGTCAGACTATCAAAAAAAGGTTTTTCCTGATGGACAGCATAAAAACCCTGGGCTTGCTTTTTGGTCAAATGGATCATTTTCAGGGCGGCGACCTTCAAACCGTTGGCTTCAAAACGTTTCAGTACTTCCCCGATGAGGCCCTTGGCTACGCCATCGGGTTTGATGATTGAAAGGGTACGTTCCATTTAGGTCTCCTTTTTCAAGACAACTTTTTAAAGATACTCTATCTGAAAAACCGGAGAGGTGTCAATACGGTTGCTGTCTACCTTGAAGGGGCCTAAAAAATGATCCGCAGGCCCATCGGTCGGCCCGGTACCGCATTCCAGAGGGTTGTCGACCCGTCGGTTTATAACGTAGAAATTAATGTTGAAAGTTAAAGGTTTTTTTTCTATATTGGTTTTTCATGGCATCCTCATCAAGAAAAATCGGGGGCGGCCGTCCGCCTAAATTTCGCGAACCCAGACATCCGGTGACCATGACGCTGCCGGAGCGTATTCTGAACCAATTGGCCGAGATCGATCCGGATCGGACCCGGGCCGTGGTCAAAGCCACGGAGGCGGTGACAGGAATTAACCGGGGACCCTTCCAGCCGATGGAACTGGTCGAAATGGCTCCCGGCAAATCCCTGATCGTCGTCGGTCCCAGCCTGGCCTTAAAAAAAATACCCTGGTTGAAACTGATTGAAATCGCCCCGGCCCGTTTTCTGCTGACCGTTCCCTCCGGAACTTCGATCGAAGTCCTGGAAGTGGCCTTGCGCGATCTGTTCCATGATCCGGAGTTGCGGAAAAACGAACGTGAAAATGCCATCCTGCAGGAAATGCTGAATTTGATCGGCCACCAACGGCGAGCCCGGCGCCTGTCCAAGGCGGAAATCCTGATCCTCGATATGGAAAAAACAGCCAACCCGGAAGAAAATCCGTTTTTTAAATCTTAAAAGGGAATTGGCCGCCCCCTGATTGGCATCCCCTGCTCGGGAACCTTTTTATAGGCTGCCCGGAGGAGGAAACGGGTCTTTTTATATTAACGTTAAAATAAGATATTGTTATTAATTTTAACATAAAAAATAGCCATTGCAAGCTGAAATTATTCGGCGGACAGTTTAGAAAAAAGATTGGGGGATCAGGCCCAGGGGGAGCGGCGAGGGGGGGCCGCCGAAATTCCAGGAATCAAGAAGAAGTTAATTTATTGACCGGGAGTCGGGAAGGGGGAAGACTTACTACTTTACAAAGGCTCCGATCAATCTTCGAAACTCCCCGGAAAAAACCATCAGGGCCTGGTTGCGGTTTTCGAGGTTTACGGCCGCCTCCAGGGCGGGTGCGGTCTGGTTTTGTTCCAGTGCCCGTTTGGTCAATTTCAGGCCGCCCACGGTTTTGGCGGTCATCAGCCGGGCGTAAGACAGGGCCGCTTCCAGGAGGTTTTCCGCCGGGACCACCCGGCTGGCCAGTCCGATCATTCCCGCCTCCTCGCCGAAAACTTTCCGGCCGGTAAGCAGGATGTCCGCGGCCCTGGAGATCCCGACCATCCGCGGCAGTAGAAAGGAACTGCCCATCTCTCCGCCCGACAACCCGATGTTGATGAAGGAGGCCACGAAATAGGCTTCGGGCGAGCAGACCCGGATATCGGCGGCCAGGGCGATGGCCATCCCGCCGCCGGCCGCCGCCCCGTTGACGGCCGCGATCACCGGCTGGCGGATCCCCCGCAACTGCAGAATCAGCCCGGAATATTTTTCCTGAACCAACCGGAGAAAAGACTCGGGGTCGGCAAAGGCCTCGGTCTGGGCCCGGGTGGCCACCTCTTTCAAATCCGCCCCGGCGCAGAAACCCCGGTCTGCACCGGTAATGATCAGTACGCGAACAGCGTCATCCCGGTCCAAGCAACGGAGCAGTTCACCAAAATCATCGAGCATCCGGTCATTGATGGCGTTCAAACAATCCGGACGGTTCAGGGTGACCAGGCCGATCTGCGGCTCGATTTCCTGAAAAAGCAGCGTTTCCAAGGGTGGCAAGGATTTGTTCATGGGGGGCTCCTGAGAGATTATAGAAGAATTGTCAATTATTAATTGTCAATGAATACCAAAGCAATTTCAGATCTTGATTTATAGGTTCAGGTCCTTGAGCCTGACAAAAGGTTTATCTCCAGCTTGTTGGATTTAACAATTGACAATTGACAATTGATTATTGAGTTTTTGAGGGGGGCATCCCCCTCCACCCCAACCTATTGCTGGCACCTGTGGAGCGGGAGGGGATTAACCCCTCCCCTACGTGAAAAAGAACTGCTACCGGGCCGGCGGGCGAGACGCCCGCCCTACGTATTTAAATTCGATGTTGGACGTTCGTCTTTATTTCGTATTAGGCCTTCCAGGGCAAAAGCCGCTTCACGGTTCCGCCGATCTGCTGCAGCCAGGTTTGGGAATAGATATAATTGACCATCAAACCGCAGGATTCGGCCAGCCCTTTTTCGGAGCGGTTGGCCCCGAAGTTGACGTGGTTGATACTGACCGTGGCCCCGTTGCTCAGGTGGAAATTGGCCACCGGGTTCAGCGGGCGGCCGCGCCGGTTTTTTTCCTGGGTCAGGTAAAAAAAGGCCAATTCCGTCAAGGGCTGGCGGATGAGCTTGACCAGGCTCCGGTGGTCGATCCACTCCGGACGGCTTAAGGCGGTCTGCAGGGCCTGGGGCCAATCAGCGACATCCCGTCCGGTCAGCTTGTGGACCTCCTCCAGGATACGGACCCTGATTTTCTCCGGGAAGAAGTCGTTCAAACGCCGGGGGGTGAGGGCAAAATCGACTTTTTCTCCCCGGAGGACCGGCTGGAGATATCGGTCCCAAAAACCCGGAATAGGGCTCAGCGTGGCGTAGGTCTTGATTCCGGGGTTGTCCTGGCCCAGGGCCTCGACGACCTGAAAAATCAGCACTTTCCCCAGCCCCATCCCGGCCAGACCGTTCTGGGTGTTGTTGATGGAATAAAAGATCGCCGTATCCGGGGTCTTGGCCGGAGAGGCCGCGGGAGGTGCTTCGTGAATGACCTCATGAATGGACCGGGCCAGTCCCCGGGTCAGGGCGGCTTCGATGAAGACCACCGGTTCGCGGGGGAGGGCCTGGTGGTAGAGGGCGAAGCAGCGCCGGTCGGCCCCCAGACGCCGGCCCATCTCTTCCAGGCTGGCCATGGGATGAACCAGATCGTGATCCTTTAAATAGCGAATCTGGTGATAGGGCGAATCCTGGCTGATTTCCTGGAGGACCAGCAGCCCCTGTTGAAACCAGGCGTTGAACAGATCGGTCAGGTCTTCATCCAGGGTGGTCAGATTCAGGGAAGTCTGCCGCTGGGCGGCCAGCAGGTCGACCCGGAAGTCCAGCAGAAATTTCAGCCCCCCCGGAAGGTTCAGGAAAGGGGCGAACAGGGCTCGGTAGGGGGAGGTGATTTTCCGCCGCAGCTCGATCACCCGCCGTTGCCAGGATTCGGAGCGGTCGTCCGGTTCTTCCAGCAGCCGCTGCAGGTCCGGGGCCAGGTGCCTTTTGGAAATCAGGAAAGCCGCCGCCAGCGCTTCGAAAAAGGAAATCCGGTCTTCCCGGCTCAGGGACCCGTACATCTTTTTGAATTTTTCCAGCCCTTCGAGAGCGGGCTCCTTCTGGGCCTGAATCTCCTTCAGCAGATTGAGGACCTCCTGGATCCGTTTCGAAGGGCGGGGTGCTTCCATGGTCAATAAGGGTGATCTTGAAAAAGGATCCTATCCGGCTTCTCTCGCCAATTGTTCTTTAATCCACATCCTTATTAGAGCGGTGTAGCTTAATCCTTTCCGTTCAGCGATAGATTCAACAGATTGAATATCTTCAGGATCAAGCCTGACGGCAACCGTCTTCTTCGGTTTTTTGATAAAGCGAATTTCCGCTTCCCGGGTATCTCCTTGGTAATCCTCAAAGCTATGCTTCTCCCAGAAGGCGGCAGCTTCCCTGTCGTCTTTGAATTTTGGGATTTTTTTCATAATTACTTCCCTCGATTTTTGCAATACTTTTTCTCCCAAGAGTTCATGTCTCGGGCCGTGATAACCCTGACTTCGCCCGGCCGGATAAAGCGGACTACGATAAAAAGGAAGCGACCGCCCTGGGTTTGTCCGAAAACATAATGTAAATCATCCCGGCCGGTTCTGATCAAAGGAGGATCGTTTTCATTATAACAAACATCTTCCACTTCTTCCGGTTTTACCCGATGACGAGAAATATGCGCGGCGCTGGTTTCGGTCCAGCGGATGGAGCGAACAGTTTTCATTCCCGTCCTTGGTTGTGGTGATGATTCATTTTTCCAACAATTAAGCACAATCGCAATACGATTGTCAATTTGATTTTCAGCCTTGACCGAGGACCCGATTTGCTATAAGCCATTTTTATCGATCGTGAAGGGGGCCGGGTTTGGCTATTGACAATTATTTCCAAGTACAGGACGGAATTTTTCATTATCTCGACTGGGGGGGTGAAGGCCCGCTGCTGCATATCGCCCACGCCACCGGCTACTGTGCCGGCGTCTATACGCCCCTGGCCGAACGGCTGACCCCGTTCCTGCGGGTCGTCGGCCTGGATGACCGCGGCCATGGCCGGACCACGGTTCCGGCCGATCCCCGGAAGTTGAAAAACTGGAATATCTTCCGGGACGATCTGGCGGCTTTCTTCCGAACCCAAACCGGCCCGGTCATCGCCCTGGGACACTCCCGCGGCGGCACGGCCAGCCTGCTCGCGGCCGTGAAATATCCGGACCTGGTCCGGGCCCTCATTCTGATCGATCCCACCATCCTGCCCTTTTCCTGGATGTGGTGGTGGTTCCTGGCCAAACGAACGGGCCTGGCCCGTTTGGTCCCGATCGCCTACCGGGCCTCGAAAAGACGGCGGGTTTGGCCGGACCGGGAAACGATTTGAAGGTCCTATCAGCACAAGGAATCCATGAAACGCTGGGATGAAGCCTTTTTAAAGGCTTATGTGGAAGAGGGGACCACCGAGACGGCCGACGGCCGGATCACCTGGCGCTGCGATCCCGCCTGGGAGGCCCGCTGTTTTTCCACCTGTCCCCACGACGTCTGGCAATTCGTGCCCCAGATCCGCTGCCCCACCCTGGTCATCTACGGCCAAGAATCGGACACCTTCCTGCAGGCGGCGGCCGACCGTTTCAAAAGGAAGCTGCCCGCAGCCCAATTGGTCAAAATGGCGGACACCAGCCACTTCGTGCCCATGGAGCGGCCGGAGGAGACGACGACGGCCATTTTTAGTTTTCTGAAGGAAAACCGTTTGATCGGAGAACCTCTTGATTAAGGGGATTTAAGATAAGTTCGGCGAGATACTAGGGGGACGATTAAAAAGAGGAATTGAGGTGTTCGAAAAAAACGGTCATTGCGAGCGGAGCGAAGCAATCCCCCGCTGTAACTAGCTGATTCCGGGGGATTGCTTCGTCGCTTCACTCCTCGCAATGACACCCTTGCGGATTATTTGAGATCTCAACAAAATTAATCCTCCAGAAGCTTGTTGAACTCCTCCACAGAAAGTAAGGCATCTCGGATAAGGGATCTTAACAAGCCTCGATCAAGAATCCTATGATCCGGTATGGACAGGGTTGTCAGTGAACCTTCCTTTTTCATAATGATATGTCGTGAGCTGCCAATTCTTCTAACTTCCCACCAGCCTTTTCGAATGCCTTAACGGCTTCCCTGCCGGATACGGAAGGTAAGGGAGCCATTATACGGAAACTTCGACGAAGGTAAGTTCTTTGGCAGCGGGTGGGATCAAGGTCTCATCAAGCGCTTCGATGCACCCTCTAATAGCGTCCCTACAAGGACGATCACCGGGGTTTCAACGGACATTTGTTCAAGTTGCTTCACCCGTTCGATGGCCTGCAGCACGGCAGCGACGGTCGAGGTAATTGACCTGCCATAAAGCCGCCCCTCTTTTCCCTTTGAATTGAGGATTGGGCTTTATCGGTTCGGGTTTACTGGAGGCTAATAAGGGCAATAATTTTTATCCGCTGGACGTGGGCGGAAAGGAAACTTTCTCCGACCTACGTCAGAGCCTTAAGCCCCTTCGCCGAACGCCGAACGGTATTTTCGTATTTAATTCGATGTTCGATGTTAAACGTTCGATGTTGGATGTTCGTCTTTTCGTCCTAAACTTTGGGTTCCTTCCACCAGGGATAAAAATCCGGAAGGTCTTTGGTCGGGCTCAGGGGAAAT
>JACRCK010000349.1 GCA_016219065.1 Deltaproteobacteria bacterium
ATGAAGCAGGCCCCTCCGGCACGTTGCCTGGCGGCTGTATGGTCGGCCCTGCCTCCGGAAAGATTTGACCACTCGGGGCCGGGTTAGAATCTAAAAAGTAATATGGAAAACCCTTTGGCCGGGACCTGCTGACTCCGGTAGCCTGAATTTACCAAGGGCTACTAGGTGTAGTAGCCGCCCACTCAAAAGGGTGAAGAACCTTATTTATTTATTAAGTTAGTCAGGGAGCGGTTGCTTTCACTACGCTCGGAGGCGGCGTTCTAAAGTCGGCGTAATCGCCGATGGAATGGGAGTTGGTATCATCCGAATCGGTGAGGAGTCCGATCCCGGAGGCCACGGGATTTTTATCGCTGTCACCGTAGATTTGAAAATAGTCGGCCAGCACGTCCCTCCTTTCGGTTAACCAGGTCCCCTGCTGGGCGCGGCCGCTGCGGACTACTACCATCCGGGTCGTCGAAGAATAAGGCGAGGTGAAGATGGACCCCACGGGCAGGGTATCGCTCCAGATATATTTGATTGTTTTGATGAACGGATAAAAGGTGCCGAAGATGACGTAAATCCCGAGGACACTGTCGTTTTTGCTTTTTTCCCGTTCAAAGGAACCGGTCGGGAATTGGACGGCCCGCCATTGCCATTGCAGTAGGGGAAATTCCCGGAGCGGCCATTTGGCTTCGAAACCGATCTGGTCTTTCGTGCCTTTGGAGTCGGCATGGATAAACCGTTTGCCCATTTCGATCTGCACCGAATAGACCTTGCCGGCACTATGGACGTCTCGGGCTTTCCAGTCCGTGGGCAGGCGGTTGATTTCGTAGTTGTAGAAAACGATGTCGATCGGAGGAGCCCCCCGGGCGATCACCGGAAGGAAGCACAGGAACATTCCCGCCAAGAGCGACGCCCGCAGCCGGCCGGCTAGTCTATTTTTTATTTTTTTTGGAAGGTTGTTTCCCATAATTCGGTACCCGTTGAAACTAACTTTATCTATTATTAGAATGGAACGGGCGGATGTCAATCGATATTCCACACTGGGGACGAGGGTTTCTCCCGCGCCCGGGCCTTCAGCGGGTGGCTTTAAACTCCCGGCCCCTGACCGTTTCCTGCAGGGCGGTCAGAAGCTCATCGCACCGGGCGCTGATCTTTCTTTTTCGGCCGAGAGAAATTTCGAAGGATTTTATGTTGGTATTCTTGCGGGACAATTCGATCACCCGGGCGGTCACTTTTTGCAGTTCGTCAAAGGCCTCCTCGGCCTCCGCAAGGTCCGCTTGCTTTTCCGGGGGGATCCGGGATCTTAAGGTTTGCAAGGAACCGGCCATCTCGGCCCGCTGGCGCCGGATGGCGGCTTCGATTTCATCCATCCGGTTATCTTCGGCGGCCGCGACGTGCGGGGCGTGGAGATAAAGGATTTTCCAACCGCCGGTCAGGATGCGGCAGGTGGCTCCGGCAAACTGCGGCTGCCGGGAGGCCAGCCGATTGATTGTTTTTTCCAGGAGCTGCATCGCTTCCGCGCCCGGCCCGAAAGATAGACGGGCCGCCTTCAGGTTGGTATTTTGAACGGCAAAATCAAGGGTCTCCCGGTCTATTTTGACAAACTCCGCCCAGGCGCCGTCGAATTCCTGGAGCAGCTTCAATTCGGCGTCGGTATGATCCCGATCCACCAGTCCCTGCATTTCCCGGCGGCCCTGTTCCACCCGCTGTGCTGCCTGGAGGGCTTGATCGGCAAAGGTTTGCGAGGCCTCGTCGGTATCGGCCATGACGGCGCTTTTTTCCGCTGCAACGGATTTGAGCAGATCGATCCGCATCCGGGAGAGGACCTCCAGCTTTTTGGACAGGAGGCCCGGGACGTCTTTCAAATCCAATCCGGTTCCCCGGCAGCCCGGGCCCATCAAGGCGATCGCCATAAAAAGCAGTCCGCAGAGGACCCGGTTTTTTGGCAATGCCAAGAGCATAATTTCCATGATGTTTTCCTCCGGGACCGCGTCGGCCTATTTAATTTCGGCCTCCTGTTTCCGGGCCGGCAACGGCCGTCGGTTATATTGGATATCGAAAGCAAAGTGCGGGAAAAGTCGGGGCAGCTTCATCAGGTTAAAAACCATCACCCCGATCGAGAAGCGATCCAACCAGGAAGACAAGGGCCAGCCGAAATGAACGAAAACCCGCCGATCGGCCAACTCATATTCCACCACCCGTAAGATGCCCACTATGCGGTGAAAGAGACCGATCCGGGCCAGGGGAAAGAGAAAATGATTTTCCCCCTCTTTGACCGGAGCCCCGGCCCGGGGGGAATAAAAAGTCAAATAGGCTGAATTCTGACGAACCGGACCGCCTTCCGCTTTCGATCGCCGAAAAAACAGATGCACCTCGGGATCGTCCGATTCCGAGAGGTAAAGGATCATGGCCATTTCATTATCGGCTTTGGCTAATTCCCGCAGCTCCGGGGAGCGGCGTCGGGCTATCCAAATCCCCGCCAGGAGCACCCCACCGGTCACCGAAGCCCAGAGGGTGGTGCCGTAAGGTTTGTCGATGGCTAGAAATATGAAGCAACTGATCATGATCACCCAGATGATCAGGGTGCCCAGGCGGCTGGTGTTATAGGCAATGACTTCCTTGGTGCCCTTCAGGTAGCGGTAAATGATGAGCGCCCCCAGGTTGATGCAGAAGCTGGCTACCAGGCCGATGGCGTACATATCGGCCAGGATCATCTGGCTGCCGGAGGTGATAAAGATGATCGCGGAAAAGAGGGCGGCGTTGATCAGGTGGATCCGGTACAGAGCGTTGCGGCGGTTGGTCTTGATCAACCAGAAGAAACCATAACGTTGGGCAATACGCTCGATGAGTTCGCTGGAGGCCACAAAAGCCGTGTTGACGGCCATGATCAGGGTGAAACCGGCCAGAGAGGCTACGGCGATCCCGAAGGGCACCCCGTTGACCAGGGTGGCGTAATGGGTGATCAGATCCCCCTCGTGGGCTTTAAAATCGATGGGAGCCGAAAGGGCCAGGGCGGCCAGCACCGGGGTGACCACCCCGACGGTCAGGGCCAGAAAGACATAGGACCGGCGGATCTCGCGCCAATCTTTGACCAGTCCGGCGGTCTGCAATACGGATTCCACCCCGGAATAGGCCAGGATGCAAAAAGCTATATTGGAAATAAAACGATCAAAGCTGTTGACCAGGGAACCGCTGCTGAGAGTCAAAAAACCATCCCGCATCGACGTCTGAAAGCGGTTCAGGGAACCGGTATCCAGGTCAACGATTCCCGAAGCGATCAGGTTCAGGAAGACAAAGGCGGCCAGCACGAAGATCATAAAAGTGAAACGGGCGTTTTCCTTGATTCCCAGAATGTTCAGGCCGGCCATGGCCCAGAGAATGGCCAACACCAACACCAGGCGGACCGGTTCGGATTGGGATAAAACCGGGAAAAAGGAAACGCTGTTCAAAACCGCACTGACCGAGGAGATGCAAGCGGTCAGAATGTAATCAACCATGATGGAGGCCACGGCCACAAAGGAGATCAGCGGACCCAGGACCAGATAGGAAAAGGAATAGACGCCGCCGCCGATCAGACCGTGATGCTCCAGGATTTCGGCGATTTCGACCAGTCGGGTGGAGAGAAACCGGATCAGCAGGGAGGTGACGGCGATAAAAAAAATGGCGTTCAGGCCGATGAACCGATAAGCCTCGGCCGGGACGTAAAAGACCGAAGTGAGTTCGTCCATCAGGGTAATGACACCCACCGCCAGAAAGGTCAACCAGACCCGGCCCCCCTGGTTAAAGGAAAGGAGGTTCCGCTGCCGGAACAGCATGATGAACAGAACCAGCAGGCCGGCGTTCAGTAAGATGAGAATAGGGGTCTTCACGAAAAGGTCTTTCGCAACCGTTACATATTTTAAACGGTTGACCCTAAATCGACCGGGTCCAGCCGGCGGCGGAGGGTGATCCGCTCCAGGTTGGCGCCGGCCGGGCGATAAGTGGGATCGATTTCCAGGGCCGCCCGGTAGAACTTCTGGGCCTCCAAACGGTCGTGTTTTATCTCCAGGAGGGCTCCCAAAAGGTTATAGGCCTCGGGCCGGCCCGGATCCAAGGCAATGGCTCTCCGGGCGGTTTCACCGGCAGCCTCGAATGTTCCCTCCCGGATGCCTTTCCCGGCCTTTTCGATCAGGGTCTGGTAGTCGACGGGGGTTTCTCCTTCGGGAATTTGGCGGGCCAGGACCCGGTTGACCAGGTAGCGGACTTCATCGACACCGAAGGGTTTCCGGAGGAAATCGAGGGCGCCCAATTTCATGGCCTCAACGGCCGACTCGATGTTCCCGTGAGCCGTGATCATGATCACCGGCGTCCTGGAATGGGAAGACCGAAGCCGCCGCAGTACCTCCAGTCCGTCGATACCCGGCAGCTTCAGGTCGAGCAGGACCAGATCGAAAGGAGACGTTTTCAACAGCGACAGGGCCGCCTCGCCGTCAGCAGCGGTTTGGACCGCCAGCCCCTCGGAACCCAGGGCCTGCGAAAGGGTCAGACAGATATTTTTTTCGTCATCCAACACCAGAATCTTTTTTGGATCCATCGGGTTTCTCCTAAGCGGCGGCCGGAAGGGTAAAGAAAAAGGTACTGCCCGACCCGGGACTGGATTCCACCCAGATGGTTCCCCCATGGGCCCGGACGATCTCTTTACAGATGGCCAATCCCAGGCCGGTTCCGCCGCCGGCCCTCCCTGGCAACTGGACAAATTTCTGAAAAATCCGGGCTTGCGCCTCGCTCGGAATGCCGGGCCCGTTATCCTGAACAGCGACCCGCACCTGAGATCCCCGTCGTTCGCCTTTTAGGGAAATACCGCCCTGCTCGGAGACGTAGCGCAGGGCGTTGGAAACCAGGTTGGTCAGCACCCAGGCGATCTTGTTGGCGTCGGCGTTGATCAGCAGCGGGTCTTCGGAAACCGCTACGGAGAGCCGCACCGCTTTCATCTCCAATTGGCCTTTAAAGATTTCCTGAATGTGTTTAAAAACGTCGGCCAGGGAGACCTCCTCCAGTTCCAGAACAATTTTCCCGGCCTCCATTTTCGATAAATCGAGCAGGTCCCGGACTAGGGCTTTCAACCGTTGAACTTCCTCGTGGGCCACCTGGAGCAGTTCCCGATCCTTAGCGGAAAAACTTTCGGAAGCCCCCTCGCGCAGCAGATCGATGCTCATGCCCAGGCTGGTCAGCGGGGTGTACAATTCGTGGGAGGCGGCCATGACGAACTCGCTTTTGAGCCGTTCCACCTCTTTCAAACGGGTGATGTCCCGGAGCAGCAGCACGATGCCGGAGATGCTACGCTCGCCGCCGCCGATGATCGTGATGGCGAACAGGATCTGAAGCGGGCCCTGGGGGTGGGGCAGGGTGAGGAGGCGTTCTTCTTCCGGCCCGGCCGGCGGGCCGCCGGTGTCGATCGTCTTCCGGATCAGTTCGCAAAGCGGAGCGGGGGGGAGTATGTCGGAGCAGATTTTACCCAGGATCTCTGCCGCCTCCAGGTTCAGCAAACGGCGGGCCGCCGGATTGATGGCGGTCACCCGCATGCCGGTGTCGAAAACCACCAAGCCCTCTTCGATGCTGGCCAGGATGGCCTCGCCTTTCTGTTTTTCGGAAATGATCTGGTCGATGTTCATTTCGTGATACCGCTCCAACTGGGCCGTCATGCGGTTGAATTCCTCGGCCAGGAGCCCGAGTTCGTCCCGGGTTTCGGCCGGAACCCGGACGGCATAATCTCCGGAGCTAATCGTCCGGGCCGCTTCCATGAAAAGACGAAGCGGCCGCGCGATCCGTCCGGAAAGAAAGAGGCTGAAAAACAGGGCGATGATCACGGCCACAGCCGCCAGGGTAACGGTGGACCAAATGGCCCGACCGGCAACGGAACCGGCCTTTTGGCTGGCGGTGTACATGGCGGTTTCATTGAGACGTCGCAGTTGCAGACAGTCGCTGCGGACCGCGGCGAAAAGTGGATAGATCTCTTCCCGGTAGTACTGATGAAGGGGCGCCGCCGCAGGTTTGCTTTCCAGGGCCGACCAATCGGAAAAACGTTCCCGGTATTGGGTGTACCCGCTGGCGATCGTTTGAATCAGCTTTTCTTCACCGGAAATCGTGACATTATCCTTGGCCCGAACCAGCCACCCCAGAAAATCGGCCTCGTTTTCCCGGAATTGCTTCCGCCCCGCCGGTGGATCTCCCAGAAACATGAGGAGCACGGCGCTATCCTGCCGCTCCAGGGCGTCAATCATGTTTTCAGCAGCCAATATACTCCGATAGTTTTCCCGGAGAATGGCGTCGCTGGCCTGCCCTAAAGACACTAGGTTCGAAACAGCCCAGGCGACGACCAGACCCATCAGGATGAAAGCGACACCATAGCCGAATAAAATTTTTTTCTTGAGGGACATGTAATCACTCTATTGGATTATTTATAGATGGGATTAGCAATTCCGGTGCCGACAGACAGACTTCGTAAATTCAAGTGGTTAGGAATTTCTTCGAAGGCGGGGACCTTGAAAATTGAAAGGAAGAGGCCCGGTTAATTTTGCAAAAAGCAAGGTAAGTCAGGCCGACCGATTAAATACCGTAGGCCTTTCGTCTTCGCCAGAGAGTGGCCTGGTCGATGCCCAGGATATCCGCGGCCTCCTGGAACGATCCGGCCTCGGCCAGGACTCGCCGGATGTGCAATTCCTCAATCACGGACAAAGTCACCGGGTCCCCCAGGGCGGGTTCCCGGACGAGAGGCACGATCGTTTCCGGCAGGTCTCTCCGGTCGATCGTTTTTCCGCTCCCTAGGATAACGGCCCGTTCGATGCTGTTGCGGAGTTCCCGGATATTTCCGGGCCAGGAATATCCCTGCAGGGCTTCGGAAGCCGGGAGGGTAAATCCCTGCCGAGTTTTATGGTTAACCCGGGCGAAAAAGGAAAGGAAATCTTCGGCCAGGGGTAGGATATCTTCCGGACGCTCCCGTAACGGGGGAACCAGTAGGCTGATGACATTGAGCCGGTAGAACAGATCGTCCCGGAACCGGCCTTCGAGTACCCGTTTTTCCAGGTCGGCATTGGTGGCGGCGATGATACGCACATCGGACCGGCGGGTGGTGGCCTCCCCCAGTCGTTCATACTCTTTATCCTGGATCAAACGCAGCAACTTCGCCTGTACCGAGGGGACGAGGTCGCCGATTTCATCCAAAAACAGGGTTCCACCGTTGCAAAGGGCCACCCGGCCCGGGTAGTCCTTGACCGCTCCGGTGAAGGCCCCTTTGGCATGGCCGAAGAATTCACTTTCGAGCAGGTCGGCGGGGACAGCCGGACAAGAGATCACGGCCAGGGGATTGGCCGCCCTGGGGCTCCAATGATGGATGGCCTTGGCTAAAATCGATTTGCCGGTTCCGCTTTCACCCCTTAAGAGAATGGTGGCCTCGGAGGCGGCGGCTTTGCGGGCCGTTTCGATCAGCCGCTGCATACCGGGGTTCCTGCTCTGGGGGCGCGTTTCCGGTCCCAGCCGTTTCAGGTCTTCCCGCAGGGAGACGACTTCCGTTTCCAGATCCCGAAGCCGGGCGAAGCGCCTGGCCAGGAACCTGATCTGGTCAGCCGAGAAAGGTTTGGGAATGTAGTCGGCGGCCCCCCGGCGCATGGCCTCCACGGCCGTATTGATAGAGGCATAGGCGGTGATGACCACCACTTTGGTCCAGGGGGAATCAGACTTGAAAACAGGGATCAGGTCCAGGCCGTCGGCCTGGCCCAACCGGAGATCCACAAAGGCGAGGTCAAAGGACTGCCGGCGCATCTCGGCCATGGCGTCGGTCGGGTTGCTGACGGCAACCACCCGATGGCCCTCGCTCTCCAGGCAGTAGGCCAGGGTTTTGCGGATATTGTCCTCGTCGTCGACCAGCAGAACGTGAAGAGGAGCGGTTGCCGGTTCCGATGCCTCCAGCCGTTTATTCAAAGGTCGCCCTTTCGTCGAAACCAATTTATTGAAAGTATTATATCATTTTTTCCCGGAGGCCGCCCAGCTCAAAACGGTTTCGGTTTCTTGCCCTGCGGACCCCCGGTTTGCCAGTCAGGGGTCGGCCGGATCGTTGGCGGACCGTAAATAGTTAAGACCTTTCATAATAAGAGTAGCTTATTGGGACTTTTTTAAGGTAAAATAAACGGCAAATTCATCTGGGAATCCCGATTTTCAAACATTTTTCGAATAGTAGGTTTTTTCATCAACGTACAGGAAACGACGCCGAGACTATGATCTGGGATTTTGTCGAACGACTGGTAAAGGATATCCAGAATGAACCCTGGGCGAAGCGTTGTGAGGATGGGCCCTTCTGGGAGTATCTCGCCTCCTCGCTGCAGAACGTCGTTTTGCCCGTTTTTCTGAACGAGACCACCGACCGGGTGGAAAAAATCATCGAAATCGATCCGGACCTGCCGGAGCCCGAGATCCTGACCCGGGTGACCCATTACATGGTGATGTTCTTGAGAGCCCTGTCGGCGTCGGTCCGGATTTACGATCCGAACACGGGGCAAATGCTCTCTTACGGCTCCTTTCCTTTTGAGGAAGCGGTCCGGCCGACCTTTATTCCACTCGAAAATACCATCGCCGGGGACGTGGTCAAGACGCAGCAGACCCACCTGGTCCCGAATATCCTGAAGGAGGACCGCTATTCGGATAAAGACGTCGTCCGGCGTAAGGGGGCCCATTCCCTGATGGCCGTTCCCTTCGCCATTCCCCGTTTCTTCCCCCGAGAGCGGGATACGGTGGGGGTCATCCAGATCTATTATCCTGAAAACGACCGGGAGTTTCCGCCCCTGGACATCCAGATGGCGGAAATCATGGCCCGACGGCTCAGTTACGTCATCGCCCGCAAGAAGATCCTCGCGCTCTACCGGATCAAGGAGAAAAAGGAAGCTATCGACCGGAAGATCTTCCAGAAGATCGGTTCCCGGGAAGGGATCAAGATGAAGGAGGTCTTCAACGAGGTGATCCCCGAGATAGCCGATATCATCAATCTGCAGAGCTGCGCCCTCTTTTCCGTATCCGCAGACCAGGAGCAGGTGGTCCTCGAGGCGGGTTATCCCGATACCACCGGGTTTCACGGGATCGGGAAGAGCTTCCCCGTCCGGGACGAGCCGGCCTTTGCCCTGATCCTGGGGCGGGAAACCCCTCCGGAAGAATCCCCCTTTGAAGTCATTACACCTTCCTACGTCCTGATCGTCGATCCCCAACGGAGCGAGAAGATCTCCCCCAACCTGAAAAGGTTTGCCGGCAATCATAACATCAATTCCATCCTATACATTCCGTTGGGTGTGGGGGGGGAAATCACCCATTTCATGACCTTCGACGCCCTTGATTTCAGGCAGGGCTACAGCGAATGGGAGATCGAGATCTTTCTCTTCCTGGGCCGGGAACTGGTTCAGGCCCAGCGGCTGGAGCAGTTGGACGACACCCTCCATGATTTCAAGAATCCGGCCATCGCCACCGCGGGTTTTGCCCGGCGCTTGAAGACCCTGCTGCAGCAGGAAAACGCGCTGGCGGAAAACCCCACCATCCGGAAATACCTGGACATCCTGGTGGAGGAAACCAGCCGCCTGCAGGAAATGGCGCTGAGCCTCCAGCATGTGGGCCAGGAGCAGGTAGTCGATCTGAACGAAATCGTGGAAAAGCGTTTTGAGATCAATCAGGAGGCGATCAAGGAAATGTTAAAGGCCAATGTGCGGCTGAAGGAGGAGCCCGGCCCGGGTCGCCTGCCGGTCCGCTGCCAGCCCCTTTACCTGGAGCGCATCCTGGACAACCTCCTCAACAACGCCACCAAGGCCATTCCCCTGCAGGGGGGGGATCTGGCCGTGCGGACCTACGCCGCAGACAACTGGGCCTGCGCGGAGATCACCAACAGCGGACAGATTGCCGAAGAGGACCGGCTCCGTTTACTCGAGGGCGGCGGCCGGGGCCGGGGGTTTTATATTACCCAGCGGCTGGTTCGGCTGATCAAAGGCCAACTGGAGGTAAAGGTGGGGTCGAATTCCACCACCATGATCGTGCGGGTTCCCCTGGCCGCTTAGGCCCCCTTGCCAGCCCGGCAAGAAGGGCTTCCCCTAGACCATCGGATTTGGAAGCAACCTGCTGAAATACGCCGGTAAGGCCGGTATTAACCTCCCGGACCGTTTTCTGCCGGCCACCCCTTTACATTCCTTAATTAATATCCATTATTAACCTTGATGGTTTCGTGAAAAGTCGTCATGGCGAGCGGAGCGAAACAGGCCTCCGGCGCAACTGGCGGATTGCTTCACTCCCGTCAGGGCGGCCTTTAGAACTTGTGGGGGAAATCTGATTTATTAACCAATGCTAACAAGTTATCGGGCGAATCCTTAAGACGAGCCGTGAAAGGAAAAGCAATGGAAGTCGAGAAAAAGAAAGATTCCGAAGGGAAGGGACTTAAGATCAACGAGGTTACCACCTGTAAGGCTACGGCGCAAATGCTCGCCAAGGCGGAACGGGATGGAGTGGAGACGGCCTTCCACCGGGCCGCCAGCATGAAGGCCTGCCCGATTGGAGCGGATTCGGCC
>JACRCK010000350.1 GCA_016219065.1 Deltaproteobacteria bacterium
GACGGAACTTTTCGCCTGGTGTCTGATGCCGAACCACGCGCATATACTGTTGCAGGACAAATCCTTGGTTGATTTCATCCGAGTGCTTAAAGGGGGATTGGTTCCTGAAGCCCGCCGATTGGAAAAGAAAATAAGGGACGTTGTTGAATTTAATGAATTACTGTGCTATTGTTGAGAAAAACAAAGGAGGCAACCGCTTATGCCCAGGCAAGCCCGACTGGACGCACCGGGGACTTTGCACCATATAATTATCAGGGGAATTGAAAAAAGAAGGATCTTCGATGATGACCAGGATCGGAAGGCCTTTCTTTTTAAAATGGGAACTCTATCCCGGGAGACCGGCACCGCCATCTATGCCTGGGCGTTGCTGCCGAACCATGTCCATTTGTTGCTGCGCAGCGGTCCAGGTGGATTGCCGAGGTTTATGCGCCGATTGCTTACAGGGTATGCCCTCGGCTATAACCGGCGCCATAAACGCTGGGGTCACCTTTTTCAAAACCGGTATAAATCGATTGTCTGTGAGGAAGACAATTATTTCCAGGAGTTGGTTCGCTACATCCATCTCAATCCGGTTCGGGCAGAATTGGTTGCCGATTTAAAGGGGTTGAACGATTATGCCTGGTGCGGACACGGAGTATTGCTGGGAAAGCAAAAAGCGGATTGGCAGGACCGGGATTATGTCCTGGGGTGGTTCGGAAGCAAAGAACGGGAAGCGCGAGAAGCCTATAGGAAATTCATATGGGCCGGAATGGATCAGGGGCGGCGTCCGGAACTGGTAGGGGGCGGGCTTCTTCGTTCCCAGGGTGGCTGGTCCCAGGTTGTCTCCATGAGAAGGCACGGCGAAATGGAAATGGCCGATGAGCGGGTGTTGGGCAGCGGGGATTTTGTGGAAAAAATCCTGGCGGAAGCCGACGAGCAGGTCAGGTTGCAGTTTCCGCCGCTGGAGAAAGAGAAAAAGATCCGGAAATTGATCTCCGAATACTGCGAAAAAGAGGAAATCAATTGGCGGGAGTTGCAGTCCGGCAGCCGGCGCCGGCCGATCAGCGTGGCTCGAGCGATTTTGGCCGGGCAATTGGTAAAGGAGTATGGGGTGCCGCTGGCGGAGGCGGCCCGTCATCTGGGGGTGACCACCTCTGCGGTGTCCAAGATGATTGAAGGGAAGGGAAATAGTAATTCAACTAATTCAACAACGTCCCCTAATTTGCGGAGGCCGGGGTAAGGCTCCCGGGGCTTTATTCCACCTCGACCTTGGTGGCTTTTTTCTTGCCCCGGGCCTGTTTTTTCTCGAGTTCTCCGATGCGGTCGTCCACCAGGGAGCGGACGGCTTTCAGGAATTCGATCTGGGATTGGTGGAGGTGGTTAAAAAAATCGGACTTCCGGCCGTAGGCCTTTTCCATTTCGGAAAAAAGACGGGCCACCGGGCAGCCGGCTGTCTCCGAATTGATTTTTTCTGGCTCTTTTCTGGCGCGGGGCATGGTCAGGCTCCTTCAAATTGAATGGTTAAGGTTTCACCCTCCAGTTTGGCCTTGACGGTTCCGGCGGCCGCCACCGACCGGGGCAGGGGCAGGTGGCGTTGGTAACTGCCGATGCGGATGATCAACTCTTCGGGCAGGGTGGTGAGATCGATATCCTGCTTGGTGATGAACGGTACTTTCAAGCGGAGTTGATAATTTCCGTTGATCTTCGACAGGCGGTAGGGCTGGTCCGTGTAAAAACGGTCCAACGGATCCCGGCCGGCATAAAGCTGGTCTCCCAATTGTTTGAGTTGCCGGTAGCCGAGAACTTCCCCCCGGAACAGGGGCACGTTCAAGATGGGCAGGGGGCTGAAGTATTCTTCGGCTTTTTGCCGGTACATTTCCTGATTTTTCTTCCAGTCTCTAAAGTAATCATCTTGCACCCCCTCCGGGAAAATCCGGTTCATGATGATCGCGTCGATCAGCATCCGGTAGAGGCTGAAATACATGTAGGCCCGCTGGGTTTCCTTGAGGACGATTTTTTCCGGATTGGTCACCAGGCGGACGGTGGTTATCCGGGGATCGGTGAGGATTCGGTCGACGCCCTGCAAGCGCTCGAAGAGCTTTTCCAGAGCATCGAAGTAATCGTCGCCGGGGAGGGGTACGTCGTAGATCCGCTTGGCCAGGGGACGGGCCAGTTTGGCCAGGGTCTTTTCCATCTTGAATATTTTGGCCATGTACCATTCGAGCGTGGTGGGGATGCTGATGAAACGCAGGGATTCCCCGGTAGGGGCGCAATCCAGGATGATGACCTCGAATGTTTTCCGCTGCACGTATTGATTGATGTAGAGCAGCAGGCTGACCTCTTCCATCCCCGGCAGGATGGCCAGTTCTTCGGCCAGAATTTCATCCAGGCCGGTAGTGTTCAGCAGCAGGGAAAGATACTTGTGAATAGCGCCCCAGTTTTTGCGGATTTCCTCCTGGATATCCAGCTCCTGGAGCCATAAATTTTCCCGGACCTTGAGGGGCTTGCCCCGGTTCTGGTCCAAAAGGTCCCGCCCCAGGTCGAAGATATCGACCAGGCTATGGGCCACGTCGAGGGACATGATCAACGTCTTGTGACCCGCCTCGGCCGCCTTGATTCCGGTGGCGGCCGCTAGGCTGGTTTTGCCCACGCCACCCTTGCCTGCAAAAAAGATGATCCGCACCGTAATTCTCCTATTAAGACCTAGTCTACCATAAGTTGCCGGCCCCTAAAAGGGGGGGATAAGAAAATAAACTTTGCAAAAAAAACTCGGGGTTGGTTTTTGATGTAGGGGTGGGGTTTACCCCCACCCGCCCTTGGGTTGCCCGGGGTGTCTTTGGGCGGGGGGGGTATAAAACCCCCCCTACGACTTTCATGGTGAGGTTGGGGACGCCGCCCCTACGAAAAACTTGGCACCTAATTAAGGATAAGTTAGTAAGAAAATACGATTCCAGGATTCCAGGGTGCGAATCGCTGGTAGGCGACTTGTCGGTCTTCACTTGAATCCTCGAACCCTTGGCCCCTGGTATCCTTTTAAACAAGGTTTGACAAAACAGTCAAAAAATCCTATAAACGGTACAACCTCTAATAGGGCGTTGGATTTTTTTACATCCCGCGCTTCCTTAAACGATCCAACATAGAACTATCAGTAATAACGACATTATTCTAAGGAGCAGTCATTATGGAAGAGGTCTACATCGTCAGCGCCGTGAGAACTCCCATCGGGGCCTTCAACGGGGCCTTGAGTGGGTTTACCGCCACCGAACTGGGGTCCCTGGTGATCACCGAGGCCGTCGGGCGGGCCGGCTTGACCAAAGAACAGGTGGACGAAGTGATCATGGGCAATGTGCTGCCCGGCGGCCTGGGGCAGAATCCGGCCCGGCAGGCCATGATGAAGGCCGGGCTGCCGTATGAAGTGGGCGCCATTACCGTCAACAAGGTCTGCGGCTCGGGTCTCAAAGCGGTCATGCTGGCCGCCCAGGCCATTGCCCTGAAGGATGCGGACATCGTCGTGGCCGGCGGCCTCGAGAGCATGAGCCGGGCGCCTTTTTTTCTGGATAAAGCCCGAACCGGTTACCGCATGGGCAACGGGATGTTATACGACAGCCTGGATCATGACGGCCTGCGGGACATCAACAACGATTTCCTGATGGGGGTCAGCGCCGAATATTGCGCGGAAAAGTATAAGGTCAGCCGGGAGGACCAGGATCGTTTTTCCCATACCTCCTACGTCCGGGCCTTGAAAGCCAGGGCCGAAGGAAAATTCAAGGCGGAGATCCTGCCTGTCACCGTCCCCCGAAAAGGAAAAGACCCCCTGGTGGTCGATCAAGACGAAGTTTTGCGGGAAACCAGTCTGGAGACTTTGGCCGGCATGCGGCCGGCCTTTAAGAAGGACGGCACGGTGACCGCCGGCAACTCCTCCAAGATCAGCGACGGGGCCGCGGCTCTGGTCCTGATGAGCGGAAGCAAAATGAAGGAGCTGGGGATCAAACCCCTGGCCCGGGTGGGGGCCCAGGGGGCCTCCGGTCTGGATCCCAAATACGTACTGGTGGCGCCGCTGCTCTCCATCCCCAAGGTATTGAAAAAAGCGGGTTTGACCGTCCAGGACATCGACCTGCAGGAGGTCAATGAGGCCTTCGCCTCCTCGACAGTGGCCGTCATCCGGGAACTGGGACTGGATCCGGAAAAAACCAATGTGCACGGCGGGGCCGTGGCCCTGGGCCATCCGATCGGGGCCAGCGGGGCCCGGCTGCTGGTAACCCTGCTTTACGCGCTGCAGGACCGCCGAGCCCGGCGGGGCCTGGTCTCCCTGTGCCTGGGTGGAGGAGAAGCGGTGAGTTTCATCGTGGAGAATATGGGGTAACCGTAGAAAAAGACGAACATAGAACATTCAACATCCAACGTCCAACATCGAATTAAGGGGGGAAGGATGAAATAATGGAAAAATGGAATGAGGGTAAAGCCCTATTCCCTACGGGTCAGGCCGGCTCAGGTAGTCTCATTATTCCAATATTCCATCATTCCATTATTCCCAAATATACTGTGCTAACCCGCAAAACAGGGTTTCTGGAAAAGTAAAATAAGCCAAACAAGGAGTGGAACTATGAAAGAAGTCGTAATCGTAGGAGCGGCCCGGACGCCGGTGGGGCGGTTCGGAGGAAAGGTGAAAGACATTCCGGCCGTGCAATTGGGCACGATCGCCGTAAAGGAAGCCTTGAAAAGGGCGAACGTATCCGCCGACCAGGTGGATGAAGTGATCCTGGGGAACGTGCTGCAGGCCGGCCTGGGCCAGAATCCCGCCCGCCAGGTGTTGATTCATTCCGGAATCCCCCATCAGGCCCCGGCCCACACGATCAACAAGGTCTGCGCCTCGGGTCTCAAATCGGTCATGTCGGCCGCCCAGGCCATCAAGTCCGGAGATGTGGATATCGTCGTAGCGGGCGGGATGGAAAGCATGAGCCAAGCCCCCTACGCCCTGCGCCAGGCCCGCTGGGGCGCCCGGATGGGCAGCTCCGAGATGGTGGACCTCATGATCTATGACGGGCTGCTGGATGTTTTCAATCAGTACCACATGGGGATCACCGCGGAAAACGTGGCCGGGAAATTCAATGTCACCCGCCAGGAACAGGATGAGCTGGCTTATCGCAGTCAGGAGAACGCCGACCGGGCTATCAAAGAGGGGCGGTTTAAAGAGGAGATCGTGCCGGTGCCCATCCCGCAGCGGAAAGGCGATCCCGTATTGTTCGATACGGACGAGCATCCCCGGCTCACGACCCTGGAGGCGCTGGGAAAGCTGAAACCGGCCTTTAAAAAGGACGGCACCGTCACGGCCGGCAATGCCTCCGGGATCAATGACGGCGGCGCGGCCCTGGTGGTCATGTCCCTCGACAAAGCCCGGGAGCTGGGACTCCCGCCCCTGGCCTTCGTCAAATCCTATGCCACGGCGGGGGTGGATCCCACCATCATGGGCACGGGGCCGATCCCGGCCTCCCGGCAGGCCCTGGCCAAGGCCGGTTTAAAAGTGGAGGACCTGGACCTGGTCGAGGCCAACGAAGCCTTCGCCGCCCAGGCGGCCATCGTCAATCGGGATATGGGCTGGCCCCTGGAAAAAGTCAACGTCAACGGCGGAGCCATCGCCATCGGCCATCCGATCGGGGCCAGCGGGGCCCGTATTCTTATTACCCTGTTGTATGAAATGATGAAACGGGATTCGCGGTACGGCCTGGCTACGTTGTGCGTCGGCGGCGGCATGGGAGCGGCACTGATTCTGGAACGCAGGTAGGACGCGATCGCCGAGCGCGCCGCCAAGGATGTAGGGGTGGGGCCGGAGGAGTAAAATTTCCCACACCGGACCGTGTGAACAATAAAAAACGAAAAAACATAATAATCAATAATCAATTATTAATTGTTAATTGTTAAGGAGGAGGACATGGCATACGAATTGATACTGTTGGAGATGGCGGACGGGATCGCCACGATTTCCGTGAATCGGCCCAAAGCCCTGAACGCTTTGAACCCGCAAGTGGTGGAAGAAATCGGGGCGGCCTTGAAAGAAATCGGGGCCAACCCCGAAGTCCGAGTGGCCATCCTGACCGGCACCGGCGATAAGGCCTTCGTGGCTGGAGCGGATATCGGCAGTATGGCCCAGATGACCGCCCTGGAAGCCAAACGGTTCTCGGCGGCGGGCCAGGAAGTCCTGCTGGCCATGGAAAGTGCAGAGTTTCCGATCATCGCCGCGGTCAACGGTTTTGCCTTGGGCGGTGGGACGGAAATCGCCATGGCCTGCGATTTTATTTATGCCTCGGAGAACGCCAAGTTCGGCCAGCCGGAAATCAACCTGGGCATCATCCCCGGTTTCGGCGGCACCCAACGCCTGGCCCGTCTGGTGGGCAAGGGCTGGGCCCGCGAATTGTGCCTGACCGGGGCCATCATCTCCGCCCAGGAGGCCAAGGAGATCGGCCTGGTCAACAAGGTTTTCCCTCACGACCAACTCCTGGCGGAAGCCCGAAAAACCGCCAAACTGATCGCTTCCAAGGGTCGGGCCGCCCTGCGGGCCATCAAACACACCGTCAACCGGGGCTATGATGTGGACCTGCGCAATGGCTGCGCCATGGAAGTGGATGCCTTCGCCATCGCCTTTACCAGCCCGGACGCCAAGGAAGGATTGAACGCCTTTCTGGAGAAAAGAAAACCCGAATTCAAGGCGGGGCTTTAATACGAAAATAAAGACGAACATCGAACATCGAACGTCCAACATCGAACATCGAATTAAATACAAAAATACCGTTCGGCGTTCGATGCGGTCGAATTCTTTTCATCACATTTAACAGCAATCAATTGGCATCTTCGTAGGGGCGGGGTTGATCCCCGCCCGCCTAGTTGATCCGATATCGTTTAGACCGGAGCAAGAAGATCAGCCTGCGGAACAAGAATAAGGAGAGAAGACGCATGAACTTTGATTTGACCGAAGAACAACAGATGGTCCGGGATACGGCCCGGCGGTTTGCGGAGACGGAGATCAAACCCGTGGCCGCCCGGCTGGATGCCAATCATGAGCACCCGGCCGAGATCTGCCGGAAATTGGCGGAGCTCGGTTTTCTGGGCATCGCCGTGCCGGAGGAGTACGGCGGGGGCGGCATGGACTACGTCAGCTACGTGCTGGCCCTGATCGAAATTTCCAAGGCCTGCGCCTCCACCGGGGTCATCATGTCGGTGAACAATTCCCTGTATTGTTTCCCGGTCATGGCTTTCGGGACCCATGAGCAGAAACTGAAATATCTGAAACCGGTGGCCAGCGGGGAATATCTCGGCTGTTTCGGGTTGACCGAGGCCGGGGCGGGTTCGGACCCGGCCGCCATGCGGACCACAGCCGTCCCGGACGGCGACGAATGGGTCATCAACGGGGAGAAGAAGTTTATCACCAACGGCAACGTCTCCCGTTTTTCGGTGATCGCGGCGCTAACGGAGAAGGGCAAAGGTTATAAGGGCATCAGCTCTTTCGTGGTGGACCTGGAGAATACGCCGGGCTTCTCTCTGGGCCGGGTGGAAGAGAAACTGGGGATCAACGCCTCTGGAACGGCCGAACTGGTCTTCGACAACGCCCGGGTGCCCAAAGACGCCTTGCTGGGCAACCCCGGTGACGGCTTCAGACAGATGTTGACCACCCTGGACGGCGGACGGGTCGGGATCGCCTCCCAGGCCATCGGCATCGGCCGGGCCGCCCTGGAAGAGGCCCTGGAATATGCCAAGACCCGGGAACAGTTCGGCAAACCGATCGCCACTTTCCAGGCCATCCAGTGGAAGCTGGCCGACATGGCCACCCGGTTGGATGCCGCCGAACTGCTCACCCTGCGGGCGGCCTGGATGGAAGACAACCACCAGTCCCACGAAAAAGCGGCGGCCATGGCCAAGATGTTCGCCTCGGATACGGCCATGGATGCGGCCATCGAGGGCGTCCAGATCCTGGGCGGTTACGGCTACTGTAAGGAATACCCCATGGAGCGGCATATGCGAGACGCCAAGATCACCCAGATCTACGAGGGTACCAACGAGATCATGCGGATCGTGATCGCCAACAACCTGTTGAAGGGGAAATAAACCCTAATTTTTTATAAAAAAAAGAGCAGTTTCCGGCTTGGGAATCCTTAAAATCCCCCCCACCCCCCGGCGCTGGCCCCGCGGCACGCGGGGGAAAGGGGGGGAAAGGGGGGGATTTAGCCTTCGGAAGAGCTCACCTGGGGTGACTGTTACCAACCTAGATGAAACGACCTTCTCAATCAGGTTTTATGCACCTTTTTATGTTTTTTAGTCGATAATTTTTGCCACTATAAGGTAAAGACGCGGGGTCAGTGAGAGGGAAGCGGGAAGATGGAAGACGGATTTTCGCTCCGCTCGTCCGGAATGACGACCTAGCGATTATTTTTGTTTTTACGCTCCGCGCCACGCGTCTTTTAAGGATTTCATTATGCATTTCGGACTGACCGACGAGCAAAAGATGATCCAGGAGATGTGCCGGGATTTCGCCCGGGAGGAATTGGCCCCCCAGGCCGCTCGCCTGGATGAGACCAAGGACCGGACCATCCTGCTGGCCAACGTGAAAAAGATGGCCGGCCTGGGGCTTATGGGTATGAATATACCCGAGGACTATGGCGGGGCCCAGGTGGGGGTGGTGGCCTACAGCCTGGCCATGACCGAGATCGGCCGGGGCTGCGCCTCCACGGCGGTGACCATGTCGGTGACCAACATGGTGGCCGAGGTCCTGCTCGAGTTCGGCACGGAGGCCGTCAAACGGAAACACATCCCCCGCCTCTGCTCCGGGGAATATCCGGCCGGGGCCTTCGGGTTGACCGAACCCGGGGCCGGGTCCGACCCGGCGGGGATGAAGACCACCGCCGTCCTGGACGGAGACTTCTGGGTCTTGAACGGCAGCAAGATCTTCATCACCAGCGCCGAGTACGCCGGGGTGGTGGTGGTCTGGGCCAAGACCGACAAGGGCCAGGGCCGGGGCAAGGGCATCAGCGCCTTCGTGGTGGAACAGGGGACCCCAGGGTATATCGTAGGCAAGGATGAAAAAAAGATGGGGCAGAAGGGCTCCAGCACCAATGAACTAGTTTTCGATAACTGCCGTATCCCCCGGGAAAACCTCCTGGGCCAGGTCAACGAAGGCTACCGCATCGCCTTGATGGAACTGGCCGGCGGCCGGATCGGGGTCGGCTCCCTGTCGCTGGGCCTCGGGCTGGCGGCCATGGATTTTGCCGTCGAGTATTCCAAAAACCGGGAGCAGTTCGGACAGTCCATCTCCAAATTCCAGGCCCTGCAGTGGATGATGGCCGACGCCTACACCGAACTGGAGGCGGCCCAACTGCTGGTCCTGCGGGCGGCTTTTTTGAAGGAACAGGGGAAACCCTTCACCAAGGAGGCTTCCATGGGAAAGCTTTACGCCACGGAAGCGGCCAACCGGGCCTGCTACAAAGCGATACAGATCCTGGGCGGGTACGGGTACACGGCCGAATACCCGGTGGAGCGCCTGGCCCGGGACGTGCGGGTGACCACGTTGTATGAGGGCACCTCGGAGATCCAGCGGCTGGTCATTTCCCGGGAGCTGCTGGGGCAGGGCTGAAAAGCAAAAGACTTGCACCGCAAAGACGTAAAGATATTTATTCGCCACAGACACTACAGACAAAGACGGGACAAAAAAATTTTCCTGGTCCCAACAAAAACGGGGCCAGGAAAAAATCCGCTCGCTTCGCGAAGCGATTGCTTTTTTCCGCCGAAGGTGGCTGACGGTTAGGGGAGCGGCAATGTCGCCGCTCCTCTGTCCAGTAGTGTCGGTGGCAAAAAAAAGTTTCTTGAAATTTACAGGTCAGGACCGATGACTGAAACGACCGTAAGGGGCATGATCCAGGTGTATACGGGGGAGGGCAAGGGGAAGACCACGGCAGCCCTGGGTCTGGCCATGCGGGCGGTCGGCCACGGCCGCCAGGTCTACATGATTCAGTTTCTCAAGGGCGGGCCGACCAAGACCGGGGAAATCGCCTCCGCCAAAAAGCTGGCCCCCCTGTTGACCATCAGGCCCATGGGCCGGGCCGGGTTCACCAACCTGGCCAATCCGGGTTTCAAAGACCGGGAACTGGCCCAGAAGGCCCTGGATAAGGCCTGGCAGATCATCCGCTACAACGTCTGCGATATCCTGATCCTGGATGAAATCAATATCGCGGTCGCTTACGGCTTGGTCCCCCTGGAAGACGTCCTCAAACTCATGGACGCCAAGCCCGAAGGCATGGAACTGATCATGACCGGCCGCTATGCCCCGCCGGAAATTATCGAAAAAGCCGACCTGGTGACCGAAATGCGGATGATCAAGCACTACTATAATAAGGGTGTCCCTGGCCGGGTCAGCGCCGAAAGGTGAGTGAGACGGGCACCGAATAGAAATTTGTTCAGAGACGGGATTTCAGATCACTGCCCACCGCTTGACCCCTGGGATCCTTTCGCCTACAATAGTCCCCGATGTAAAATTGCCTGAAACCGAAAGATGAAAGCGCAAGACGGCCGATGATCTTAGACTGGAGAAAAGAACTGGCCCGCGATGGATCCCGGATCACCCTATCCGGCCTGCATATGGCCATGCATTGCCATCATTACAACATCAACCTCCAGAAGATGCTGGAAGATACCATGGGGGAGGATGGGATCCGGTTGATCGTCCAGTCGGCCGAAGAGGCGACTTTCTTCGGCTGGTACTCGATCATGGAACAGTTCAAACAGATCCGGACGATTAAGTCCAAACTGGAACTGATGGCCAGCCTATATCAGAACTGCGGGATGGGGATTATTCATTTCCAAAGGATGACCCATAAAGGAGGGCATGTCATCGGCCTTTCCAGCCATCATGTAACCGGCTGGCTGGCCAAGCACGGCCGCCGGGATACTCCGGGGTGCCATTTTACCCGCGGTTGGATTGCCGGGGTCATGGAGGTCGTGTATGGACGGGCCCTGGGTGACTACCAGGTGGAAGAGACGGCCTGTAAGATCATCGGGGATACCCAGTGTGACTTCCTGATCAAGGAAAAATAGATGCCGATCGACGGATTGAAAATCATTCAGGCGGTGATGGAAAGCAGCCGAATTCGGGAGTCCAAGGGGATCATCCCGATCTTCGGGGTCTATGTCTCCCTCTTTTTCGTTCAATATTATAACCGCCTGTCTTTTCAATACGAAAAATTGCTCGAAAAAACCGGCGGGGACCAGGCGGCCACCTACTTAATCGAGGCGGCCCAGGAATGCGGCTACGCCACTTTTCACGGGATCAGAAATTCCTGGGAGTGGCAGGAAATCGTTCAGCCGATGATCGAGAAGCCGGAGGACCAGATCTTCGGCTTCACCGCCATGGCCGAGGCCTTCGGTTGGGGGGCACTGCAAGTTCAAAAAATCATCCCGGAAAAGGAACTGCGGATCAAGGTTCAGGATTCCTATGAAGCCACCGGATATCGGCAGGTTTACGGACGTTCCGCCAGCGGCAAATGTTATATGCTGCGGGGGGTGACGGGCGCCTTCATGGACCTCCTGTATGGAGAGGCCTACCCGGACGGCTGTTTCACTTTCAAGGCGGAAGAAATTCGCTGCCGGGCCATGGGGGACTCTTACTGTGAATTCTGGGCAAAAAAGAACGATTCGGGCCGTCCATAAACCGGCCCCTTGGGAAAATCAGGTTTGCTGGGAATTCCTGGCCTGTAACCAGGTCCTTTGCCCGGCCCACGGCAAAAAGGAGCCGGCCTGCTGGTTAATCCCCAATACCCACGGCAGCGGTTTCCCGACGGAAGATTATTTCAAAAAACTGGCTCAGTGTCTTACCTGCACCTATTTTATCAAAAGGGGGGAACTGGCGCCCGGCGGCTGGAATTCTTTTTTTGCCGAACAACTTCGTCTATTCAATGTCAAAGCCATCGAGCACATCTACCAAAAAGAAGGAAGTTTCGTAGAGATCCTCGACCGCATTCCCGACGGCCTGTTTACCACCGACCGGGAGTTCCGCATTACCTATTTCAATCCGGCGGCGGAAAGGATCACCGGATTTTCGGCCCAGGACGCCGTGGGGATGTACTGCAAAGACGTCTTCAAGAACCCGATCTGCGAGACGGACTGTGCTTTAAAACAAGCGGTCAAGAGGGGGACCAATATCCAGAACCGGGAATACAGCATACGGAATATCGAGGGCCGCCTGATACCCATCATCTGCTCGACCTCGGTTTTTTTGGACGAAGGGGGGCGGATCACCGGGGGAATCGAAATTTTCAAGAATATTTCCGAGCAGAAAAAACTCCAGGAAGAGATTCTGCACCGGGAGAAGAAATACCGTCGTATCTTTGAAGGCTCCCACGACATGATCTATGTGACGAACCTCAAAGGAACGATTCTGGATGTCAACCAGGCCGGAGTGGATTTGTTGGGCTATCCCCATAAAAAGGCCCTGCTGACCTTGGGGACGGCCAAGAATCTGTACCACCGGGAAGAGGACCGGGAAAAGTTTCTCAGTCTGATCAACCGGGACGGTTTCGTCAAGGATTATGAGGTCGATTTCAAGAAGCGGGACGGCTCCCCCCTCCGCGTCCTGATCTCGAGTCGCCGCTACCACAATCCCGACACGGGCGACGTTGAGTTCGAAGGCATTATCAAGGACATCACCGAACGAAAAAAGGCCGAGGAATCCTTGCGCAAGCGGAATGTGGAACTTTCGCTCCTGAACAAGACGGCCGTGGCCCTAAACAAATCCATGGACCTGCCCCGGATTTTAAAGGAAAGTCTGATGGATATTCTGAAGGCGTTGCGGTTGAAAAAAGGGGGGGTTTTCCTCATCGACCGGGAAAAAAAGAAGTTTCTACTGCAGGTCAACCGCGGTTTGCCTCCGCCGAACGAGGAGGCGCCGGAAGGGGTGGTCTTCAAAGATGAACCCCTTAAATGGAGCCTGCTGGATGCTTCTTTGGAATTGGCGCCCAAACCGACCTTCCCGCCCTTTCAGGTCACCTATCAATCTGAAAAGGGGAAAAAAGTTCACTGGTTGTCCAGTTTCCTGATCACCTCCAAGGGAAAAGGTCTGGGATTCTTTTGTCTTAGTTTGCCGCCGTCCCGGATACTCGGCCCTCCGGAGATCCACCTGTTGGGGTCCTTGGGCAATCTACTGGGAAGCGGTCTGGAAAACATTCAACTGATGAAAACCATCCGCCGCCATCGCCAGGAATTAAGGCGGTTGACGGAAAAATTGTTTCAGAGCCAGGAGGAGGAACGGCGCCGCATAGCCAGGGAACTGCACGACGAGGCCGGACAGGCCTTAACGGCCGTTAAATTGGGATTGGATCGGCTGAAAGAGCTCGCGCCGGAGAAAAACGGTAAACTATATAATGAAATCGAAGAGATAATAAAGATCCTGGGGCGGACATCGGCCGAAATCCGCCAGCTTTCTTATCGCCTGCACCCCACCCTGCTCAATGATCTGGGGCTGGGTCCGGCCCTGGATCTCTATTTGAAGGAAGTGGCCGGACATTCCGGGTTAAGCATCGACTTCCGCATGGTGGGATTTGACCGGCGGCTCAACCCGGAAATGGAAACCATCCTCTACCGGTTCAGTCAGGAGGCCCTGACCAATACCTTGCGACACGGGCAGGCTCGGAATTTCCATATCTCCATTATCAAGAGCTTTCCCCGGATCATTTTCGTGGCGGAGGACGACGGGATCGGCTTCGACGGCCGGATCATCGGTCGGAGCAAGAGAAGTTTGGGTTTGCTGGGCATGCGGGAGCGGACTTCCCTGATGGAAGGGACCTTCCAGATCAAAAGCAGCCCCGGGGAAGGGACCCGGATTCGCATCGAAATCCCGCTGCAGGAAACCCATGGAAGCGCCAATTAGAATATTGATTGCCGATGATCACACCATCGTCCGCCAGGGGCTGGCCCGGCTGCTGGAGGATCAACCGGGTTTCCAGGTGGTCGGCGAAGCCTACGACGGACGCATGGCCATTGAAAAGGCCACGGCGTTGAAACCGGATGTCATCGTCATGGACATCGGCATGCCCCTGCTCAACGGGATCGAAGCCGCGCGCCGGATCCGTAAACAGCTCCCTAAGATCAGAATCCTGATCCTGTCCATGTATTCCCAGGAGCATTACATTCATGAACTCCTGGAAACCGGTATTTCCGGATATTTATTGAAAGAATCCAGCGGCCGGGATATCATTCAGGCCATCCAGGCGGCCATGAAAGGGGAGACCTTCCTGAGCCCTTCCATCTCCCGGGTTCTGGTCGACCGCTATCTCTCTCTCCGTAAAAGTTCTCCCAAAGAGGAACGTTTCAACCAGCTCTCCAACCGGGAACGGGAAATTTTCCAGTTGATCGCCGAAGGCCATTCCACCAAGGCCATTGCCCAACTGCTCTGTGTCAGTTTAAGTACCGTGAAGACCCACCGGCGGAAAATTATGGAAAAGCTGGAAGTGGAGAGCGCCGCTCAGATGATTCACCTGGCCATTTCCCTGGGGTTGGTCGAACCGGATAAATAAAAGAGGGGAGACAGAAGAGGGAAGATGGAAGCAACGGCAAAAAACATTTCGGAGGATCCGTCTTGTCAGGGACGATTGACAATTGATTTTTAATATCAACATCTTAAAGACTCGGAAGTTTTTCGTTGGGAGGGGTTTTATACCCCTCCACCCCTTTCCGTCCGGGTAACCCACGGCGGGTGGGGATAAACCCCACCCCGACACTAAAAAAAATTTGCCTTTTGTATCTTAAAAATCATCCCAAATTCTCCAAAAATCATCCTTTGGACGATATCCAATCCTCCTCAGACTGGTATAAGTTGTTTTAAATTTATTAATGGGATGTTTTAACCCGTCTGTCTGATCTTTCGGCCGCCATTTTTCGAATTCTATAAACCTGGAATAACGAATGTTCCCTTTCCCGGCTCCTGGGGGAGGGCGAAAATTTTTTTAAAGCCCCATAACAGTGGTTTCCGACCAACCCGAGCGCCGCCATTTCGCGGAATGAAAGGAGGTGGAAGAAGCATAATTTTTAATTCGGCAGATTCAGGTCCTAGCTGATAACGAACAAACCAACAAGAGGAGGAAAAAATGTCCAAACAGAATTTAATCGATGCTTATAGGGGAAAAAGACCAGCCGCGGTTCCCTGGGTCCCCTATTCAGGGGTTCATAGTGCCTTCTTAATCAACGAGCCGGCGGACAAGTTTCTGAAAGATCCTAAAATTCTGGCCAAAGGGGTCGTCGAAGCCGCACGGCGGTATCATGCCGACGGCGTTCCTCTGTTGTTTGATCTTTCCGTCGAGGCCAATGCCGTGGGCTGCGATTTGAAGTGGTGGCCTGACAATGTGCCTTCGGTAACCAATCACCCGCTTTCCGATAAGACCTTGGCGGCCTCCGGGTTGAAACTTCCCACCAAGGATTCCGGACGCTGGCCGGTGATTATGGAAGCCGCCAAACTCGCCAAGCCCCAATTGGATGAATTGGACTGCGTCATGATGGGCCTACTCTGCGGTCCCCTGACCTTGGGGTCCCATCTGGCCGGGGTGCGGATTTTTACTGATGTGTATAAAAACAAGGACAAGGCCCACGAAGTCATCAAATTCGCCGGTGAAGTCGGGGCCGTTTCGGCCAAATTATATGCCGATATGGGCTGCGACATCATTGCCATCGTCGATCCGGTGGCCTCTCAGATCAAGCCCGAAACCTTCCGCGAATTCGTCACCCCCAACTGCCAACCGGCGATTAAAGCCATTCACGATGCCGGCAAAACCTCTTCTTTCTTTATCTGCGGTGATTGTACCCGGGTCATGGAGGAAGTCTGCAAACTCGGGACCCATGGTTTCGCCATCGATGAGCAACTGAACCTCCTCTGGGTCCGCGATATGGCCCTGAAATACGGCGTCGGCTTCGGCGGAAATCTGAAGCTGACCCTGGCCCTCAGCCTCGGTCTGCTGTCCCCGCGGGAAGACGCCATCGTGAGCCTGGCCTCCGGGGGGGCCACCGGCTTCACCTTCGCCCCTGGCTGAGACATGCCCTACGATGTTCCGGTGGAACATATGGATCAAGCCTATGAAGCCAAGGCCTGGTTTGAACAATATTATGCCAAGTATCCTGAAAAGTGGTAGGGATCAGGGCTAAGGAGGAACCGATGGCAGATAAAATCCAAATCGACGTATTGACCCTGGACAGCGTTCAGTGCGCCGCTTGCGGGTACATGATGGAATCCATCGCCGCATTGCCCAAAGACGTCCAGGAAATGATCGAATATTCGGAATGGTCCATTAAAAACAAGGCCGGTATCGGCAAGTTCCTGGAACTCAAGGGCCGGGTCCTGCCGACCATCTGTATCATGGGCGATCTGGTTTTCGAGAGCATCATCCCCCAATACGAGGAATTGATCGACGAAATGGCCAAACGGGCCCCCAACCCGGCCATGGCCGAACGCATCAAGAACCTGCGGAATGTCGGATTTGAATTCGACAAGATTCAGGAGAACCTGGCCAAGGCCGGGTCCGGGATGAAGACCCGAGTCGATTCGTAAAACAATAACAAATGATCCTTGGAGGGGGGTCCCCACGGGTCCCCCCACCAAAAGCTGTTATGCCCGAAAGACCGGCGCCGGAAATCCAATCGCTTTTCGGGAAAGGGTTCATCCCGGGGTCGGGGTGGGTTTTTTGATCGCTAGGACGAACGGATTGACATCTTGCAATATTTAATAATTTTTAAAAATAGGGGGTTTTATGTTCAGGTTCGCAAAAGAGCAAAAAGTAGCGAAGATCGGAGGAGTAACCTTCGGTGGACAGCCGGGTGATTACCCGACCGTCTGCTGTTTTTCCATTTTTCAGGAAAGTGATAAGATTTTTGACAAGGGCGCCCGGCGGAAGGGTTTCAACGAAGAGCGGGCGGCGGAACTATTGAAAACCTGTGACAAATACACCGCCGAGCTGGGTGTGCCGGCCATGGCGGACATCGTGGCCAGCCCGGGAGAAAAATTCAATAAATTCGTAGATTTCGTGGTAGCAAACAGCACCATGCCTTTCTGCATCGACTCCATTACCATGCAGACCAAGATCGACGGGGCGGCCTATTGTGCCGAAAAGGGACTGCTGGATCGCATGTTTTACAACAGCCTGACCATCTGGGAAGAAAATATTGAAACCGAGATCAAGGAGATCGCCCAAATCGGCGTGAAACATGTCCTGCTGGTGGCCTTTGACATGGCGGACCAGATGCCGAGCGGACGAATTACCGGGGCCCAAAAACTGCTGGACGCCATCGAAAAAGTGGGGGCCAAATTTGAAACGATTATTATTGACACCTCGGTGTTGAACGCCCCGGCTACGGCCATGTGCGGGTTGGCCAACAAACTTATTAAGGAGAAATGGGGCTATCTGGGCGCCAGCGCCCCCAGTAACGGCTCCTATATGGAATTGAAAAAATACCGGGAAAAGGGAGACTTCAAGGCCTGGGCCGGCATTGATGCGGCCGTGGAGGCCTTGGGGGCCTTTTTTTACAACGACCTGATCTTCACGGGCCCCATGGCCGGCGCTTCGCGGGTCATGCCCGCCGTCGCCCTGGCCGACGCCTTTCTGGCCACCACCGTTTTTGACGAAACCAAGAAGCTGCCCCCGGATCCCAATCATCCGTTGCTCAAGCTGTGGCCCGATTTCGCCAATCAGTTGAACGTGGCCTGGGATAAGGCCGCCGCTCTGAAAAAGGTGGAACGATAGATTTTTACAGCCATTGTTTTGAGCATTTGTCTCTAACAAGGGCTGCAAAAATCTATAAATAAAAACCATTTGTAAAACCCTTTAGAGCGGCCGAGCAAACCGCGAGGGACAAACGTCGGGAGTAAATGGAGGTTATGAGGGATATCATATTCAGTTCCTGGGGAGGACAGGTGGTGGACAACCGCGGCCGGGAGGCCTCAGCCTTTGACGCCGTGGAGAATGTCGAACTGCCTGAATTCTTTAAACCCGATCAAAGAATCAGGGCCTTAGCCGGGTGGGACGGCATCCTGTTGCGCGACCCGGAGGTGGATGTGGTCGACCTGGTTAAGGTCTATCTGGAAGCTGTCCACAAGGTTTCCAGTGCCTGCAACAAATGCAATTACTGCACCACCGGGTATGCCGAGATGCTTGATGTCCTGAAAGACGTCTACAATGGGGAGGCCACCGACGAAGACCTCGAATTCTTTGAGAATTCCGGCAAGGCGGTCATCGAATCCTCAAAGTGCAACATCGGCAAGATGGGGCCGAACCCGGCCCTCCATCTGGTCCGGTTTTTTCTGGAGGCGTTGAAGAAAAAAAATAAGGGGGAATCCGGTGCTGGTTCCGGCAGTTACCTGTCCAAGGTGACCGCGCCCTGTATGGAAGCCTGCCCGATCCATCTCGATGTTCCCAGATATGTGGAGGCCATCAAAAACGCCAAATTCGATGACTCCCTGGCCGTGATCCGGGAACGGCTCCACTTGGCGGGAATCGTGGGCCGAGTCTGTTATCATCCCTGCGAACAACATTGCCGGCGGGCCAATGCGGATCAGCCCATTGCCATCCGGTCTCTGAAACGTTTCGCCTACGACCAGGCCTCGGCCAAGAACCAGCCACCGGAATTTCAGGTGACGCCTTCGGCCAAGACCGGGAGGGTGGCGGTTATCGGAGCCGGTCCGGGGGGGTTGACCTGCGCTTTCCATCTGGCCCTGAAAGGATACCAAGTCACTATTTTCGAAAAACAACCCCTTAGCGGCGGCATGCTGGCCCTAGGCATCCCGGACTATCGCCTGCCGTCTTCGCTGCGGGATGAGGAAATAAAAACCATTACCGATCTGGGGGTGGAAATCCGAACCGGGGTCGCTATCGGCCCCGAATTACCTGTGGGGAGGCTCCGCGAGGAGGGCTTCCAGGCCTTCTTCCTTGCCATCGGGGCCCATGAATGCAAAGTCCTGGGAATCGCAGGAGAGGACCTCGAGGGGGTGTATCCCGGCGTGGATTTCCTGCGGGACGTCAAACTAGGCAAAAAGACCGACCCGGGAAAACGGGTGGCCGTGATCGGCGGCGGCAACGTGGCCATCGATGCCGTGCGAACGGCCAAACGCCTGGGGGCCGAAAAGGCCTTGCTCCTTTACCGCCGGGGCCGGGAGGAAATGCCGGCCCATTCCGAGGAGCTAGCTGATTGTCTGGCGGAGGGCATCGAGCTCCAGACCCTGGTGAACCCCAAACGCATCATCGGGGAGGCTGGAAAAGTAACAGCGCTGGAATGTTTGCAGATGACCCTGGGAGAACCGGATGCCTCCGGCCGCAGGCGGCCGGTCCCGGTGGAAGGGTCGGAATTCCTCCTGGAGGTGGACGGGGTCATCCCGGCCCTGGGGCAGGAATCCGACTGGGCCTGCCTGGGGCCGGATTGCCAATGCACCCTCTCCGACTGGGGAACGGTCCGGGTAAACCCCGACACCTTCCAGACCGATGATCCGGATATCTTCGCCGGCGGGGATGCGGTCAACGGTCCCCGATCGGTTATCGAGGCGGCGGCCAACGGGAAAAAGGCCGCCCGGAGCATCGATCGATTGCTCAACGGCCTGCCGCTGGAACCGGATGACGATGATTATTTTAACGACCTTTTTAAGACCATTCGCGTCTATGACCCGCGGGAGGAGGTCCGGGTACCCGAAAAATCGGAACGGCTTCCCCTGACGAAGCTGGCCCCGGAGGAACGAAACCGGAACTTTGCAGAAGTGGAACAGGGATATTCCGCCGCGGAAGCGGTGGCCGAAGCGGAACGCTGCTTGCGCTGCTACCGGGTGGTTACTCTGAGTGTGTAAAAAAAGGTAAAGGAGATTTATTTTAATGTCCCAGTTGACGCCCTATGAAAGGGTCATGCGCTGTTTTAAACGTGAACCCGTCGATGTCATGCCGTTTTTCTCGGGAATGGGCATGGTGGTTATGCCGGCTATCAAGAAGTTGGGATACCGGTTTCCTCAGGTCCACAAGGACCCGGAAAAGCTGGCCCGATCCGCCATCGAATCGAGCCGCATGTTTGGATTCGATTCGGTCGTCATTCCCTATGATATGTGCATGGAATCGGAGGCCATCGGCAACACTATCAGTCTCTATGAGAATTCCGAAGACATCCTTTACCCGACCATCCCGGAAAAGATGTGGAAGACCATGGACCAAGTGAAGATTCCGAGCAACATTATGGAAAAAGGCCGGCTGCCCATGCTGCCCAAGGCCATCGGAATTATCAAAAAGGAAGCCCCGGAACTGCCCGTCGGGGTCTGGCAGTTGGGACCCTTCACCCAGGCCGGGCAGGTGCTGGAACTGGATATCCTGCTGAAGGGCGTGTTCAAGGAAAAAGCCAAGGTGGAAGCCACCCTGGACGCCCTGACGGACATGGCCATTGGTGTCGGCCAGACCCTGCAGGCGGCCGGCGCTGATTACATCACCCTGCGGGAAATGGGCACCGGATCGGATCTGATCAGCCCCCGGACTTGGCGGGAAATCATTCAGCCCCGGATGCGCAAGATCCTGGCGGCCTGGAAGTCGCCCAAGGTCCTGCACATCTGCGGCGCCACCGATCTGATCATCGAGATGATGGCCGACTGCGGAGCCGATGCGGTGAGCGTGGACATCAAGAACAACTTGGCAGAATCGCGCAAAAAACTGGGAGATAAAACCCCCCTCTATGGAAACTTCGATGTTTTTGCCCTCCCCTGTAAGGAAGAGACCACCGTGGAGCAGGCCGTGGAGGCCATCAAAAAGAACATCGACGGCGGTGTGGATGCCGTCTGGCCCGGCTGCGATCTCTGGCCGGACATTAAAGAGGAAAATATGCGGGCCATCGTGAAGACCGTCCGCGAGTACGGCACCAAACCAACCGCCTGCCTAGGGAGACTATAAACCGCCGGGAGTAAGCCGGGAAAGATTTCAAACCACAACCTTTGGAAAGGAGAATTTACGAATGGCGCAGCTAACCCCTTATGAACGTGTTATGAAGTTTTTTAAAAGAGAACCGGTGGATGTGATGCCTTTCTTTTCCGGGATGGGCATGGTGCTCCGCCCGGCCATCAAGAAACTGGGCTACAAATTCCCGTCCGTGCACCGGAATGCCGAGAAGCTGGCCTGGTCGGGTATCGAATCCGCCCGCATGTTCAAACTGGATTCCGTGGTGATTCCTTATGACATGTGCTGGGAATCCGAAGCCCTGGGCAATGAGATCAGCCTCTATGAGGATTCCGAGGATACCCTCTATCCCACGATCCCCACCAAAAAATGGGTAACGATGGACGACGTCAAGATTACCCGGGACGATATCGATCATCTGATGGATCGCTATCCCATGAATCTCATTCCTCAGGCGATCAAGATTGTGAAGAAAGAGGCCCCGGAACTGGCTTTGGGGGCCTGGCAGTTGGGCCCCTTCACCCAGTGCGGCCAGACCATCGAGCTGGACAAGGTCCTCAAGGGAGTTTTCAAGGAAAAGGCCAAGGTGGAAGACATCCTGGACCAATTTACCGAGATGATCGCCAACAACGGCAAGGCCCTGCTGGCCGCCGGAGCGGATTACATCACTTTGCGGGAACCGGGGGTGGCGGCCGACCTGCTGAGCCCCAAGACTTTTAAAGAAATGATCAAACCCCGGCTGACCCGGATCCTGAAAGCCTGGAACGCCCCCAAAGTGCTGCACATCTGCGGTTCGACCGACCCGCTGATCGAGATGATGTGGGAGATCGTGAAAGATTCCGGGGCCCAGGCGGTCAGCGTGGACATCAAGAACAACCTGCTGGAGTCCCGTAAAAAACTGGGCAATGACGCCATCATCGTGGGCAATTTCGACGTGTTCAAGCTGCCCTGCGCCGAGGAGACCACGGTGGAGATGGCCGTCGAAGGGATCAAGACCAATATCGACGGGCTGGTGGACGCCGTCTGGCCGGGCTGCGATCTCTGGCCGGACATCAAGGACGAAAACATGCGGGTCATCGAGCAGACGGCCCGGACCTACAAGATGGGTCCCACGCCGGCCGTGGGAAGAATAGACGGCGGATCGAGCCGACCCAAAGTGGGCCCTGAAAAATCATTGATTTAGAAATTTACCCAATCAAAACCTAGCCCTTAGGACAAAAAAATAAATTCAGGAGGATCGTGCCATGGCTAAATCGAAAGAAGAAGTGTTGGAACTGTTGAAGGACGGGGTCATCAACTACAAGGAAGACCAGGTCAAAGAGGCGGCTCAGGAGTCCCTCGATGCCGGTTATATCCCTTTGGAGATGATCATGGATGGTCTGGCCGCCGGGATGGAAGTGGTCGGC
>JACRCK010000351.1 GCA_016219065.1 Deltaproteobacteria bacterium
CCCGGCCAGCTTATGCGCGGCATCCTCCCGGACCTGCTTTTCCCGGCGCTTCTGCTCTTCGCTCACCAGCCGTTCCGTAAATCTGTCCACCAGCCCCGCTACGGCGCCGGCCGCCAGCCCGGCGGCTATTCCTTTCACGAGCGTTCTGGAAATGCTGCGTTTTTTCTGGAACATGTTATCCCCCTGGCGCCGATAGCGCTACCCCCCTATTATATTCGAGTGTACCATTAATGCAAACATCAGAAATCCGCTCACCGGCTATCTTCCCTTTTAGTTTAACCAAAATGGAGTTTCTTCCTGTCTAGTTGAGGCCAGCATACCCTGTCAGCAGGCCATATTAAAAATTTTTTTCCTTGGCTAAAAAAATAAAAAAATTATCGGAAATACCTGCCTTGAATGATGAAGCCTTGGCCGACTTCTGGGAAAAGCATGAGCCTGAGGAATTCCCGGACTGGGAAGAAGGCGGTTTAAATTTCAAGCGGCCCCCCAAGAAACTCATCCAGTTACGGCTTGATCCTCATGACGTCCGAATTATCGACCGGGAATCCAAACAATCGGGCATTGATCGGGCCCAACTCGTCCGCTCCTGGGTCAAAGAAAAAATCAGTCAATTGGAAAAAAGGTAAACCGGTTTCCGACCTTTTTCCTGAGACCGCTAAGCCCCGGCTCGGCATACTCCGGTGTGGGGGCCGGCCTCTTTTCTTTTGACGGAGTTTAAAGGGGGGCGCTGCCGTTGCTGGTATCGTTCCGAGTCGAGTCCCTCAACCCCAAAGGTTGAGCAGCAGGCCGGTAAGAAAGCCCAGCAGCGTCGAGATGCCGACGATGGATCCTCCCATCTGGTACGCTTCGGGCAGCATCGTTTCGGCGATTACCACCAGCATGACTCCCGCTCCGAATCCTTCAAACACGGCGAATACCATGGGGGAAGCTCCGGAAAGCAGGACGTAGCCCAGGAGGCTGCACACGCCGCCGATGAAGGTGATCGTGCTCCACATCCACATGATCGTTTTGATCTTTACTTGCTGGCTGCGCAGTCCCACGGCGCTGGACATGGCTTCGGGGAAATTGGCCGCAAAAATGCCGGCCATCAGCGCAATGCTGACCGGAGTGCCGATCATGCTCGCCCCGACCACCGCCCCTTCCGGTATGCCGTCGAGCAGCATGCCCAGCCAGATGGCGAAGGCCGCGCCGCCTCCCTGCACGCTGGCGGCCTCCTGCACGTCCCGATCGGAAACGCCCAGGGACAGGGCGCCGATGTCCTTCACCACGCTTTCGCTCCAGGCTCGGCCCTCGGTATCGGCGGCAGGGGTCCGCTGGTCCACGAGCTTCTGGAGTGAATCGTAAAGGAGCGGCGATCTCCTCACGATCCAGTCGAAGTCATCCTTCATGAGCTGCCAGGCCCGGACGTTGGAGACGCATTGGAGTGTGGCATTGCGCGGCTCCCCCGTCAGCAACGCCACTTCGCCGAAGGATTCGCCCGCTCCCATACGGTCTATCTGGCGGCCGTCCCGCAAGACTTCCACTTCCCCGTCATCGATGAGGTAGAGGGAATCGCCGCTATCTCCCTGGTTGAAGACCACGGCGCCGGCTTCGAAATGACGCAGGCGGATGTGGGGAATGAGTCCGCGAATTTCCTCGGGATCGAGGGCCCGCAAAACCTTGATGTGGGACAGTTGCTCCACCATCGACCGGATGCGTTTTCTCTTGAAAACGATCAGGTAACGGATGATGGTGGCCGGCTTACGCAAAAAAGCGCCCTGGCCGTTGAGCAGGTTGTTGAGCAAGACAAACGCCACGCCGCCCGAAATCACGCCGATCGTCACCGCCGGGAAGCCGCCCTGCCGGGCCGAGGGGTGCACCAGCTCGTAAGCGAGCACCGCAAACAGCGTTCCCGCCCCATAGGACATGATGGCGGCGACGGCGTATTTGCCGGGACGCAGAAAAATGCCGAGCAAGGCGCCCAACGGCAGCGCGGCGGCGCTGAGAATGCCGAACCAGAATGATTGCACCAACGGTGATGAAAAAAAGGCGTCCATGAAAGCTCCCTAATCCAATTGCGATTTGGTCTCCCCTTACCCGGATAGCTGGGCGGTCAGCGATGCCCCCGCAGCGGTTTCAGGGAACGAAGTCCGAAAAAAACGGTGCTCAGATTGTGCAGGACGGCGGACACGACGGGTGGCAGGGCGCCGGTAACCGACAGTAGCAGTGTGGCGGAATTAAAAGCGATGATGGCGCGGAAATTGCTTTTAATCAGGGCCATGGCTTCCTGGCTGATGGCGCGGGCCTCCAGGATATCCCCCAAGTTCTCCTCCAGCAGGAGGACACCGCACACTTCCCGGGTGATGTCGGCGCCATGGCTCAGCGTTATCCCCACATCGGCCCGGGCCAGGGCGGCGAAATCGTTGATCCCGCCGCCGACCATGGCCACAGTATATCCTTCGCGCTGCAACCTCTTGACCAGTGCTACTTTTTCATCCGGCAGGGCCTGAGCGTAGTACTCATCCATCCCCAATTGGGCCGCGAGGGGTCGGGCGGTCGCCTCGTCGTCTCCGGTGAGCATGACGATTTTCGCCACCCCCATCTCCTTCAGCCCCCGCAAAAGCCCCCGGGCATCTTCCCGCAGCGGATCGTGGATAACGATGAGCCCGGCCAGCCTGCCCCCTACGGCCACGTACAAAACCGACTCGCCTTTTTCGGCAAAGGAATCCACGAACGGTGCCGCGGCCGAGATATCGACTCCTTCATCCTCATGAACGAAATGGCGACTGCCTACGATGATCCGCTGTCCCGCCAAGTGGGAGGCAATGCCGTGGGACAGGATGTACTCCACATCGGCATGATCTTCGGTATGGAGCAGACCTTCACAAGCCGCCCGGCGGACCACCGCTGTGGCCACGGGGTGTGGAAAATGCTCCTCCACGCAGGCCGCCTCCCGCAACAGGAATTTCTGATCAAACTCTTGAAAAGAGACCACTTCGACCACTTCCGGAGCGGCGCTGGTCAGGATACCGGCCTTGTTGAGGACGAAGGCGTCGGCCCGGGCCAGCCGCTCCAGGTATTTTCCCCCCTTGACCAGGACGCGGTGGCCGGCCAAATGGGCGAGCGAAGTGAGGATGGCCAGTGGCGTGGAAAGCGTAATGGCGCAGGAGTAATCCACCTGAAGGACCGCAATGGCCCTGGCGGCGCTCCCGGTGAAGAGCAAGGTGAGCCCGCTGAAGATAAAGGACCAGGGAACGGTCCGGTCGGCCAGCGCCTCGCCTTTGCTCTGGGTCTCGGCCTTGACCTCCTCCGCTTCCTCGATCATCTTCAGCACCCGGGCGGTGCGGGTCTTGTCCCCCACCCGCCGGGCCCGGATCCGCAGCCAGCCCTCCTCCACATGGGTGCCGGCAAATACGGAAAGCCCCTCTCGGCGGGTAACGGGAAGGGCCTTTTCGGTGAACCGCGACTGGTTGACCAGTGCTTCCCCCTCCAGCACCACCCCATCCACCGGAATGAGCCCGCCCATCCGGACGACGACGGTATCCCCCTCGGCGACCTCTTCCAGGGGGAGTTGGGTTTCCACACCCTCCCGGATCACCCAGGCCCACTCCTGTCCGAGACGGTACACCTGGGACAGGAGCCGACGCGATTCCCCGCGAGTCCATTCTTGCAGGTAATCGCCCAGCTTCTGGAGCAAGGTGATCAGCGAGACAGTCAGGAATTCCCGGGTGGCCAGGGCGGCCCCCACCCCGGCCACATCCAGGACGTCCACATCCAGCCGCCCTTTCCGCAGGGAGGTAAGGCCTTTTTTGAAAATGGGGAATGCTTCCCAGATAGCCACCAAGGGCCGGAGGGGCAGCGGGATAAAAGGCCAGGCGAGTACCAGCGCTCCGGAACGGATGAAGATCCGTTTTTTCCGCGCCAGCTCCTTTTTAGCCGGTGCCCTGTCGGTCGGGGGGGGCCAAGCCGCCGCTCCTTTTTCCAGGACCGCCTGGCGGGTTGCTTCCTGCCCGTCGTAACTGACCAGCAGCGTGCCGGTTCGCGGGGAAAAGGAGGCCTTCCGCACCCCGGAGATTTCCCGAAACCGGGACTCCACTTCCCCACGGTCCAGGGCCGGGAACCGGGGGAGGGAGAAGGCGATCCTTATCCTCCCCGGAATGTCCGCTACGATCCTCTGCTGCACTCCAACTCCCTGCTTCACCGTTCCGCCCCTTCGATCATAACCGGCCTTTTATTCCTGAAAAGCTCTAGCCCCGCCCTCCATCCTGCTAAGCGTATTCCCTTCAGGCGCAGAGGGAAAGCCGGAGCAAAAAAACGATAGGGCATCATTCATTCCTGCGCAGTGGTTTCAGCGAACGAAGCCCGAAAAGGATGGTGCTCATATTGTGGAGGGTTGCGGAAAAGATAGGAGGCAAGACGCCGGTAACCGCCATAAGGAGTGCAGCGGAATTGACGGCGATGATGCCGCGGAAGTTGCTTTCGATCAGGGCCATGGCTTCCCGGCTGATGGCCCGGGCTGAAAGGATATCCTCCAGGCGCCCCTCCAGGAGGAGGACATCACACACCTCCCGATTGATGTCGGCGCCGTGGCTCATGGATATCCCTACGTCGGCCCGGGTGAGCGCCGGGGCATCATTGATCCCGTCCCCGACCATGGCCACCGTATACCCTTGGCTTTGCAGCCTCTTCACCGCCTCCACCTTTTCGTCCGGCAGGGCCTGCGCGTAGTATTCATCCATCCCCAGTTGGGCCGCAATGGTGCGGGCCGTCGCTTCGTTGTCTCCGGTGAGCATGACGATTTTCGCAATGTCCGCCCTTTTCAGTCCCCGTACCAACGCCCGGGCATCATCCCGCAGTGGATCATGGATGACGATGAGCCCGGCCAGTTTCCCCCCGACGGCTACGTACAAAACCGACTCCCCTCTCTCGGCCAAGGAATAGACATAGGGTTCTGCGGCCGAAACGTCGACGCCTTCATCCTCGTGAACGAAGTGGCGGCTGCCCACGATGATCCTCCGGCCCCGCAGCCGGGAGGCGATGCCATGGGCCAGAACATACTCTACCTGGGCATGATTTTCAGCATGGAGGAGTCCTTCAGCGGCGGCCCGGCGGACTATCGCCGTGGCTACCGGATGGGGGAAATGTTCCTCGAGACAAGCCGCCTCCCGCAATATGAATTTCCTGGAAAATCCCCGAAAAGAAACCACTTCAGCCATTGCCGGGGTGGCGCCGGTCAGGGTGCCGGTCTTGTCCAGGACGAAGGCATCGGCCCGGGCCAGCCGTTCCAGGTATTTCCCCCCTTTGATCAAAACCCGACGCCGGGCCAGGCGGGCGATCGAAGAAAGGATGGCCAGGGGCGTGGCCAGCTTGATGGCGCAGGAGTAATCGACCAGGAGGACCGCAGCGGAACGAGAGGCGCTGCCGGTGCCGAGAAAAACGAGCCCGCTGAGGATAAAGGACCAGGGGACGATTCGGTCGGCCAGCGCCTCGCCTCGGCTCTGAGTCTCGGCCTTGACTTCTTCCGCTTCCTCGATCATCTTCACCACCCGGGCGGTGCGGGTCTTGTCCCCCACCTTCAGGGCCTGGATCCGCAGCCAGCCCTCTTCCACAGCGGTGCCGGCATAGACGGACAGTCCTTTCCTTCTGGCCACGGGAAGGCTTTCTCCGGTGAGACTCGACTGGTTGACCAGCGCTTCGCCCTCCAGCACCACTCCGTCCACCGGGATTAAGCCGCCCAGACGGACGACCACCGTATCCCCCTCGACCACCTCCTCCAGGGGAAGTTGGATTTCCTCCCCTTCCCGGACCACCCAGGCCCATTCCTGCCCCAGATGAAACATGCGGGACAGGAGCCGACGGGATTCGCCACGAGTCCATTCCTCCAGGTAATCCCCCAGTTTTAAAAGAAAGGCGATCAGCGAGGCGGTCAAGAATTCCCTGGTGGCCAGGGCGGCGCCAACAGCCGAAGCGTCCAGGACATCGACGTTCAACCGTCCCTGCCGCAGGGCCGTAACGCCTTTTTTGAAAATGGGAGTCGCCCCCCGGATGGCCAGGAGGGGCCGGATCAGGGGAGGAATAAGGGGCCGGGTGAGCAGGAGAACCGCAGAACGGATGACAATCCTTTTTTTCCGCGCCAGTTCCGTCAGGGGACGTACCCTGCCGGTCGGAGGGGTCGGCGCAGCGGCCCCTTTTCCCAGGATCGCCTCTCGGGTTGCCTTCCGGCCGTCATAGCAAACCAGCAGCGTGCCGGTCCGGGGGGAAAAGGAGACCTGCGCAGTCCCGGGAATTTCCCGGAACAACGACTCCACCCGCCCGCGGTCCACGGCCGGGAAACGAGGGAGGAAAAAGGCGATCCGGATCCTCCCCGGGATGTCCGATACGATGCGATATTTCAACCTTGATCCTTTGCCGCCCACAGGCCGGCTTAACCGGCCTGGCGACTCCTGGCCTCTGCTGCCGGGCGCTGGGAAGGCGGTCCGTCCCTCTTGATGGACCAACTCAGGGAATGCCCCTTACGGACCGGTCCCTCAGCGATCTCCGACCCGCAGGAACCGTTGAAAGCTTTTCAGGAAAACACCCGGGCTCTTCTCTGGTAAACATGGTCTCCGACCAGCGCCACGAAGATGAGTCCCGCCGGTAGGTGGAGCTTTTTGAGATCGAATATTGCGCCCAAGAGGTTGAGGGCCAGCGAGGTGAGCAGACCGACTTTCCTGATTTTTCTCTTCCTCGCCAGTTTCATGGTTAGCGTAGCCCGACAGGTCGGGGGACCCTCCACGGATTTTCTCCTCCGTTCACCGGCACTACCCGGCCCGGGCCCGGATTCCAGGGAATTGGAAACAACCTTTAGTATTTCCTCTGCCTTCGTGGCCGCTTCGGAGTAAAGAACCAGGAGGCTCCCGACCCGTGGATTGGCCTCGACTCCGCCGACCCCCGGTGTGGCCAGCAGGGCCTCCCGGACCGCCAAAAGCCGAGGTTCCTGCTTCAACGCTTCGCTCCTGATCCGGAGCCTGCCCGCAATGCGACTTGCAACCACCATGGGGACCTCCTGCCGTAGCACTTACGGATTCCTACTTCTTGTCCTCCCGGCTTTTTTCTTCGGTCTCGGCCAGTTCCGAAAACATCTGCTCGAGCCGGGATAGGCTCGCTTCAGTATCCTGCTTTTCCCCCAGCCGGGAAACCAGATAGGCGCCGCCGAAGACGAGGCCGCTACCCAAGGTGACCTTGAGAATGTTGCCGAAATACAACTTCCCTTTTTTCATGCCGTTCCCCTCCATGGCTACTCCTCCTTTTGTTCAGCCTTTTGTTCAGCCTTGATCTTGGCCAATCGCTCTTCAACGATCTTATCGAGTTTTTCCAGGAGGTCCTTCTCCCGCTTTACTGTGTCACCCATGCTGGCGAGGTCCTGCTGGTAATGGTGGATCCCTTCGGCGACGATGTCTTGAACGTCCTCTTTCACCTTTTCCGCCTTACCGGCCATCCACTCCTTGAAGGAGTACCCCTCGCGGACGGCGCTGACCGCCACCGGTCGAACTTTTCCGGATACCTTCCCCAACCCCAACGCGGCGAGTGCTCCCAGCGCCCCCCCGGCAATGAACCAGAGATCCCTTTTCTTTAAATGAATGTCTTCCATTTTACCGTCCCTCCTTTTGCTTTCTGATGCAGATCATTAAAACCATGGTCCGCCATGGCTTGCCCTCCCTGGGGAGGCGTCTTTTTTTATAAAAAAGATAATGGGACTTTGAAATCAAGTCGTCAAGCGATCCCTGGCCAGGGAAAATCCTCGTGCCTTGAAACTCAAAGCAGAAATGAAAGCCCGGCTACCAAGTCATGAAAAAAAGGGTTAAAGGGAAATCCCGGAGAGAGGCGGTCCACGGTAGGGGTTTAGAGGATAAAAAGGAATCCCTTTAAAGCCGTCGCCCTCATCGCTCCAGAATAAATAACTTTTAACGAGCTGGAAATGAAAGACAATAGGGATCTGGTTGATCGCCGAAGATAAGGACTGGTTAAAAGAACACAGGGTGCAGGTCCGGCTGGGAGCAGCCCAATGGCCATCGAAAGAAACGTAAATAACGGAAAATAAAAGGTAGAGAGAAAAAAACCAAAAAATTGCTTTAGTCAGTCTTTTCCTCGGCAGCATGTCCTCGAATCTCTCAAAGGTGGGGATAATATTTTATTGGTTTTTAGGTGGCCAATTACGGATCCATTTGTTTTTCATGGTCTTTCCCAGGTTCCGACCGCTTCGGTAAATTCGGTAAATATTGTATTCAGGATAAAATCAGGGTTTTTTTTTGTCAATAAAAATTGCAAAATAGCATAAAACCTATACGAATTGTTCATTTCGATGGAGCGGGAAAGAGCCGCGGCAGGTTAAATCTTCCGCCGGACAAATTTCCCTTTCTCCCCCTTTAACAAAGGGGGGCGGGGGGATTTAAAGGATTCCCAAGCCATCAATTAGTTCGTGTGGCCCGACCCTATTTCGGGGGTTACCATGAATGATCCGGTCCGATCACTGGAATTCTGCCCGGATTATATGCTCCCTACCCGCCGGGGGGGCAGCGTCAGTCACCCAATCGCTTCCGGCAGTTCCAACAGGAACCGCCAGACTGGAACCTTGTTTGCCGGGCCAATGAGAGGTAAGACCAGACCAACCTCATAGCGAACTGCTGAAGTTTGGTCGGTTTCCACTTCCCCTCTCGCTGGTTAGGGGTTAGGCGGGCTCAAGCAGGTCCTCGCCCTGTTCATAAAATACCTGGCCAACCCGGTGAATAAGGGCCTTCACCTCGGGGTCGTCAATGTTGGCGTAGATAGACAGGTCAATCGTATAGGGCAGCAGCAAGTCATCCAACTCATCCATGATCCGGTGAAGCACCGGAAGCGTCAGATCATCCCCTCCGCGCAGGGTCAGGTCAATATCCGAGCCGCGTTTATGAGTCCCTTTGGCCCGCGAACCGTATAGAATCGCCTGTTGGACCTGCGGATGGCGGCCCAGAACGGTGCGGATTTTTTTTACGGCTTCGTCCGGCAGGCCGTATTTCACGCCTCTTCCTCCCTTTTCATTTCATCCAATTTGATTCGGAGGGCCTCGAACTCGGTAAAATAAATTCCGCGAATGGCGGAAACGATCTGGGCGGCGATTGCCTCATCATAAGTATGGGTGGTTAAATTCCGGCTCTGGATCATATCCATCCACGCCTCGCCATTTTCGATCAGACCCGCTTTGAAAGCGGCTCGGCTGGCATCTTTCGAGCCATACAAACCTGGAACGCCGCGGGTTTCGAGAAAATCTTTTAGCGTGTTCCAGGCCAGCTCGTGGGTGAATTCAAAGGCCTGGATCATCCCCTGGGCTTCAAGTCTGGAAAGCGGTCGCTGTTGAGCCAGCTCAATGGCTTCTTTCAACTGCGAAAGGGCCTTTCCGAAGTGAATGAACCGCTGAATCCAGCGAATATCCTGGGTGCTCATAGAATCTCTCCATAAAATGCCTTAGTTTAACATCTTGTCCTTCTCGCTTATCTTAAGCCAGCCGCAAACTGGTTATTCACGCCCTCATCCTCCTCCATCCGAGTTGACCCCTTTTCTCACCGTCTGCACCTGCGCCAGGTTAGGGCGCATCGTGCGGCACATAACCCGAGCGTACCAATGAAGCCAGCGGCGGAAACAGCGGCTGGGGAAGCTCCGACCACCGGAACCATTGCCACGTGGAGCACTTGTCCGGCTCGAGTACCAGCGGTTTTCCGGTCGGGCAGCGGGCAGTGATAAACAGCGTCACGTAATGCTTTTCTTCAGCAGGGAAAAAATTATTGGAGTATGGACCCTGAGCGATCGCTTCAAGCGCGAGCCCGGTTTCTTCCAACACCTCCCGCACGGCACAGTCTTCGATTGACTCGCCGAACTCCAAATGGCCGCCCGGCAAGGCCCACGTCTCTGCGCCGAGTGAACCGATTCTCCGGCCCAGGAGAACGAAGCCCTCACGGATGATGATTACACCGACGCCAACGTGTGGGATGCGGGGGTTCATGGTATTTGCGGGCATCCTACATCGTTTGGGCTAAAAAAACCACCAGGTTGAATAATCGATGGGTAAATTATGAAAAATATTAAATGGTTGTCAATTTGAAAAAGGCGCGGTGATGGCCGGAGGGCGTCTGGATATCCTGGAGCAGTTCGATCTTCTCTTGCCTTCCAGGATTCCAGGGTTCGAATCGCAGGGCAGGTGTCTCGCCGGCCAACCGGCAAGGGGAATGAATTGTTGATTTCCGGTAAGGCTTGGGACGTCATCCTGCCGGAAAGCCGAGCGGGAGGCGGGGGGATTTTATATCCCCCCCTACGAAAATGGATTCGGCCAAGCCGGCCTTATATGGGCGTTTAATAAGTCTTCAAAACCA
>JACRCK010000352.1 GCA_016219065.1 Deltaproteobacteria bacterium
GTCTACTACCCGGTCCCGTTCCACCGGCAGCCCTGTTTCGAATACCTGGGGTATCGGCCCGGCGATTTTCCGGAGGCGGAAAAAGCGGCCGGGGAAGTGCTGGCCCTGCCCATTTTCCCGGAGTTGACCCGGGACGAGCAGGACTATGTGGTGGAAAAGATAGCCGCGTATTATCAGTCCGCCGGAAAATAACAGCTCCGCGGACAGGTCTTAATAATATAAGATTGGAAAGGAGTCGCTATGAATTTTTCCCTGGCCCCGACCGGAGAACGCTTTCCCCTGCCGGCCGCGCTGGATGAGGAAGTGGAGGTTCAACGCATCAAGGAGCTGGTTCAGGCGCAGCGGAGCCTGGGCCGGGAGATCGTGGTGGTCATGGGCGTGGGCTTTGTGGGCGCGGTCATGGCCGCGGTGGTGGCCGACTCGGTTAAAGCCGACGGCTCGCCGGGTAAATTCGTCATCGGCGTTCAGCGCCCCAGTCCGCGTTCCTTTTGGAAAATTCCGATGCTTAACCGCGGTGTGAGCCCGGTCAAGGCCGAAGACCCGGAGGTGGACCTCCTGATCGGACGCTGCGTGCTGGAAAAAAAGACCCTCATCGCCACCTACACCATGGAAGCCCTCACCCTGGCCGACGTGGTGGTGGTGGATGTCCAGTGCGATTTCCTGAAGGAGGAGCTGGGCAACGTCAAGAGCGGGAACGCCGAGATCCGGGCCCTGGAGGAGAGCTTCAAGATCATCGGCCAGAAGATCCCGCCCGAGGCCATGGTCCTGATCGAGACCACCGTGCCTCCCGGGACCACCGAATACATCGCCTATCCCTTTTTCAAGAAGGCCTTTGAGGAACGGGGGATCACCGCCGAACCCCTGCTGGCGCACAGCTTCGAGCGGGTCATGCCCGGCAAGGATTACGTCTCTTCCATCCGGAATTTCTGGCGGGTCTGCAGCGGCATCAATGCCGAGGCCCGGGAGCGGGTGGTAAAATTCCTCTCCGAGGTGATCGAGGTGGAGAAGTACCCCCTCACGGTCCTGGACCGCCCGGTGGAGAGCGAGACCTGCAAGATCGTGGAAAACAGTTTTCGGGCCACTATACTGGCCTTCATGCACGAATGGACCCTCTTTGCCGAGCGCAACGGTGTGGACCTGCTGAAGGTGATCCAGGCCATCAAGGTCCGGCCCACCCACAGCAACATGCTCTTCCCCGGACCGGGCATCGGCGGCTACTGCCTGCCCAAGGACGGGGGCCTGGGCCTCTGGTCCTACAAGCACCTGATGGGCTTCGAAGACGATATTTTTCGGATCACCCCCCTGGCCATCGACATCAACGACACCCGGGCCCTTCACGCGGCCCAACTGGTGCGCGACGCCCTGCGCAACCGCAACCGGATCGTGGCCTCCTCCCTGATTGCCGTGCTGGGCATCTCCTACCGGGAGGACGTGGGGGACACCCGCTACAGCGGCTCGGAGATCCTGGTGCGCAAGCTGACCGAGATGGGGGCCGAGGTGCGGGTCCACGATCCCTATGTGGACCACTGGTGGGAGCTGGAAAACCAGGACCAGTATCCCACTCACAACAGTTGGTCGAGATTCTTCCGCAACCAGGAGGGGCTGGCCCAGTCTCGGGTTTCCCAGGACCTGCCGGCGGCCCTCAGCGGGGCGGACGCCGTGGTCCTGGCCGTGCGCCACCAGGATTACCTGAACCTGGACCCCGACCGGGTGGTGGAATGGGTCGGGAGGCCTACGGCCGTCGTGGACTGCTTCGGTGTTTTAAACGACGACAAGATCCGGCGCTATTTCGAGCTGGGCTGCGAGGTCAAAGGTTCCGGCCGTGGTCATATCAGCCGGATCAAGCGGGAAGTGCTGGGGAAAAAAGAATAGGCAAAAGGCACAAGGATTAAGGTAAAAGGAAAATAAGGTTTACGATCTGAAACGAAGATACGGGATCCGGTGGGAATGATAGCCGGAATCCCGTATTCCCTGAGGTTTATCTCCCTTTCTTCTGCTCAGTCTTCAAAAAAAGCTTGACAGGATCAAATCCAAAAGTTATCATTTAAGTAATTGCTTAACTACTTGAGGAGTTCCTATGAAACTGGAACCTTCGGAAATATTCAAAGTACTGAGTGTGGAAACCCGTGTCAAGATAATCGAGCTGCTCAAGAGCATTGGGCCTATGGGCGCAAAGGATATAGCCGCCAACCTGGGAATAACAACAGCCGCCGTATCCCAACATCTTAAGGTGCTTAAGCAGGCGGGACTCGTCAGAAGCGAGCGGAAAGGTTATTGGATACCCTATTCGATTGATGAAAAAGCTATGGAGAATTGTCGGGGAATACTGGATGAAGTATGTACCTGCGGCTGCCAGGGAACGGGTAGATTCAGGGAGTCCGAACCGGAAAGATCTAACCTGGATTCTCTTAAGAAATATGCGGAGGAACTACGCAATGAGCTGGCTACGGTGCGGCAAAGGATAAAAGAGTTGGCAGCCGGAAAAGGGTAAATTTTTTTACCAAATATATTAAGTTATTGCTTAATTACTTAAACGGAAAGGGGGTGATCCAGATGACAGAAGAAAAGAAGGACTGTGGTTGCGGCTGTGATTGCGGCTGTGGCTGTGTTCCACTGACGACGCTCGAGCAGCAGCCCGTTAGAGACGGGAAGGAAACTGAAGAATCCAAGTAACTAAGAGATTTCAACGGACCACCACCAGGAGGGACAGGATCAGGCACCATTCCTGTCCCTCTTGCTCCCTTCCTGGACTTGGCGGAACCGACGCAATCGGCCGGTCAGGTGCTCCTGAACGTTAACAATTCTATATCGGGCAGGTTTTCCCACAGGCTGTCCCAGGTCTTATGGGAGCGTAGCGCGTCAATCACCAGGGGCAAGGGATCGGGCCATATTTCGGGCAAATCCGCTTCCCCGGCCATTCTGGGATTAAAGGCCAAGTGCTCGATCGGCGGGGTAAACTGCGCATCGATGCCCGAACGGTTTCCGCGGGGGTCGATACGGTACCAACCGTGCCGGGGAAGATGAACGGCAACGAGGCCGTGCAGCGTGAAAGGGGGGCCGTTGTCGTCACGGCTCAGGCGCTGGTAACAAAAACCGGCGGGAATATGGTTGGCCCGCAGCAAGGCGGCGAGCAAATGACTCTTGGCAAAGCAATACCCGGTCCGGGCGGCGACAACCTCCGAGGCGGAACCCGTGACGGGAGACAATTGATAATCATAGCTATGCCTTATTTGGTCCCGCACCCAATGGTAACAACCCCTGGCGATTTCCTCTAAATCCAGCGTTCCGATAGACAGGGACCTGGCGATTTCGAGTACAGCCGGATGGTTCCAGTCGATGATTTCGGTTCCTCGCAGGTAGGTTTTCATAGCTCTATTGCTTCCGGTCCCCAAGTCAGACCTGAATATTACCAAAAAAAGGCACCCGAAAAAATAACTATTTCCACTCTTGAAAGATCAGCGGGAACCAGGCGGTTGCAATGAAATTCCCTTTAGAAACTTCTTTTTGGGGGTAAAGAGGGCTTCGAAACCGGGTCCTCGATGAAGGCTGCAACCTTTCTCGCGCTGTAAACGCGCCGATCAATCCCCTAACTTGTTGATGTCCCATCCGGATTTTATGAGATCGGTCAAGTTCCGTCCATAGGGGTTGCATCCTTCGAGGCGGCCCCGTTTTCTGCGACCCAGGGGAAATTTCAGTTCTCTTTGACCGCTGCATCGGCCAACCGGGTTCCCCTCTGGTCGACGAGGCCCTACGCCGAGGGGGAGCAAACAGTCCATTGCCGCTCTCAGCCTGAGAATAACCCGCCAGGCCCTTAACAAAAGTTTGAGGATTGATATTTTCCCCATAAAGTGCTATGGCTTAAACCTGCTTTATCAGAAAAACTCACTAAGTTAACTCAAGACCGCCGAGGATTGGGAAATGAAGTGGGATAGGCACATTTCGGCCAAAAAGCCTCGAAAGGGTTCCCCTTTTAGAGGCTTTTTTCGTTGAGGGCCTCAGAGAGATGACAGGCAAGCCGAAGCGTTGAAAATACAAGACCGGAAACTCTTCGAAGCAGTGTTGAATACCGTCAGTGACGCCGTCACCGTCATCGACAAAGATTTGCACGTCCTATTTCAGAACGAAGCCGTTCAACGGTTGTATGGGTCCCAAATCGGGGCGCGGTGTTACGAAGCCTATCGCGGACGAAGCGAGCCCTGCGAGAATTGCATCATCCTGGAGGTTATAAAAGACGGGAAGCCGAGAAGCGCTCTCCGGGACGTCCAACTCCCGGATGGCGGCATTCTGTGGCTGGAAGTATTTTCAGGCCCCTATCGGGATGAGCAGGGTGGGATTGTCGGGGCCGTGGAAGTTGTTCGAAATGTCACCGAGCAGATCCGGCTTACCGAGGAATGTGCCACGCTCCGGCGGGAAGTGGAACGCCAGGCCCGGTTCAGTAATATCGTCACCCAATCCAAAAGGATGAAGGCCATCTTTCGGCTTATCGAAAGGGTGGCTTCCACCACCAGCTCGGTGTTGATCAGCGGCGAATCCGGAACCGGGAAGGAACTCATCGCCCGGGCCATTGTTTTCAACTCCGCGAGAAAGGAAAAGCCCTTTGTAACCGTAAACTGCGGCGCCCTCCCTGAAAACCTGTTGGAGTCCGAGCTTTTCGGACATGTGCGGGGGTCCTTTACGGGAGCGGTCCGGGACCATCGGGGTCTCCTGGAGACGGCGGACGGGGGAACCCTCTTTTTGGATGAAGTGGGGGAAATCCCCTTGCCGGTCCAGGTGAAATTGCTGCGTTTCCTTCAGGAGGGGGAAGCCCGCCGGGTCGGGGATACGAAAATTCGCAAGTTTGACGTCCGGATCATCGCGGCTACGAACCGGAATCTCGAAGAGGAAGTTCGTGCCGGGACCTTCCGTGAAGATCTTTTCTTCCGTTTAAACGTGATCCCCATTATTTTGCCGCCTCTCCGGGAAAGAAAGGAAGACCTTCCTCCGCTGGCCGCTCATCTCCTGCAGCGGCTCTGTGACACCCATGCTCGCCAGGTAACGGGAATCTCCTCCCAGGCCCTCAAGGTTTTCATGGCCTACCCTTGGCCGGGGAATGTAAGAGAGATGGAAAACGTGATTGAATATGCCCTGCACCTTACGGATGATGGAAATCCCATAACACCGGAACAGCTTCCACCCAAGCTGTCGGCTAAAACCGATTCCTTCCGGAATGGGCGGGACTTTGTCTCCATTGAAGAATATGTCCGGCAGACCATTCTGACCCTGCAGAACGATCATTCCGAAGAACAGATAGCCGAGATTTTAGGGATCAGCCGGAAGAACCTGTGGGAGAGGCGAAAACGATGGCATCTCCCCCGGCTGGAAAAAGCCCTTTGATTTAATCGTCGAGTCCATCCTTCCGGCATCGGCTTAAAATCCACCATCCCCGCTGGTCTGTTACCGATGGTAAGATATCTTCGGATTTTTTATTACGATTGGTAACCGATCACAATTTCGTTTGGAAAGCCCCTCATGGCCATATCGTCCTTAATTCTTATTTATCAATAAGTTACGCGAACAGGCCTTTGTCCCTTTGCCGAATCCGCCCTTCGGCATGCTTCCTGCTTTATAGTGCCGTAAAAAGAAAAAGGAGGCAAAGAAATGGATAATCAAAAAGAAAAACCAAAAGCCTTCAGCACCTGCCTGGAGGATGTCCCCTTTGCGGAAATCATGCGGAAGATGTCCGGAAAGCAGGGGCCCGGATCGCTTTGTATGGAAATGATGCGGAAAGTGCGGGAAAAATCTGGTGGAGGAGGCCCCTGCGATTGTGCGGAAACGATGCAGTCCATGATGAAAAAATGCACCGGAATGAAAGGAGAGCCGGGTAGCATCCGGGAGGAGGAAGATCATGTCGGAGAGAAATAATAATCAGGAGATCAAAGAAGCGCAAAGAAAGCAAATGGGCCGGCGGCTGGATGCGCTGGGCTGGGGCCTGTTTTTCATCTGGATCGGAATAGCCTTCCTTTTCGATGTGGGGTGGGGGGCCGGTTTTATCGGCGTCGGCGTCATTATCCTGGCCAAACTCATCGTCAGGGAATATTGGTCGGATTCCTCCCCTTCCGGCGAGTCCAAGGTAAACTGTTAAAGATCGAGCAAATGGAGGAAGCGATGTACCTTTTTGATCAAAGGACGATAGGTTTCTTGATTCTGATTTTGTTGGCCGCGTTGGTCGTCATCAAGCGATTTGCCACCGGGTCCGTTTTAGACAAACCGCAGGACGGATTTTTGATGCAGTTGGTCAACAGTGTCAATCTTTTCTTTTTGCTGATCGTCAATCCCCTGGCGGCCATACTGATGATCTGCCGGAATTTGGAGGTCATCGACCCTACCCGCATCCAATTTAACAGCTCCGGGCTGGCGGCGATTTTGGAAACAGCCGGGTTAGCGGTCTATGTGATCGGGTATCTGCTGATGGGATGGGCTTTGATCTGCCTGGAAAAAAATTACCAGCTCGGAGGCAGCACGCCTCGAAAAAGTGACGAGCTGGTTTTTAAAGGACCTTACCGGTTTTTAAGACATCCCATGTATGCGGCGGCCTTGCAGATCTCCCTGGGGCTGGCCGGCCTGACCCGGTCCTGGGCCTTCCTGGCCTTTTTCGGCCTGTATCTTTTTCTGATCCTCCTATTGATCCCGGTGGAGGAAAAAGGATTGCGGGAGGCGTATGGAAGGCAATATGCCCCGTACCGGCAGAGGACGAAAAAGCTGCTGCCCCTGGTCTACTGATCGTTTTTAAAGATCAGCGGGAACCAGGCGTTATAGAAGCATTTGAAGTAGGCGCTCCAATCCGGTGTATCGGCATCGACGGCTTTTTCCAGTTTGATCACCAGATCTTTGGTGTCGGGGTGGATGCGGAGAATAAATTCGCTCGCCCCCACCGGATCGGTGGGATTGCCCCAGTCATAGGTGTACCCCAGTCGGGTCCAGGGGTCCCCCCAGCCGGCCGGATCGTCCCCGTCGCGGTGGTAGATGGTCTCGGCCCGGTTTATAAACCATTGTTTGAAAGTTTTCGGGGCCAGCCAGGCCGCCTCCAGGAAGAGCGCCGAATCGTCGACGCGGATAAAGGGATTGCCGTCCTGGGGAAAGGTCCAGTTCCCCGGAGCGGTCTGTCCGGCCAGCATGGCTTCATGATCGTTGTTTTCCGGGTCCGGGCTGGGTCGAAAAAGATCGGCGGGGTTGACCCACATCTCCAGGAATACTTCGAAGGCGTAAGCCGGGTTGAGGCCCAGCAACTGCCGGACCCTTTCCTTGCTGGGGGGACAAGTCTGGCCGATGAAGAAATTTTTCAGCTCCGGGACCACGGTTACCCAGAGGCTTTTGGTCAGATGGTATTCCGGCTGGTGGAGGTAGGGGGCGTAATAATTCTGGTAGGTGGTCCGGGACATAAAGGTGCCCACCAGAATCCGGGATTGGCCGGGCAGCCCCTCCCAGACGATTTCCCCGCCGCGCAGCCGTTCATGGTTGACGGGGTCCCAGCCGGCAACAACGGCCAGGAGCCTGGTGCTGATTTTTTGCTGGGTGGGGGTTTCCGTTGCCGCCAGGGCGTCGTAATAGGCCTGCTTGTCGGCTGGGAAAACCGCTTCCCCCCGGGCGTAAGGCCCCAGTCCAGCAAGGCAGATCAGCAGGAAAAGGCCGGCGATGGTCGCCCGGAGCTTCCAGGTGGCGGATGGTGTAATTTTCTCGATCATGTCCCATTTTTCGGATGAAATGGGAATCCCTTTAGAAACTTCTTGCCAGGGGGATAAAGAGGGATTCGGAACCGGGCGTTAGAGGAAGGTCGCTGGGCCTTTCAGCAGCCCAAAAGGGTGGAATTGGAGGGGCTACCCGGAGTCAAACCGTACGCCGGAGCGCTCGGGCCAGTTCATACCCGCGCGAGCGCAGCCGGTCCAGAAGTTCGTCGTCGTGTTGCAGTTCTTAATTCTTCAGCTTCGGTTGACATAGTTCGGCGTATTTTCCGGCGGTCAGCGCCTGCAGGTCCTGCGGGCTCAGCTCAATCTGCAGGCCCCGGCGCCCGGCGCTGACGAATACCGTAGGGAAGCTTTCGGCCGAGGTATCGATATAGGTTTTGAGCCGTTTTTTCTGCCCCAGCGGGCTGACCCCGCCCAGGACATAGCCGGTAGCCCGTTCCACGTCCGCCTTGGCGGCCAGGGCGGCTTTCTTGACACCGGCCGCCCGGGCAATGAGCTTCAGGTCGAGTTGAAAAGATACGGGAATGATCCCCACGGCCAGTTCCTTACTGTCCAGGCTCACCACCAGGGTCTTGAAGAGCCTATCCTGTGGGACGCCCAGCTTTTCAGCGGCTTCCACCCCATAGGATGCACTGGCAGGGTCGTGGCGGTATTCATGCAGCTTGTAAACAATCCAGGCTTTATCAGCCGCTTTGACGGCCGGTGTCATGTTGCCTCATCCGTCCTAAGGATGCCGGTCAGGCCTTCCTTTTCTCTACCAGGTATCCTGAAACATATTTATGGATGATGCTGGATATCAAAGTCTGGTAGGGAATGCCTTCCTGCGCGGCGATGACCTGAACCTGGTCCAGGTCCTTCGAGGACATGCGGATGTTTATCCTCCTGTCTTTCTGCAGCGTATTCCTGGCATACTCCTGGAGTTTCTTTATTTCCTTTTTCTTGTCTTTTACCGGAACCCATTCCCCCCGCTCGAAGGATTCAAGGATGTCTCTTTCTTCTTCGTCCAAAACTGCTTTCTTCATTGCTTAGCCCTCTTATACCTGTCGGTTGCCTTCCGGCTGGGAATAATCGTCTTGAGGAACAGCTCCTCGCCCCTCACAACATAAGGAACGAGATATACATAGTCATCTATTCTGATCAGGGCGATTTTTTGGCCCGGATACCTTTCCTGGTTTGGGTGCTCTACGGTATCGAGGACCTCTCCTTTTTCCATCAGTATGACCACTTGTTCAAAACAGACGCCCCTGGTCTTTTTTAACAGCTCATTTTTGTCATTGTCCCATCGAAAGATTTCCATACAATATGATTAAGACAATGTGTGCCTTTTGTCAATTATTTTATTTTTTGAGGAAGGATATTTGGGAGGGGTACTATAAGAGTAATATTGGGCCGTGACCTCAACGATTGCTACCTACAAAAGGATTTCCCTTTCTGCCACTATGGTAGGTCAATTCGGTATCGCCGATTAAGTACGTCTTTCCGGATATGATCCTTCCAACCACTAAAGTCATTTCTTCTACCTATTTGTAGATTAGGACTGGAGATAAGCACGCACAGTACATAAAAAGGTTTCCCTTTATTTTAAATTTTGGATTTCGAATTTAGCTTAATCGGGGGCTCAGGCCTATTATTTTTTCCCGAACACCCTTTTAAAAATCACATCCACATTCTTCAGCGTATGGTCCAGGTCAAACAACGCCGCCAGTTCCCTGGGCTTCAAGTACCTTTGTATTCGGGGGTCGGCGGCCAGTAGGTCCTGGAAGCGATTGCCCTCGTCGGCCCAGACCTGCATGGCGTTTTCCTGGACCATCTTATAGGCCTCCTCGCGGCTCACGCCTTTGCGGGTCAGGGCCAGCAGCACCCCCTCGGAAAAGGGTAGGCCGCGGGTGATCTCCAGGTTGCGCTTCATGTTCTCCGGGTAGACGATCAGGTTTTTGATCAGGCCGGTCAGGCGGGCCAGCATGTAATCGAGCAGGGTGGTGGCGTCGGGACCGATGACCCGCTCCACCGAGGAGTGGCTGATGTCCCGTTCGTGCCAGAGGGCCTGGTCTTCGAGGGCGGCCAGGGCGTAGCCCCGGATCAGGCGGGACAGGCCGGCCAGGTTTTCGGAGGCGATGGGGTTGCGCTTGTGGGGCATGGCCGAGGAGCCCTTCTGGCCCTTGGAAAAAAATTCCTCGGCCTCCAGGACCTCGGTCCGCTGCAGATGGCGGATCTCGACGGCCATCTTTTCGATGGAGCCGGCCAGCACGGCCAGGGCGCAGAAGTATTCGGCGTAGCGGTCCCGTTGAACGATCTGGCTGGAGGCCGGGGCAGGCGTAAGGCCCAGTTTTTTGCAGACGTGGGCCTCCACGGCCGGGGAGAGGTGGGCGAAGGTCCCGACCGCCCCGGAAACCTTGCCCACGGCGATGGTCTCCCGGGCCTGTTCCAGGCGCCGCTGGTTGCGCTTGCTTTCGTCGTACCAGATGGCCAGTTTCAGGCCGAAGGTGATCGGTTCGGCGTGGATGCCGTGGGAGCGCCCGATCATGGCCGTTTTTTTATGGCGGAAGGCCTGCTCCTTAAGGGCTTCCTGCAGGCGCTGTAGGTCCTCCAGGATGACGTCCAGCGCCTCCGTAAGCAGTATGGCCAGGGAGGTGTCCAGCACGTCGGAGGAGGTCAGGCCCAGGTGGATATGGCGGCTGGGGGGCCCCACGTGCTCGGCCACGTTGGTCAGAAAGGCGATCACGTCGTGCTTGGTGATCTGTTCCAGTTCGTCGACGCGTTCCACCGAAAAACGGGCCTTTTTCTTGATGACGGCCAAATCCCTGGCCGGGATATGGCCCAGCTTCGACAGGGCTTCA
>JACRCK010000046.1 GCA_016219065.1 Deltaproteobacteria bacterium
CGAGGCTGAACTTGGCCACGGCCATCCCGCCGGCCGTATAGCGCAATTCCGGATCCGCTCCCAGATTTCCGATTAAAATGACCTTGTTGACCGATGCCATAGGACCCCCTTTTAAAGTCTAGCTGGAACTATTCTAATTTATAGCTCAAATTCGAAACTCGAAATTCGAAACAAATTCAAATGACTAAAATCAAAAATTCAAAACACCCTACCTCGGAACCTTTAAGCTCCTCCAGGGCATTTTGGCTTTCATACCATATCGCGGCCGCCCCGGCAAGTCGTAATCCTTAATTGACTCGGAGGGGGCAATGGATTAAGATCCCCTCTGGTGATTGATATGTCCCTGCGAACCCTGCTTTTTCTGCCTATTTTTTTGATGTTGACCTTTTTCTTCAGCCTGGCCTCCATAGCCGCGGCCCTGTCGGATTCGACCGGGAACCGCGCCCACCGGATGGCTTCCCGGTGGGCGGCTACCTTGCTGTGGTTGTCCCGGGTGCGGGTCCGGGTGACTTATCTGGAGCCGCTGGATCCGGGCCAGTCCTATCTCTTTGCCGCCAATCACCAGAGCGCCTATGATATCCTGGCCCTGTTGGGCAAACTGAAGTTCCAATTTCGCTGGCTGGCCAAGGAGAGCCTGTTTAAAATCCCTTTCATGGGCTATGCTATGGCCCGGGTCGGCTACATTCCCATCAACCGCGGCAATCCGAAATCGGCCTATAAGAGCCTGCTCACGGCCGCCGAAAAGATTAAAGGGGGGACATCGGTGCTGATATTTCCGGAGGGAACGAGACAACCTCCAAACCATCTGGGGGAATTTAAAAAGGGGGGTTTCATTTTAGCCGCCAAGGCTGGGCGGCCGATGGTTCCCATCAGCATCAGTGGCAGCGGCCAGGTGATGCCCCAAAAAAGCTATCGTCTTCATCCGGGGACCATCGAACTGGTGATCGGAAAACCCATTCCCACCGCAGGGGTTTCTCCCAAGGCGGTAGAACCATTGATGGAACAGGTCCGGGAGGCCATTCAACAGCATTTTAAAACCAGCGAGGATTCAAGACCATGACGGACCCGACGACCTCCGGCGATCAGAAATCTGCATCGACCGTTGAACTGATCCCCCTGGGCGGCTGGGGAGAGATCGGCCTCAATATGCTGCTCCTGCAATGCGCGGAGAAGATCCTGGTCATCGACGCCGGATTGATGTTCCCGGAGGATTCCATGCCGGGCGTCGATATCGTCATCCCCGATTTCAGTCACCTCCTTAGGCACAAGGACCGGATCCTGGCCGTGGTGCTGACCCACGGTCACGAGGACCATATCGGGGCCTTGCCTTTTCTGCTGCGGGAGATTTCCGTGCCGGTGTACGGCTCCCGGTTCACCCTGGAGCTGGTCCGGGAAAAGTTGAAGGAACACCAGCTCCTGGACCGGGTCGACCTGCGGGCCGTCGCCGCCCGGGAGGTATTGACGCTGGACCCGTTTACCATCGAATTCATTCGGGTAACCCACAGCATCCCCGACGGGTTGGGCCTGGCCATCCAGACCCCCCAGGGGACCCTGATCCATTCGGGGGATTTCAAGATCGATCCGATGCCCATCGACGGAGAGGTCTGCGACCTGAATACCTTTGCCGCTTACGGGAGCCGGGGGGTCCTGGCCCTGATGTCGGATTCGACCAACGTGGAGCGGGAAGGCTATACCCTGCCGGAAAAAAGGATCGGCGCCACCCTGGACCAGATCATGCGGGAATGCGAAGGCCGGGTGATCGTGGCCGTTTTCGCCTCCAATATCAACCGTATTCAGCAGGTGGTGGATTCGGCGGTCCGTTACGACCGGCGGGTGGTTTTCAACGGCAAGAGCATGATCACCAACTGCCGTATCGCCCGGGAACTGGGCTACCTGCGGGTGCCCGAAGACCGGGAGATCTCCCTGGGGGAGCTGTCCCAATACCCGGACGCCCAGGTCGCCATTGTCACCACCGGAAGTCAGGCGGAGCCCCAGTCCTCCCTGACCCGCATCGCCCGGGCCGATCACAAGCAGATTAAAATCAAAAAAGGGGACACGGTCATCCTGTCCTCCCGTTTCATTCCGGGCAATGAACGGGCCATCGACGGTATGATCAATAATCTCTACCGGTTCGGGGCCGAGGTGGTCTATGAAAAGGTTTCCGAGATCCACGTGTCCGGTCACGCCAATCAGGAGGAGCTGAAGCTGATGATCCATCTGACCCGGCCCCGGTATTTCATCCCCATCCACGGAGAATACCGTCACCTGGTCAAGCATGCCCAGTTGGGAAACAAGCTCGGCCTGCCCTGGGAACGCCTGATCGTGGCTGAAAACGGCCAGGTGCTCCGGTTCGGACCGGAGGGGATCGGCTTCGGGGAACCGGTCGAGGCCGGCCGGGTCTTCGTGGACGGGAAGGGCGTGGGGGATGTGGGCGACCTCATCCTCCGGGATCGCCGCCGGCTCTCCAGCGAAGGGCTGGCGGTGGTGATGATGGTCCTGAACAATCAGACCGGGGAACTCCTCTCCGGTCCGGAAATCATCTCCCGGGGCTTTATTTCGGAAGAGGAATACCCGGAACTGATCCAGGAAGGCAAGGAACGGGTGCTCGAGATACTGACCCTCCGGCAGGTGGAGGATCGGAAGAACTGGCCGGAAATCGAGGAAGAGATCCGCCGGACCTTGCAGCGGTTTTTCTTCAAGTCCATCGAAAGAAGACCCGTAGTGATACCGCTGATTATACCCATGTAGGGGAAAAATTCGAAATTCGAATTTCGGATTTCGAGTTTAACGCACGCAGCTTTTCACGGTCCAAACTAGATTATGGTCAAGGAAAAAGAAGACAACGGCTCGCGATCCATTCAACAGGAGATCATCGGGGTCCTCCTGGGGGCGGTGACGATCCTTCTGGCCTTGAGCCTTTTCACCCACCACCCGGACGATCCCTCTTTCAGTGCCCCGGAAACGGGAGGGCGGCCGGTGCAAAACTGGATCGGTCGGATCGGGTCCTTTTTTTCTTCTTTCCTGTTTGAATCCCTGGGTCTGGCTTCTTTCTGGCTGGTTTTCATCGTGGGGCAACTGACCTTTTTCTCCTTTAAACGGCAACCCCGGCCGGCCTCTCCCTCCTGGGTAGCCCTGGGATATCTGATGTTGATATTGTCCTCCTCGGCCATCCTCTCCGGTTTTCGGGAAAACTTCCAATTTTTCGGCTGGAATTTCCCCTGGGGCGGGGTGGTGGGTCTGGTGGTCTATCAACGGATCGAACAGCTCCTGAATCCTCCGGGGACGAATATCCTGCTGCTGGTCCTGGGTCTCATCGGCCTGCTCCTGATCAGCCGGGTCTCCCTGACCCGGGTCGGGGAGCGGGTCAAACTGGCGGCCGTTCTTAAGGGCAAGGAATGGCGGGATGATTTCCAGAAAAATCGGGAGCGGCGCCGAAAGGCCAAGGTCTTGAGCATCGGGAAGGAACAGCAGAAGGAAAGGGAAGCCAAGCCGCCGGTGATCATCACCAACCCGGTCGTAGTCAAGCCCCCCCCGACCCCCAAAGTAGTGATTCAACAGGAACAGTTCCTTTTCATGAAGGACCTGGGGGATTTCAACCTGCCGCCCCCTTCCCTGCTGGACGACGTGGAGAAAAAGGACCTGCAGATTCAGCAGCAGAGCTTGATCATGAATTCCCGGCTGCTGGAGAAGAAGTTGAAGGATTTCGGGGTGGAAGGGCAGGTTACGGAAGTATCCCCCGGTCCGGTCATTACCATGTACGAGTTTGAACCGGCCCCGGGGGTAAAAATCAGCCGCATCACCGGACTGGCCGACGATCTGGCCATGGCCATGCGGGCGGTCAGCATCCGCATCGTGGCGCCCTTGCCGGGCAAGGCGGTCATCGGCATCGAGATCCCCAACACCCAGCGGGAAACCGTGGGGTTGAAGGAAATTCTGGCGTCCCAGGAATTTTCGAGCGCCCGGTCCAAGCTGACCATCGCTTTGGGCAAGGATATCATGGGCGCCCCGATGGTGGCCAACCTGGCCCGGATGCCCCACCTGATGATCGCCGGGGCCACCGGAACGGGCAAAAGCGTTTCGCTGAACGCCATGATCTGTTCCATCCTCTTCAAGGCCCGGCCCGAAGAAGTCCGTTTCCTGATGATCGATCCGAAACGGATCGAACTGTTGCCTTACGAGGGGATCCCCCACCTGCTCCACGAAGTGGTGACCGAACCGAAAATGGCCACCCGGGTCCTGCGCTGGGCCATCCGAGAGATGGAAGACCGTTACCAGAAGATGGCCGAGAAAGGTTCCCGGGGGGTCGACACCTATAACCAGAAGCTGCTCAAGGAAAAAAAAGGCAGCCCCGACGAATACCCCGAGGGCTGGCTCCCTTATATCATCATCGTCATCGACGAACTGGCGGACCTGATGATGGTTTCCTCCCGGGACGTGGAGGAATACCTGACCCGCCTGGCCCAGATGGCCCGGGCCGCCGGGATCCACCTGCTGATCGCCACCCAGCGGCCTTCGGTGGATGTCCTGACTGGGATCATCAAGGCCAATTTCCCCACCCGGATCTCCTTTCAGGTCTCTTCCAAGACGGATTCCCGGACCATTCTGGATACCAACGGCGCCGAAGCCCTGCTGGGGGCCGGGGATATGCTCTATCTGCCCCCCGGGGTGTCCAAGCTGCAGCGGATCCACGGGGCCTACGTTTCGGAGGCGGAGATCAAGCGGGTGACCCAGTACTTGCGGGACCAGAAAGAGCCGGTCTACGACGAGTCGATCATGACCATGGAGGAAACGGCCGCGCCCGAAGGAGAAGAAGACCTGGATGAAAAATACGACGAGGCTGTGCGCATCGTCCGGGAAACCCGCCAGGTCTCCATCTCCATGATCCAGCGCAAGCTACGTATCGGCTACAACCGGGCCGCCCGTCTGGTCGAGATCATGGAGCGGGAAGGGGTCGTCGGCTCGGCGGACGGGGGACGGACCCGGGAGGTACTGGTGAAGAACTTCTAGGACTGGGCAACTGCAGAAAGACGAATAATCAATAATCAATGGTTAACTGTTAATTATTAAGACGCTTCACCCTTTTGAGTGGGTAACCACCATATCCGGTATAGTCAGCAGGTCCCGGCCAAAGGGTTTTCCAAAGGTACTCCGTGGCGGGAAACCGGGCCGAAGTAGTTAAATTTATACTGAAGCAGGCCCCTCC
>JACRCK010000353.1 GCA_016219065.1 Deltaproteobacteria bacterium
ACCGGGGTGGGATCGGTGTCGCCGCCGATGTTCCAGACGAGGTTGTCGAAACTCCGGTAGCGATTGCCGACATAGCGCCCCCAGGACCGCAGATCGGCGGCTGTTGCCGCCTGCACCTCGGGGCACCAGCCCTGGCCTCCGCACTGGTAGCCTAAATAAAGGGGGGTCAGCAGCACCACCAGACCCCGGTTGGCGGCCTCGTTGAGGACATAATCCACATGGGCGAAATAGGCCTCATTAGGCGTCGTAAAGACCTTTCCGCTGAAGGGAGGCGCGCCGTAATAATTTCGGGGGGCATTCGTTGCAAATTGATGCTCGATCAGGTTCACCAGAATGACGGTGAACCCCTTCTGCCGGCGGTCTTCCAGGTAGGCGACGGCGTCCTCCCGGCTCACCTGGGCGAGCAGGGACCAGGCCGTGTCGCCGGACCAGAAAAAGGGTTGGTTGTTCTGGTCCTCCAGATACCGATTGGCGGCGTTGATTTTAAGCGGGTAGGTGTAGGCCCGGGTATCACCCCCTCCCCCGCCTTGAACCTGGGGCAAATAAACCAGGGGGGCCGACTGGCTTTCCCGCGGATTTTCACCCAACCCGAGGTGGGTCCCGAAAAGGAAACCCACCCTGGACAGCCCCCCGCCCCAAAAAAAGAGCAGCACCGAGAGGCCTAAAAAGATATAGACAATTTTTTTAGACAATATCCTTGCCATTTAGTTCGAAAATAAACCTGTTGCTGGTTACTGGTTAACTAGCGATCGGACCGTTAAGAATTAACCATTAAGAATTGATTATTAGCCTTAAGCCTTGCCAGGCCCTATATTTTCATGCTTCGCGGGTGTGATGCCGTAGGCGTTATAGGGCGGTTTAGTCCGACCCGATATATGTTACCGCAAATGGCAAAGAAAATCTGCTTTATTTGTTTACAGGATTCTTAAATTCTTGGGGGGGCTCAGGCGGAGGGGATTGTATTCGGCGGTTCCCGGGGTGGGAAGGTTCAGGGTGGCGTTGTCGACCACCAGGACCCAGTCGCCGGCGGCGGGAGGCGTAAAAGTCCGGCTGCCCGTGGTCCCGTAGGTCCCGATGGCAGTGGCCGAACCGTTCGCCGGGTTATACCACCAGCCCTGGACCTGCGTGCCGGCTATCTTGGTCAAGTCTACCGTCACCGCCCGACTGGTCGGCAGGTAGGCGATCAGGGTCTGGCCGTCCGACGCCCGGGCCGCCGTGACGTAGTCGGTACTGCCCCAGGTTCCATAGCCGGCGGTCAGGACGGTATGGCTGAAGTCCGGCGTCAACAGCTGCCAGGCCCGGGAGGTAAACAGTTGCTGCGCATACTTCATGCTCAGCGCGCCCTGGCTGTTCAGTTGCCCTTTCCAGTTGGTGGAGCCGCACCAGGAGGAAGAGGAGCCGAAATGCCAGATCGGACAGTTGCCGAACAGGAACCCAAAGCCTCCGGCCAGCACCGTCCAGTAGGTCTGGGCCCGCAACTGCTGCTGGGTGGCGCTGTGCTCGTTCTCGTAAGTCGATTCCATCAGGAAAAAGGGCAACACCGGCGAGCGGGTATAGGCCGTTTTACCGTTCTGATAAAGGGCCGTGCTGTAGGAATAAACATTATTGACCTGCAGCCAGGTCTCTCCGGACCAGGGAGTCACCCCAAAGGATTCCGGCTGATTGTGGGCCGTAAAAAGATGGCGCGTGTCGAACTCCCGGATGCCGGCCACCATTTCCTGGACCTTGCTCTTGACCGGGGTGGGATCGGTGTCGCCGCCGATGTTCCAGACGAGGTTGTCGAAACTCCGGTAGCGATTGCCGACATAGCGCCCCCAGGACCGCAGATCGGCGGCCGCCGCGGCCTTAACCTCGTTGCACCAGCCCTCGCTCCCGCACTGGTAGCCCAGATACAGGGGGGCCAGCAGCACCACCAGCCCCCGGTTGGCGGCCTCGCGGATGACATCATCCGCGTGGGCGAAATAGGCCTCGTTGGGCGTGGTGAAGGCCTGGCCGGTGAAGGGGGCATTCCCGTAATAATTCCGGGGGGCATTCACGGCAAATTGATGCTCGATCAGATTCACCAGAAGGACGGTGAACCCCTTCTGCCGGCGGTCTTCCAGATAGGCGACGGCGTCCTCCCGGCTCACCTGGGCGAGCAGGGACCAGGCCGTGTCGCCGGACCAGAAAAAGGGTCGGTTGTTCTGGTCCAGCAGGTAACGCGTGTTCGCTGCCGACTTTAAAGGATAGGTATAGGCCCGGGCCTCGGTCGCGGCAGAAACCATCAGGAAGGCCAGTATGACACCCGCTAAAGCGGTAGTGATTTTTTTTG
>JACRCK010000355.1 GCA_016219065.1 Deltaproteobacteria bacterium
AGACAAGGTCCTTCAGGGCGGTTATCCGCTGGATATGCGTTATGCCGGCCCCCGTGAAGCCCTGCTTCATGCCACCTTCCGTCAAAATTACGGGTGCTCCAGGATGATTATCGGCCGTGACCATGCCGGTGTTGGTGATTTTTACGGCATGTTTGAAGCCCAGACCATTTTTGACAAGATTCCCAAGCCGGCTGGCGGAAAAGCCTTGCTTTGCACCCCGCTAAAGATCGACTGGACATTCTACTGCTACAAATGCGACGGCATGGCTTCCTTGAGAACCTGCCCCCACGACAAGAAAGAACGGGTCCTGCTGAGCGGGACGGCACTGCGTAAGGGCCTGTCCGAAGGCACGCCGATTGCCGATCATTTCGGTCGCGAGGAGGTTCTGGATATTCTCCGTGAATACTATGCCGGTCTGGATGAAAAAGTTGAAGTCAAACTGCATGGGGCAGCAACCGGGAAATAATCCCTTTGGTTTGTTTTGAAAAACTAAAGAGGAGATACTGTAAAAAGTATCTCCTCTTTTTGTTTTGTAATCTGTAAATGACGAATTTTATTTCTCTAAGGCCAATTCAATCAACCGATCCAATAAGGCACCGAAGGTCAATCCTGCGGCCTGGGCGGCCTGAGGGAAAAGGCTGGTTCTGGTCATTCCCGGTATGGTATTGGTTTCCAAAAGTATAATTTTTTCTCCTCGGACAATCATGTCTGTACGGCTGTATCCCCGCAGGCCCAGAACCTGGTGGGCCCGGATCCCGTATTCCTGGGCCTGGCGGGTGATTTCCGGGCTGACCGGTGCCGGACAGATCTCCCGGGAGGCCCCCTCCTTGTACTTGGCTTCGTAATCAAAAAAAATATATTTTTCGGTAGGAATGATTTCCACCAGGGGCAGGGCCTGGAGTTCGGCATTGCCCAGGACCCCGCAGGTGATCTCCCGGCCGGCCAGGTATTCTTCCACCAGGACCTCCGTATCAAGTTGAAAAGCCTTTTGGAGCCCTTCCTCCAACTGGGCCTGGTCACGGACGATTGTGATGCCGAAGCTGGAACCCTCCTGGTTGGGTTTGATCACCAGGGGCCAGCCCAATTCCCGGCTTATCTCGCTCAGCGGCCAGGCCCGGCCTTTTTCGAGCACCCGGTCCCGGGCCACCGGAAGACCCGCCTGGCGGTACAGGCACTTGGTCAGCTTTTTATTCATGGCCAGGGCGCTGCCCAGGACGCCGGAACCCTGGTAGGGAATCCCCAGCAGCTCCAGCAGTCCCTGAACCGTGCCGTCCTCCCCGAACCGTCCGTGGAGGATGATCAGGGCCGCATCGATGGAGGGGGCGTCGGCCACCAGGCGGGGCAGGTCGATTTTCAGATCGTACCCGGTTACCCGGTAGCGGGCCGGGTCCAGCGATTGCATCACCTGGTTGCCGCTGGCGATGGAAACCTCCCTTTCGGAGGATTTTCCCCCGTAGAGCACCGCCACCCGCAGGAGTCCGGGATCAGCCATTTTATTGCAGCCCGTTGTCGGGTGGCGCAGCAGCGGGCGACAGGGAGATGTCCACCCTCCGGGACGGGATGAACCCCTTCAAGGTCCCCAGCATGCCCATGATCCCCTGGATAACGATGTCCTGGACGAAATCCTTCATCGGTATCCTTTTTCCGTCCAGCCAGACCCTGATCCGCGGTTCGCGGAGTTCCTTTAAGAACCGCTGCTCCAGCATCTCCACGATCCGCTCGGCTTCCCCGGGTTGGAAATGGGGCAGATCGTCCCGGAAAGGCCGGGGTCCCACCGTGGCCAGGACAACCCCCTTGACCTCGGTCAGCAGTTTTTCCTCCTGTCCTTCCGAGAGCAGGGCGATTTTGGGGAAAGGCTGTTTTTTGAACCCCTCGGTCAGGACCAGGTCCGCCTCGGGGAAGAAAAAGGCCGCCAGCCGGTCCAGCGGCAGGGCCGGATGCCCTCCGGCCTTGAACAGGGTGAAATGATCCTCCCCGCAGAGGCCGACCATATCGGCCCCGGCGGCCCGGAACTTGGCGGTATCCTTGCCTTCCTGTTCCTCCGGCAGTCCTTCCCCGGTATATTTTAAAACCCCGAATCGGTAACCTTTTGTTTTTAATATGGGAATAATATGTTCGACCAGCGTCGTTTTGCCGCTTTTCTTATAGCCGACCACGGAAACGATGAATGGCATAAGGCTCTCCCCCAAAGTAAAATCAGGAAAGGGATAGCATGATTGGGGTCGGCTTGCAACTAGGTTATTCAGGTGGCGACGAAATGGCGGACAGAGGAGACCGAAGCCCGGGCTTCGAAACTAATCGTTAGGCAAGACGGGGTTCACATCCGGCATTCAACCTTTCCCAGGGCCGGGAGGAGGCCAACGCCAACGAACTCACCGGAACGGAAGGGCCGGACCCGGTTTCGGGTTTTCCGAACCTGAAGTCCGGACGTTGCCGGATCCGAAAGGTTTACCCCCAATAAACTCCGCAGTGCAATTTCATAAATACCGTTTTTTTGCCGGTGAAATAGTGGTTTCCGATAATGGAATTTCCGTTAGTAATTTGGTTATATTTTTTCTATTGAGCTGAAAAAGGAGGGCCCGAAATGACCAAATCGAACGGAAGCGCACGGTGGAGCCTATTCGCAATCATAATCCTGTTATTAACCGCAACGTTTTTTACCTCCGCGGCTGTCGCTGTTACGTTTTTTCAAGACGTCAACCTGGTGACAGACGATCCGCTGATTAAACCCGCACTGGTGACCGACTCCAGACTCAGGAACGCCTGGGGCATAACCTTCGGCCCCACGAGCCCCTTCTGGGTTTCGGGCAACGCCGCCGCCATAGCCACCCTCTACAACGTGGCCCCCGCGAACGACGCAACGACCATCAATGCCACCTCGGTGATCATCCCTGGGGCCGGGACCATCACGGGTCAGGTATTCAGCGGCACCGCCAACTTCGGCAGCAGCCGGTTCATATTTGTCAGCGAAGACGGGCTCATCTCCGGTTGGACGGGACAGCCTGAAACGACGGCGAATGTGATCCTCGCCGCCGCCAACCCGGCAAACGTCTACAAAGGGGTCACCCTCGCTACGGTGGGGGTTGACGACTATCTGTACGCGGCCAATTTCCGGACGGGGACAATCGACGTAATCAAAGGTGTCCCGACCGCGCCCGATCTGACCGGCAACTTCATCGATCCCGGTATCCCGGCGGGATTTGCCCCCTTCAACATCCAGCTCCTGGGCGGGAAACTGTACGTCGCCTACGCCTTACAGAACCCGAACCTGTTCGACGACGTACGGGGACCGGGCAACGGCTTTGTGAGTGTCTTTGACACCAACGGGAACTTCCTCAACCGGGTGGCCTCCCAAGGTACGCTCAACTCGCCCTGGGGCCTGGCGATCGCGCCCTTCTCCTTCGGCCAGTTCGCCGGAAAGCTGCTCGTGGGTAATTCCGGTGATGGGACCATCAATGCCTTTGATCTCGGCACGAATACTTTTGTGGGGCAACTGATGGATGACCGAGGGGTTCCGATTACCGTTTCCGACCTCAAGGCCTTGACCATCGGGAACAACGCCGCGGCCGGAAGCACCCAGCGGGTCTACTTCGCCGCCGGCAACCAGGGCGGATTGCATGGTGTTTTCGGCGTCCTTGTGCCCACCAACGCCGGGTATCTTCCGGTTATCTTCAAGAACGCCGTCAAACCATAGAAGGAGACCGGGCAAGCCTGGCAAGCTTCTACGCCGAACGCCAAACGGAATTTTCTTATTAACCCCCATGGCCGCCTGCGGCTGGCCACCCGCGAAGCATGAAAAAACTTTAGAGGTAAGGCCCAAGGTTAAGACCGACTCGGTCTGGCAGACCGAGTCGGTCTGAGCCCGAGTGAGCTTGGTAAGCTATTTTCGTATTAAACCCCCATCGTCTGGAGGATCCTTCCTGGATAGGCTCATCTTTTGAAGAAGCCCTCATCCGCTTATTTTTTAACCAGCATATCATGCACGACATAACCGGCTTTTTCCACCCGATGGGGGGCAACGGCCCAACTGGCGATCGTGTAGGGGTCGATGTTCGGCAGGGGCCCGAACAAACGTGATCCGTCCCGGTCATGGATATAGACCATATTGCCGATCTGCAGCCAAAGCCAGTAATGGGCCCAGTCTTTCCCCTCGGCGTAAAGCAGCTTAGTGGGGATCCCTTCCGGGGTCCGCGACTGCAGTTCCAGGGCATAAATCAGGCAATCCCGGTCTCCTATGACGGACGACAACAAGGGACCGCATCCAGTCGTAATCAATAGCAAAAGTAATAAAAAGGGAAGGAGGGCAGGCCCTAGTCGGCATCTGCTTTCAAACGGTTTTCTATTTTCTGATCTGATCCTGGTCACCTTCCTACCTCCTTACTACCTTAACAATGTATTATAAAAATACTGCCTAATTATCGACAATATACTTATTTCCCTTTATTGATTTCAACTAAAAATTAAATTATATATCTTCCGGGAGCGGTTTAACCGAATACCCTGCAAACCGCTGCTGATACTCCCTGGGCCGCAGGCCGGTCAGGCGGATGAATACCTTCCGGAAAAAAGGAATGTCCTCATACCCGACCTGATAGGTGATTTCATCAAAATTCCGGGTGCCCTCCTCCAGAAGACGTTTAGCTGTTTCCACCCGTAATTGCTGCAGGTAACCCAGCGGGGTAGTACCCGTGGCCTGCTTGAAGCGGCGCTCCAAAGAACGGCGGCTCATCCGGAACTTCCCGGCTAGGCGGTCGTAATCGATGGCTTCCGTGTAATGCGCTTCGATCCACTTCCGGGCCTGGGCGACCGGCGGGTCGACCGGATCCCGAGAAGGAAGGACGCTGCTGTAAGGAGACTGCCTTTCCCGTCCCAGATCCAGGATCATGGTCTTGGCCGACTCGACCGCGGTCCGGCGACCGCAAAACTTTTCCACCAGGTACAGGGCTAAATCCATCCCGGCATTCACCCCCGCCGAACAATAGAGGCGGCCGTGATCGATGAACATCCGGTCCGGTTCCAAAGGCACCCGGGGGTACCTCCGTCGAAAGGCCTCGGTGAACCCCCAATGCAAAGTAGCTGCTTTCCCGTCCAGCAACCCGGTTTCCGCCAGCAAAAAAACCCCGGTGCAGATGCTGGCCACCTGGGCGCCCCGGTCGTACTGCCGGCGGATCCAGGGCACCAGCCCGGGGCTCTTCTGCAGAATCTCCTCGATATACGTGGCCGAGGCAATGATCAGCAGATCCGTCTGCTCGATGGCCTCGATGCCGCTGTGGGGCTGAATCCGGACCTTATTCAGGCACTGGATGGGCTGCCCGTCGGCCGAGGCGATGGCCACGTCGAAAAACGGGGCCTGGGGGGATTTATTCACCCGTTCCCAGAGCCTTCCTGCCTGGTTGAAGATATCCATGGGGCCGAAAATAGTGGTGGCCATGGAATTATAAAGCCCAAGGATAGTTACTTTTTTCATTTGGCTTAACCCTTTCGAGAGACCAGGCGGCCTATCCGTCCAAGCGGGCGGGTATAAAACCTGCCCGTACAAAATACCGAAAGTTTATCATATTATGCCGATATCACCATCTACATTGTCGATTATGCCACTTCCATCCGTTCAAAACAATCTTTAAAATCATATTCATCTTTAGTAAAGAAAGGAGATCGTGTCATGGAATACGAATCAATCAAGGAGTCCCTGGGTCCCTGCGGCCTCTGCTGCGAAACCTGTTTCGCCCATGGGAACGGCGATATCCGCCGCTACAGCCAGAAACTCAAGGAAAAACTGGGAAATTTCGAACCGTACGCCAAACGGTTTGAAACCCTGCTGGGCCAGCCGATTTTTAAAAAATATCCTGATTTCAAGGAAATGCTGGATTACCTGGCCTCGGAAAACTGCCGGGGCTGCCGGAACGAGCAGTGCCGGCTGTTTAAAAACTGCGGAGTCCGCCCCTGTCACCAGGAAAAACAGGTCGATTTCTGTCACCAATGCAAGGAGTTCCCCTGCCACCGCACCAACTTCGACGAACGTCTGTACGAGATCTGGGTGCGGATCAACGAGAAGATAAAATCCAAGGGGTTGGAGCAGTATTACGAAGGAACTAAAACCCGCCCCCGGTATGTTTGAACTAACCTGATGGGCGAAAAACATCCGCGGAGTATGAAAATACACCCAGAACTGCCCGAGTTGAGACCGACTCGGTCTGGCAGACCGAGTCGGTCTGCCGCGCAGCCGAGATCAGATCGCTATCTACATACTTAGCCACTCTTCATGCTGAATGGGGGTTTCCGCCCATTTCTTGACGCAGCGCCCCATTTCGAAAAAACGTTCCAATTCGAAACAACAGAACAGGGCTTCCAGGAGCACCGAAATTGATCAAGGCCTAACCAAAAAAATTTGAATTTTTTTTGGTTGGAAAAAACCGCTGAACAAGAACCCAAGTGAACGTAGTTTTTTTCTTTAGATTCTTACAGCCATTGTTAGAGACAAATTCTCAGATAATGGCTGTAAGAATCTAAAGAACCTACCCGCTCGGACCGGCCGCAGGTTTTTTCTGTTGCCATCTCATTTTTTATTGGCTAAATATTGATTTTTAATCCCTGCCTCTTGAAATTACCGATCCCGGGGGAGAAGAAGTTCCCTTCCCCCGAGGAAGGGTCTTCCTTATGAACAAGAAAATACTGGTAGCCATTGACGGATCCCGAAACTCCCTGGAGACCCTGGATTACGTCAATCAGGTCGGCGGTCACTGCCCCGGGATCGAACTGGTCCTGTTTCATGTCCTCCCGCCCGTACCGTCGGTCTATAAGGAGGACCTCCTTTCCAATCCCGAGGCCCAGAAATATATCCGGCAATGGAAAAAGAAACACCAGGAGGCCATCGAGCAGATTCTGCATAAATCCATGGAAAAAATGATTCGCTGGGGCTGGGCAGGAGACCGGGTGCGGGTCAAATCCCAGGAGAAAAGGGTAGGGTTGGCCCGGGACATCCTCTTCGAGGCCCATAACGGCCTCTATGACGCCGTGGTTCTGGGACGCCGGGGCTTGAGCAAGGTGGAAGAGTTTTTCCTGGGCAGCGTTTCCGGCAAGGTCCTGCAGGGAGCGGGGGATGTGCCCGTCTGGCTGGTCGGCAAAAAAACGCCGGCGCCTCATATCCTGGTCGCCCTGGACGGTTCGGAAAATGCCCTGCGGGCCGTGGACCATCTCTCCTTCGTCCTGGAATCCTGCCCGAGCGAAGAGGTCCGGGTCGTGCTGCTCAACGTTTACCCCGGGCTGGTCACCCTTTTGGGGCCCCGGATCATTCCCAACCTGGATTCCCTCAACTCCTCGGCCCAGGAGACCCATAGGCAAAGGCTGGAGGCCTTCATGGACCAGGCGGAAATCATGCTGCTGGAAGCGGGCCTCTCTGCGCGGCAGATCAAAAAGAAGTTCTGCTGGCGCTGCTCCGACATTGCCCGGGCCGTCCTGGCGGAGGCGGACAAGGGAGACTGCGGGACCATCGTCCTGGGCCGGCGGGGAATTTCCAAGACCCAGGAGTTTTTTCTGGGCAGCGTTTCCGGCAAGATCATCCAACAGGCCGGTCAGAAAACGGTTTGGGTGATCAGTTGACGGATCATGAATAAAACCTTTCCCCTGGCCACCAAATTTTTTCTGGAACTGCCCTCCCCCAGCCTCCAGGACAATACCGCGGACCTGGACCGCGTGGTCAGGCAGCTGAAGGCCCTTACGGGCTGGGAGACCTTCCGGATCCCTTTTGACCGGATACCCGGATGGGTTCGACAAATCCGAACGGCCCGCTACCGGGTAACGGCCTCGGTGGCCCTGACCCCACCCTGCGCCCGCCTGCTGGATCTGGAACCGGGGGACACCACGGAAAAATGCTACGGCTTGGCGGTGGACCTGGGGACCACCCGTATCGCCTGCCAGATCTGGGACTTAAAAAGCAGGGCGCCTGTTTTCGAAACCGATTTCGAAAACCCTCAAACCCGTTTCGGGCCGGATATTCTGACCCGCATCCAGATGGCGGAGAAGCCGGAAGGCCTCCAAACCCTCCAGGAGGCGGTAATCCGGGAATTGAACCGGATCATCCGGGAGTTTGCCGCATCCCGCTCTCTGGCTGCTGAAAACATGCTGGCCCTGGTCCTGGCTGGAAACACCACGATGATCCACCTGTTCCTGGGCCTGGATCCCTATGCCCTGCGCCGGGAGCCCTATATTCCGGTCGTCAACACCCTGGAGCCCCTTTCCGCGCGGGAATTGGGTCTTACGCTGCATCCCCGGGGTCCGGTCTATATCTTCCCGAATGTCGGCAGCTACCTGGGCGGGGATATCCTGGCCGGCATCCAGTTTTCACGCCTTAACCGTCAGGAGTCCCTCTCGCTGCTGGTGGACGTGGGGACCAACGCCGAGGTGGTCCTGGGAAATTCCCAGTGGCTCCTGGGCTGTGCCGGCGCGGCCGGTCCGGCCCTGGAAGGCGGGGTGGCCGCCATGGGCATGACGGCCGGTCCGGGGGCCATCGAACAGGTCCGGATCGATCCCCGGACCCGGGAAATCCGTTTCCGGCAGATCGGCGGGGGGCGGCCCGCGGGGATTTGCGGATCAGGCCTGATCGACCTGGTGGCCGAAATGTTCCTGGCCGGACTGATCGATATCCGGGGTAAATTCAACGGAAAGGTAAAAACCGACCGCTGGGTGGAAATAGACGGGCAGCCGGCATACCTGCTGGTCCCCGCCGACGAGACCCAAAACGGACGGCCCATCGTCTTCACCCAAATCGATCTGGACATCCTGCTTCGCTCCAAGGCCGCCATGTATACCATTCTGACCACCCTGGTCCAGTCGGTGGGCCATGGACTGGATGAAGTGGAGCAATTTTTCATTGCCGGGGCCTTCGGCAACCATATCGATCCGGAAAAGGCCATCACCATCGGCCTGCTGCCGGACCTGCCCCGGGAACGGTTTGTCCCGCTGGGCAACGCTTCACTCCAGGGGGCGGCGGAACTGCTGCTGGATTATCGGAAGCAGGAAGAGGTCAGGCGGATCGCCGGCACGATCACCTACCTGGAAATGAATGTCAACCAGGATTTCATGAACCGCTTCAGCGCCGCCCGCTTCCTGCCCCATACCGATCTCAGCCTTTTTCCGTCCGTTCCACGGCCCCTTTAGTCTTAAAATGACGAACATCGAACGTCCAACATCGAATAGCGGTGAGATCTCCCCCAGCAGAGGCGGCTCCCACGCCGCCAAAATTGGGTTTTCTAAGCTATTTTCAAAATAAATTTCATCCGCATTCGATGTTC
>JACRCK010000354.1 GCA_016219065.1 Deltaproteobacteria bacterium
CCAGCCCGTAATACCCCAGCAGGGCCGTGCCGAAAGTCAAGCTGTTCCAGGTGACATACGGATAGAGCGAAAGGGGGCGGGGAAACGTCCCTCCGGCCAGGGCAGCGGCCGCCCAATGCCCATAGGTAGCGGGCGAGATCAAGCGCAACACGGCGGCCGGGAGCGGAACCAGGGAAAAGGCCGCCCAGATCAGGAAAAGCCCCCCCAGCGAACAGGCCGGATCCCGGAAGCAGGCGAAAAGGTCCCGGACCGCCAGCCTTCCGGCCAGCCACCTCGGCCACAACAGGACCAGGGCCGTTCCGAAAATCTCCAGCACCAGGACGGACTGGGACCAGAGATGGACCCCGCCGAAAAAGACGGCGGCAAAATAAAGGAAGCCGAGCAGCAGGAAAGGAATAGGCATAATTTTTTATAACTTATTTTATAAGCTGCCCCGCAGGGCGCGAGGGTCAGGGAGCGGTCCGGTGAACGGAACAGTACCACTGGGTCCCGTCGTAAAGACATTCCAGCCAGTCTCCGTTGCCGGCCTTCCAATCCTTCCCCCCGTTTCCTTTCAGGCTGGTTCCCTGAAAACCGACGGCCGTGTGGGCGTCGCCGATGATTACCGTGATCTTTTGGCCCGCCTGTCCTTCCCGGAAATCTTTGATGGCGGTGGGCACGGTATTGGCGGTCTTGAACACGTTCCCCAGTTTGACGCTCGGGGTCCGGTCATTGGCCGCCCAAGTCAAGACCGGCCCCTGAACCTCGGCCCCCAGAACGCGGTTGGCCGTCCCCCAATCGGGGCCCTGGGCACCAACGCCGGTCACCAAGGCGCCGGCGCCCTCCTGGATCGTCGTTCCTGCAGGATAGGCATTATCCTGAAATATCAGATGCACCGGCGATCGCTCGGGCTCGGCCGGGACATCCGCCTTGAACCAGGCCCGGGTGTTGACCCCAGCGAAGAGGTGATTCTCCTTCATTTTCAGCAGCAGCCGGTTTCCGGCGGCGAAGAGGCGACCCCAGGCGATCTCGGCAATATACCTGGCCGCCGTCAGGTGCAGATGATTCCCTTCAAAGACAACCGGTCCGATGTTCACCGTTTGCCCGCCGTTGTCTCCCACCGCTTTCAGCACCCGGCAATCGAAGGTCCGTCCCCCGTCGGTCGAGAGAAAGTAGTTGTTCCGGATGACGAGGGTCGGGACGGCCACCCCCGCCCCTTTGGATTGGAGGTGACTGAATAGAAAGGCCGTGGTAAATTTTTCGATCCAATTATTGGTGAAAATCGGGGCGTAGGCCGTATCGAAATCAAAGACCGTCGTGTTGTTCCAAAAGTTACCTTTGTCGAAAATCGGGTTGACGGCGTGGATGAATTTGACCCCGGTCCGGGAATCGGCCACCACACATTCGGTGAAGGTGCACTGGGAAGGGCTGACCGCTCCCCCCAACCGTATGCCGGTCCCACAGCCCCTCACGGAAACGCCGCGGAAGGTGGTTTCGCTGGTATTCACCAGGTCGAGGCCCAGCCGGGCCAGGGAATTGCCGTCCACCTCGAATTCCTCCAGCCGGGTGCTGTACAGCACCTGTCGGGAGCCTTTATCCAGAACTAGGCCCGCTTCCGCCGCGGTGCATTTCAATTTGCTGATCCGATGGCCGACCCCTCTCAGGGTCAGGTTGTTTTTGTGAATGACGATCGGGCCCCCGATCCGGTAATGGCCGGGGCCGAGGATCAGGGCCGGGTTTCCGTAGGTTTCATTAACCGAGGTCACGGCGGCCCTCAAGGCCCAGACGTTATCAGTCCGATCATCGCCTACGGCCCCCCACCATTCCACCGGGGCTTCGCCGACGGAGCCGGCGTTGAATAGGACCACGCCCGTACTGGCGAGATCGAAGATCCGAAAGGCCCCGGCCTGAACGGGGCCGTTCAGACTGACCCGGACCCCGTCGCCGATGGCCAGCACCCCCCCCTGGAGGAAATGGAGGGTTATATGGGCCGGGATGGTTGTATCCGTCGTAATCGTTTGGCGGTCCGAAATCAGCAGGGTCGCCGGGGCCGGACCGATAGCCGCCAAAGCTGCCGGAAGAGTCCCATAACTCCGAATGTCCTGCCAGGGAGACCGCTTGAGCCCGGGGCCGGTATCGGCAACGGCCAGCGGAGCCGTGAAGCCGAGGACCGCCAGTGCCAACAGGCAAAAAACCGCGCATCTTGAGTTCATCCGGGTTTTCTGCCCGGCGATTTTCTTCCGGAGCGGACAGCCCCGGGTCTGCCCCGGGCCTCCGGTCATCGGCGACACCTCTGGATGATGGCGATGATGCGTTCCAGGTCTTCCTCGGTCAATTGGGCCCCGGAGGGCAGACAGAGCCCCCGGGCAAACAAGTCTTCGCTTACGGGTCCGCCGACCGCCCGGGACTTGACCCGCCCCTGTCCGGGTCCCGTCTCCGACCCGGAGATCGGAGAGCCGCCCTCTGAGCAGTCGAAGACCGGTTGCATGTGCATGGGCTTCCAGATAGGCCGGGACTCGATCCGATCCGCCTCCAGGGCCAGGCGGACGGCTTCCCGATCGGAACCGAACCGCTCCGGATCGATGAGCAGGACGGTGAGCCAGCCGTTGGAGCAGCCGTAGGGGGCCTCCGGCATAAAGGTGATACCGGGCAGGTCTGCCAGGGCCTGGCGATATTGTTCCTGGATGGCCTTTTTCCGCAGGATCTTCTCTGACAGCCTCTCCAACTGGGCCTGGCCGAGGGCGGCCAGGAGGTTGCTCAGGCGATAGTTATAGCCGATGTGGGAATGCTGATAAAAAGGCGCTGGATCCCGGGCCTGGGTCGAAAGAAACCGGGCCCGGTCGATGTATTCCCGGTTGTCCGAGACAAGCATGCCGCCGCCGGAGGTGGTGATGATCTTGTTGCCGTTGAAAGAAAAGACGCCCAGGGCGCCGAACTTCCCGGCCGCAGCCCCCTGATAGGTTGCCCCCAGGGCTTCGGCGGCATCTTCCAGAACGGGCAGGTTGTAGCGGGAACAGGTTTCCCGGATCGGCCCGTAGTCGGCGCATTGGCCGTAAAGATCCACGACCAAGACCGCCTTGGGCCGCCGGTCCCGGCGCAAGGCCCGCTCCAGTTCCTCGGCCAGGAGCCGGGGATCCATGGTCCAGGTCTCCCGATCGCTGTCGATGAAAACCGGTGTCGCCCCGCAATAGACGATGGCGTTGGCGCTGGCCGCAAAGGTGAGGGTGGAGCAGAGCACCTCATCGCCCGGCCCGACCCCCAGGATCAACAAACCCAGATGCAGGGCGGCGGTGCCGCTGGCCAGGGCGACGCCGTGCCGAATACCAGTCCGGGCGCATATATCCTGTTCAAAGGCATCGACCTGGGGCCCGCAGGTGGTTATCCAGTTCGAGTCAAAAGCCCGCAGGAGATATTCCTGCTCCCGCCCGTCCAGATGGGGGGGGGAGAGGTAAATCCGTTTGGCGTCCGGGCCGGTCATCTCGGTTCCTCGATCTTTTTGATGACCCGGGCCGGAACCCCTACCGCCACCACGTTATCCGGGATATCGGCTCTGACCAAGCTGCAGGCCCCGACGATGGAATTGCGCCCAACCGTGACCCCGGGCATAATCACCGTATGGCTGCCGATCCGGCAGTTTTTCCTTAAGACCACCTCCCCTTCCCGGCCGTCAATGGTGGAAACGGAGTAGATGGAGCAATGGGAGCCGATCTGGACCTCGTCTTCGATGACGACGCCTTTTTTGGCGTTGATATAGGTAAAGGCCCCGATATCGGTCTGGTACCCCAGCCGGAACCGATCGCTATGCTGGACCAGCCAGTGATATTTGGTCAACTTCCCCTCCTCGATTTGAGGAGTTTCCCAATCTTTGAACCGCGGCTCGTCTTTCATGATTAATCCGGCGCCCCTTTGAATTCTTCGGCGGTAGCCTGGCCGGGGGCGTTGATCCCCTCCCGTTTCAGGATCTTTACCAGGGTCAGGAAAAGGATCTTGAGATCCAGGCCCCAGGAATGATGGTCCACGTACCAGACGTCCAGTTTAAATTTTTCCTCCCAAGTTAGGGCGTTTCTGCCATTGACCTGGGCCCAGCCGGTCATTCCGGGCTTCAATTCGTGACGCCGCATCTGTTCCGGCGTGTACCGTTCCAGGTATTGGGTCAACAAAGGCCGCGGCCCCACCAGGCTCATGGAGCCCTCGAGGACATTGACCAACTCCGGCAGTTCGTCCAGGCTGGTCTTCCGCAAGAAGAGGCCCAGGGCGGTGAGCCGGCGGTCATCGGGCAGCAGGCGCCCCTCGGGGTCGCGGGCCTCCGTCATGGTGCGGAATTTATAGATCGTGAAGGGCCGCCCCTGCAGGCCCGGACGGACCTGGCGAAACACGGCGGGCCCCCCCAGCCGGAAACGGATCAGGAGCAGCAGGACCGCCAGTATCGGCGCCAGCAGCGCCAGCAGGAAGAGGGCGGCCGTCAGGTCAAAAGCCCGTTTTAAAAAAGCACCGACCCGCGCCCGGTAAATGAAGGGGGAAGACGGTCGCACAGGCGATCAGGCCCCCTGCCCTTCCGGGGGATTGGAACCCGGGCGGGCCCGGCGGCGGTATTCCCGGGCCAGGGCCTCCCAGATAGTCTCCGGCCGGAAATCGCGCAAGACCCGAACCCGTCCAGCCCGGCCGTGCCTCCGGCGCAAATCCGGATCCCGAAGGTAGCGCTCGATCGCCTCGGCCAGAGCCGGCGCATCGCGGGGAGGGACCAGGGTCCCGGTCACCCCGTCCTGGACCGAGTCGAGGCAGCCGGGAATCCGGGTTGAAACCACCGGCAGTTCCAGGGCTGCCGCTTCGATATTGGTAATTCCGAAACCTTCGCGATAAGACGGCATGACGAAAATATCCAGGGCCGCCAGGAGGGCGGCCACATCCTGACGGGGTCCGGTCAGATGAATACGCGGGTCGTTGCGGAACAAGCGCTCGTCTTCCGGCCGCAGCGGGTCCTGCTCTTCGAAGGGGCCGACCAGGAGCAGGTGCAAATCGGGATAGCGATTTCCCAGGCCGGCCCAGGCCTGGGCGAGCTCGTGCAGCCCCTTGTCACCGACCATCCGGCCCACGTAACCCAGGACCGGGGCCGCTTCCGGAATGGCGTATCGTCTCCGCACCGCGGCCCGCACCTCCGCCCCCTGGCGGAGCGGGGAAAAGGTATCCTCAGCATCCACGCCGTTGACGCTCCCCTGTCCGAAAACTACGACCTTTTCGGGCGGACACAGCCCCCGGGCGATCACATAATCGCGCATGGAGAAACTGTCGCACCAGACGCACTGGGCCGCCCAACAGGCCAGACGGGTGGTCCCGTCAAGGAATTTCCGCAGCCGGCCCTGCATGGCCATCTGGGGCAGCCCGAAAAGGGACAGAAAAACCACGGGCACCCCCGCCAGCCGAGCGGCCAAGGTTCCCAACAATCCGGCTTTCGGTGTGTGGGCATGAACGATGTCGGGCCTGATTTTGCGGAACAGGCGCCACAACCGCAACAGGGCCAGCAGATCCCGTGCCGGTGCCATGGACCGGGCCATGGGCACCCAATGCAGAAGGGCCCCCTCCTTTTCCAGAGAGCGATCGGCGGATTCGTCGGGCGAGGAGACCATATGGATTTCAAAACCCTGTTTTTTTAAGTACCCGATCTGCCCGCGGAAAAAAACAAATGACTGGGGCACCGTGGTGACCTGCAGCAATTTCAGGGGGCCGGCCGGGGAAATCATGGTTCCCGGCCTTCACCACGATCCGGGCCGGCCTCCCGGGGCAACCGGCCTGCTTGGCGATACCAGGCGATCGTGCGGGCCAGCCCCTGCCGGTAGCCGTGAGGAAGCTGAAACCCCAGGGCGGTCAGTTTGTCCATAGCGAAAACCGTGCGATTGTATAATGACCCGAAGCGGCCGCTCCACTGGAGCAGTCTGGCTCCCAGGGTCCCGAAGGGACGGGGTACCAGGCCCGGTCTCCGCACTCCCAACTGGGTCGCCAGCTCATTGACAAAAACAGTCCAGGGCAACGGTTCATTGATCGCGTAAATCTGCCCTCCGGTCTCCGGATGAGCGGCTACGGTCAGACAGGCTCCCACTACGTCGCCCAGGTAGGTGTAATTGCTGATATACCCTTCACCCAACAGGGCGAAATGCCCGCGCTGGACCATCTTTACCAGGGGCAGAAATCGATCCGCCCGGGGATCTCGCCCCTCCCCGAACACGATAGCGGGGCGCACGATCGAAACCTGCAGTCCTCCGGCCTCCTGAGATCGCAGAACAGCCTCTTCGCCGGCATATTTGCTCGCCTCATAGGCATTCCGGGGGCGGGCGGGCGTGGTTTCGTTCACCCGCCCCGCCGCCCCGGACGCTCCCGTCACCCCGACGCTGCTTAAGTACAGGAAACGCCGCACGCCGGCCGCCCGGGCGGCGTGCAGCAGATCGGCCGTCCCCACGGCGTTCACGGCCCAATAACGACGGGGATTGCGAATCTCGCCGGCCGCATGATAGATCGTGTCCGCTCCGTCCACGAAACCGGACAGGGTCGACGGGTCGCTCAGATCGCCCGGCCAAATCTCTACGACCCCGGGGGGAAACCGCTTCGCAGCCTCGGCCCGGCGGGTCAGCACCCGAACGGGAGATCCCCTTTTCAGCAGCTCCCGGACCAGGCCCCCACCCAGGAACCCGGTCCCACCGGTAACCGCCACGACCCTGCCCATCCGTCCTCCAGGCGCCTCGGCCCTAAACCCTGGGGGCCGGAACGAACCGCCGGCCGGTCAGGCCGGATCCTTTTTGCCCGGGAGAACTCAGTTCGATGGCCCGGGCATAAAAGGCTTCCCGCCGGCCCTGTAATTTGGGAAGCCGATACTCCTGGGAACGCTGCCAGTTTTGACCGGAAAGGTCGGTCAGCAACTCCGGAGCGGCGGCCACGGCTATCAGCCGCTGCGCGTATTCGGTTTCGCGGCCTGTTTTCACCAGGGCCCGCGGATCCAAAAGCTCCGGAGCCGTACCCACCTCGGTACTGATGATGGGCAGCCCGAAGGCCATGGCCTCCAGCAGGGTCCGGGAAGCGCCTTCGGAACGGGAGGCCATCAGGAGCAGATCGCTTTTTCGATACAGGGCAAATAAGGGGTCTCCCCATTCGACCCGGCCAGGGAAGAAAAGGTGGTCCGAGAGGCCTAACCGTTCACCCAGGCCGATCAAGGGCTGCATTTCCGGTCCGTCGCCGACGATTTGAAAGGTCCAGTCCGCAGGCAAGCGATCCCGGATCCGGCCCAAGGCCTTCACCAGGGTATCGACCTGCTTGATTTTCTCCAGGGAGCCCACATACAGGAAATGCCGGGCCGGGGCTGCGAAACGCTTCGGTTCGCCCGGCGCCTGGTCGGGGAGACGGACGTCGCTGATCGCCTCCCGATAGGGGCCGTTGACCGGGTAGCGCTGGAGCAGCGAGCGGTTGAGATAGAGACCGGCCACCGCCTGTTTCCTGACGATCCCGAACAACCGCTGGAGCAGCCAGACGTAGGCGAGGCCCTTTCGACCGAAACGCTCCTGCATATAGTGCCGGTTCAGCAGGACCTCCCCCCGCATCTCCATGGTGAGCGGCCGGGCCAGCCGGCGCGCGGCCCGGGCGGTTAGTCCGGCCTCGATCGAGGGGGCGTCCACATAGACGAAGTCCGCCTCCGCCAGAAGCCGGTAAAGTGCCTTTTTCAAATCCCGGCCCAAAGCGAGACGCAGGATATTTACCCAGCCGGGGCTTCCCGAAAGGCCGAACTCGGGCAGTTCTAGCTGCAGTCGGGCGTTCAGGTCGCTCAATAGCGAGCGCCGCCCGGAAACCCGCTCCATCCGCCGGCGGCGGGCGACGACGGCGATTTCATCCAAGTACGGCCGGCACAATTCGATGGTATGGCGGTGGCACTCATCCCCAAAGTAGAGACCGGCCCCATCCTCCAGGACAGGATATGAGAAAACGAACACCCCCCGCCGCGACATGGTCATCCTCTAAGGAAGGCAGCCATGGTTTAGAGTTTGACCCTGCGGACCAACTGCAGATAACGAGAGACCCCGACCAGGGCAAAACCGATGAAAAGCCAGGCGGGGACGAAAATAAAGGTGTTGCGGACATTGACGATCATGGGAATGAGTACCACCACCAAAATCGCCAACCCGTACGGAGTCCCGGCCCGCTGGTTGAGCACTTCCAGGATCAGGCCCCAGAGCAGGGCGAAGAGCATGACCCCCAGGACCCCGCCGTTGAAGAAGGCTTCGGCTACCGTCGAAAACCCGAAGGCGCCGTAATGGACGGCAATGTAGCGGGCAATAAAGGCCACCTCATAATAATCATCATAGCCCGCGCTGCCGATCAGGTTTTTAACCTGCCGCACCACCGGGTAAATATAGGTATACCCGTAAAAGTAACCATGGCCGAAGTTCTCCATCTCATGAACGAGGGCATAGACGGAACGCAGGCTGCCCCCGACTTCGGTCAGGCCGCTGAGGGGGTTGGCGCTGGCCAGTTGGGTCGTCTGGTGCAGATGGGACAGGCCGGTCTGCCGGGTCTCGTTGACGACCGCGACCAGCCCCAGCAGGAAAAAGACGGCCGCGATCAGTCCCAGACGGGGAAGCCGCAGGCCGCGCCTGGTCAGGATGACGCCCATGACCCCCAGGGAAAAAAGGGGCGCCATGCGGGACCCGGCCATGAACGTCAGCACGGCGATGGGCAGATAAAAGCAGGCGATGGCCAGGCCGACCTTGCCCAGGGGGCGCCCGCCGGCGACCTGTAGCATCAGCCCGAGGGTGATCAGGTAGATGGCCAGAGAAAATGAATGGGAGATATCGAAAAACTCTTCGTACGATTCCAGAAACGCGCTCAATCCGAAGGCCGTCATGGCCACCACGCCGATCAGGGCCCCGCCGATAACGCAGGCCCACCCCCCCCAGATGAGGTTCCCGGCGTAGTCCTTCCGCTCGCTAGCCGCGGGCGGGGGGAGCAAGCGGCGGCGATACCGGGGGAGGAGGGATCCCAGCAAAAAACAGAACAGGAAAAGCAGGGACAACAGAAGCGCCTGCTGCGTTTCCGCGGTGTCGAGCCAATCGCGCTCCCACCAGGGGAACGGATCCAGCAACCCGGGATAAATTGCCGCCGGAAAAGTCAGGCCGAAGTGAAAGACCCAGAATAGACAGGCATAGACCACGGGTGCCGAAAGCCAGTCTAACTGCAGGCTGCGGGTGAAATAGAAGATGGCGGCCAGCCCCAATCCTCCGCTGAGAAACCAGGTCATTCGGGCCCGGTCCGGATCGGTAAACAGTTCGCCCTCAAACCAGGAAATAATTACGGCCAGGGCGCCCAGGGCCAAGGCCACAAACGGAAAGTAGGATGGTCTTTTGATTGCCGGCATGTCAACCGGCCTCCCCGAACGTTCCACTCGGCTGGTACAAATGCTTCAAGGCCTGCAGCGATTGCTCCACATCGAAACCCTTGTTCCGGATCGCCGCGCCCGCGGTCGAGGGATCCATTCGGTGGTTTCCCAGTTTTTGGTCGATGACCTCGGCCCAGGCCGCGGCTCCGGCCGCTCGGGGCAAGAAGGACACCAACGACGGTACGATCGCAGCCTCCCGGGGAACCCCTTCGGAAACCAGGCATGGAAGCCCGGCGGCCTGGGCTTCCACGACCGCCACTCCCAAGCCCTCGTAGTGTGAAGGCAGGCAAAAAAAGTCCATGGCCCCGATCATTACCTCGGCCACATCGGAGCGCCATCCGGCCAGCACTACCCCGGCGGACAGGCCCAGCTCCCGGATCCTTTCTTCCAATCCGGGACGGAGCGATCCGTCTCCGACCAGCAGCAACCGGATATCCGGCCGCCTGGCCAGGGCCTCTTTGAATATATCGAGCAAAAACCCGCAATTTTTCTCGACCTCAAAACGTCCGACATATCCGATGACCTTAGACTCTTCGGGAAGACCCAGGCTTTGGCGGACCGCCGACCGGTCCACAGGGAGGGCAAAAAGACTTAGGTCGATACCGCAGCGAATAATCCGGCAACGGGAGTCCGAACGCCAGCCCTGACCAAATAAAGCCGCAGCCGCCAGCTCCGAGGCGCCGACGGCCGCCGTAGCTTCTTGCCGGATCCGGTATTGCTGCAGCGCCCGATACAGCTTTCGGACGGTCGTTGATTTTTTTCCATCTCGGGTTGTATGGCTGTGAGCAATGCGAATCGGGACCCCCTCTTGGGCCGCCAGATGCAGAATAGTGCCGCTGAAGTGATGGACGTGGCTGTGGACGACCCGGTATTTCCCCTCCCGCAATAGCCGCCTAAACCACTGTTTGAAGGCCACTAGATTGTTCGTCACTTTGTAGGGGAACACGTGTCCCCCCAGCGCTTCAATCTCCGGGGCGAATGCCCCCCGCTCTCCGCTCAGACAACAATAATCCATCTTGAATTCCTTCGGGTCCATGGAGCGCAACACCTGCATCAGCCAGGTTTCGACGCCTCCGACGTTCATGGCGCCCACGAGATGAAGGATACGAACGGGTGCAGGCATAGGCTACCGGGACCGACCGGCCTTCCGGTACAGGATATCATTGCGTCCCGGCCCGCGGTCCAGCCAGGGCCAGTACCGGGAATGGCCGAACTTCCAGAAAAAATGGATGACCCCCAGGGGCAACAGAGCGCTCATCAGCTTCAGCAGCCGCACCGGATTTCGAAAGACCCGGGTCTGGGCCAGTTCCCCTTCCAGGACCCGTTGGAGTTCCAGGCGGTCCCCGTGGCTGAGTACCAGCCAGAGATAGAGGAGCCAGAGGTAATGGACATATTCCCGAACGTCCTCCGGCACCGGATAGGAAACCACGCCCTTTTCCAGGGCCTGTTTAAAGGTCCGGGCAAAAGGCGGGGTCTGAACTTTCCGATCCCTTCGGGGATTCTGCCGCCCCTGGGCTTCCGCGTGATAGGTGGCCAAAAGCCGACAATCATACCCCAGGGGGTAGCGGAGCGCGACCCGGCCCGACATCTCCAGATCTCCCCCGATATGTTCATCTTCTAGAAAGAGGCCCACTTCTTCAAAGACGGCCCGGCGGATGGCCAGGGCCGATATCCAAACAAAGGTCCCGGCCCGGGCCCGGCGGAAGTAATCGGTAAGCAGATATTGGCTTTCTCCCGGCTTTTTCGAGGGGATGGTCATCTCCATGATCAGATTCCTGGGAAAAATTATTCGATACCCTGTGGCCAACAGCCCGGCCTGAGGAAATTTACCCGCCATCGTGACCAGGGCCTCCAGATGTTCCGGATCCCACTCATCGTCGCCATCCAGAAAAGCGATCAAAGGCCCGCGGGCTTCCTTGATTCCGGTGTTGCGGGTCGCATTCTGGCCGCCGTTTCGGGCCCGCCGGACCAGCCGCAGCCGTCGGTCTTTTATCTGCTCCACCAGGGCGTCGCCCCCGTCCTGGGATCCGTCATCCACGACGATGAGTTCAAAATCGGGGCAGGATTGTTCCAGAACCGAGCGCACCGTCCGCTCGATGTAGCGAGCCTTGTTGTACAGGGGAATGACTATCGAGGCCGATAACGCTGCCATGCTTTCTTCCTATCAGCCTTCCCCGGTGTGGTGGCGCTCGAGCCATATCCCGAGGACCAGCAGAATCCAGGTCTGGTAGGAATTCTTCCCGGCCGACTCCGGAGACAGTCCCGGCAGAAGCCGGCTCAACGGAGAATCCCCGGCAAAAACGTGTTTCTTTAAGTCCTGCATATCCGGCCGGCTCAGCCAGTGCCTGTAGGGGGCACCAAAACCCAGTTTCCCGCGGGTCAGGAGTTCCGGCGGCCAGTACCCCTTACAGGCCTCCCGGAAGACGATCTTCGTCTGATCGTCCTCCACCTTCAAACTGGCCGGCAGCGACAAGGCAAATTCCACCAAATCGCGGTCCAGCAACGGGGCCCGGATCTCCAGACCATGGGCCATGGCGGCCCGATCGACCTTGACGAGGATATCACCGGGAAGATAACAGGTCAAGTCGAAGTAGAAGCCCTGATTCAACCCCCGGGTGGAGGCCGGCGGTCGGTAATAGAGACCCGGCGCATAGGCCGAGACTTCCGGGGCCCGTTCAGCCCACAGGGCGGTTCTTTCCGGTTTCCGCAAATAGGTCTGGGTCATCACATCCCGGGTCCACATATCGGGCCAGCGGGCCGCCATTCCCTGGGCGGCGGAATGCAGAAACAGCTTCCGGACCTTATCTTGCAACAATTTGCTGATGGTCCGCAGGATCAGCCACTTCAGGCGCGAGGGGGACTTTTTCCCCGAAAGGGCCAGGGGCGGATACCACCAGTACCCTCCAAAGAGTTCATCCCCGCCGTCTCCGGAAAGGACGACCTTCACCGTCTGCCGGGCGAATTCCGAAATAAGATAGTTCGGCAACTGGGCGGAATCGGCGAACGGTTCGTCATAGACAGAGGCCATCCGTTCCAGCAGTTCCGCCACCGGCGGGGTACCCAGATCGATTTCGTGGTGTTCGGTCCCGTGGCGATCGGCCACGGCCCGGGCATAGGGCAGTTCGTTGATGAGGGAGCCGAACCCCACGGAAAAAGTCTTCACCGGCCGCGGACTTTGCTTTTGCATGAGGGCCACGATGGTGCTGGAATCTAGCCCGCCGCTCAGAAAGGCCCCCACCGGGACATCCGCCACCATTTGCCGGGTAACGGCCTGTTCGAGCAGTTCCGCCAGTCGGACCCCGGCCTCGGGCAGGGTGATCGGCTCTTCTTGAAGCTGCGGTTGCCAGTACCGTTCGATCCGGAGCCGGCCGTCCTGCCACTCCAGATAATGGCCGGGCGGCAAAGTCTGGACATTGGAATAAATCGTCCGATCCGGGGGAACATAGCCCAAGGCCAGATAGGCATCCACGGTGTTCAGATCCAGCCGGGGCCGGAGCAGCTCGGACGCCAACAGGGCCTTGATCTCCGAAGCGAGCAGCAAGGCGCCTTCCGGGGTACAGGCATAATAGAAGGGTTTTTCGCCAAAAATATCCCGGGCGGCAAAAAGGCGCCGGGCTTCCTGATCCCATATGGCGAAGGCGAACATGCCGCGGAAACGATCGAGGCCGGCCGCCCCCCACCGGGCATAGGCTGCCAGGATTACTTCCGTATCGGAAGTGGTCCGGAAGCGCTGCCCCTGTTCCTGGAGGAGGCGGCGAATTTCACGATAATTGTAGATTTCGCCATTGAAGGTGATCCAATAACGGCCCTCGGGGTCCCCCATCGGTTGGCGTCCGGTAGCCAGATCGATGATGCTGAGCCGGGTATGTCCCAGGCAGCAGCCGGGCAACGATCGGATCGCCCGGGCATCGGGCCCCCGATGGGCCAGAGCGGCCACCATCCGTTCGACAGCCTCCATAGCTAGAGGGTCGGCCGTCACCATGGCGCTGATCCCGCACACGACCGGTCGCTACCGTTTGCGAGCGGCGATAACCGACGGGACCAGAAAGGGAAACAAACCCTTCATCCGGAGTCTAGGCGGCAATACCGCTAAAAAGGCCTCAGCCAGACGGGCTTTGGCGTACCAGAGGGGCGACCAGCCAAAGCGCCGGCCGGCCGGCAATCCTCCGTAGGCCACGGTGACCATATTTTCAAAGCCGGCCCGAGTCAGATCCCGGGCCAGGGCCTTCAAGCTTCGTTCATTGAAGTGCCCGGCTTGCGCCGGGGCCCCTCGCGGAAGGAAGTATTGGCTCACATCCAACGGGCCGGTGAGGGCGTTGGGAAAGACCACGCAGATCCAGCCCTCTTTTTTCAACAGGCGATGGGCCTTGCTCAAAACCATCTCATAATCGCCGGGCGGAATGTGCTCCAAACTTTCATCCATAATGATCAGGTCCCAATTTCCGCCCAGGGAGTTCATGGTGGTAAAATCACCCAAATGGAAGGTGACCCGGCCCTGGGTGGCCTCCATGATCTTGGTCCAGTCCATCCCCCAGACCAGATCTACCCCTTCCACGATCCAACCGTCCAGTCCCAGGGCCCAGGCCAGTGCCCCTCCGCCCGCGCCGACCTCCAGGCACCGGCCCTTGAGACAAAGCCTGGCCAGACTCCGCGCTTTTTTCTCGCTGGGATCGACGGCCGCGAAATAAGGATCCCGACCGAAGGCCTGGTCGATCTGGATCGACCAGGAGTGGATATCCTCATACATCTGTCGCATCAACTCGGCCCTGTCTTTACTGCCGGGCGGACTCAGCAGTATGCGCCGCCGCCAGTCCGTCTCCGATTCGAAGGCCCGGCGGAGGAGTTCCTGTTGCTCGGAGGTTAATCGGCCGGCCACCGCTTTCCGAAAAGGGGCCGGCACCGGTCGATCCTCGTTCACGCCCGGCCTCTTTTCCGGAACATCCGCCACAGGAGCTGCATCAGGCGCATTCCGGTTTTGGCCTTGCGGGGCAGGCGGCCCTCTCGAAAGGCCTCCTTAAAATGCCGTCGGCTCTCGGGCCAATTATCTTCCAGCATATCGAGAACCCCCCGCCGGTGGTGGTGATAGGCCCGAATTCGTTGACTGTATTTTCGAGCGGCACCTTCCGAAAGCCCCATTTTGTCCCTCTGGACTTCGATAAACTTTTCGTTGTAATCCATCTGCCCCCGGGCAATGGCGGCCGACCGGCTCTGGCAGACCGATTCCTTATGGACCCGGTAACACCCCAGGATCTCGGGCAGCCCCCGGCTGTGGCCATTGCCTAAAATATGCATCCAGGTGGGCACATCCACCAACGGCAACCCGGCCGGCTGGACAAACCCGCCGACGGCTTCGAGGGCCGAGCGGCGGACCATGGTGGTCACCGAAAAAGGGAAAAAGCCGCGGTTCAGCATACGGTCCAAGATGGTCTTCCCTTCCCGGATTCCTTGGGCGAAAGCCGGAAGCCGAACGGTTGCAATCCATTCATTGTCGGCATTATACAGCTTTACCGATCCAAAGGCCAGGGCTACCGAAGATGGCTCAAAGGCCGGTACCTCGATCTCCAGTTTATCCGCCGGCCACCAGTCGTCGCCGTCCAGAATTGCCAGTAAGGGGCTGGCCGATTGCTCCAGTAACAGTTGATAGCTCTCCTTGAGCTTTTCAATTCCACGATGCTCCGCTTTAATAAGAAGGATGCGCTCGTCGTCATAGGATTCTATGATCTCGGTGGTGCGGTCCTCCGACCCGTCGTCAACGATCAACAGCCGCCAGTCCTCGAATTTCTGCGACAAGACGCTTTCAACGCATTGCCCGATATAGCGTTCCTGATTGTAGGTAATGGTTAAAACATCGACCCGGGGCATGGTCCCCTCAACGCCCGTCACCAAGATTTCTTTTCAGCAGGAACACGGCTATGTCTCCTTCCTGCCGCGCATCCAAACGTTCCGCCTCGGCAACCAAGGCCCTGCGCCGGCGTTTTGAGTCCAGGGCACTTCCCTTGAACTGCCCCCGATCGGCCTCGATCATGGAAATATCCGCCAGAAACAGTTCACTGTTCCATAACTGCCGATCATTCGGCACATAACCCGTGGCCACGATCCGCAGACCGGCTTTTTCGGCTACACACTGCAGGCTCCTTTTGGTTGGAATGGCCAGGTGCCGCGGAGCATCTAGTGAGGCCCAATAGACTCCGTATTTCCTATAGGCAAAGCAATCAGCCACCGGGGCAATGATCAGTATATGGCCATCTTCCTTTAAAATGTTTCCGGTTTTGGAAATCGAAGCCAGCGGATCGGGAGTATGCTCGAACACATGGTGAAAAATCAGAAAGTCATATTTTCCCTCCACTTCGCCGAGCCCTTCTTTTTGGATGGACAATCCGTTTGCGTAAACCAGGTCGGTGGGGATGTACGGATCGATGCCCGTCAGCTTCTCAAAACCGCAATCCTTTAGATAAAGCAAAAGACCGCCCGTCCCGCAGCCGATATCCATAATGGCGGACCTTTTGGTAACCCGGGCCGCACGAAACCAGGGAAACAGATAATGTTCCGAAAACAGGGCGGCCACGGCCTTACGAAACCCGGCTTTACGGTTGAGAAGCAGGGCGGTTTTTATGCTTCTTAGCACGGATTGCAAATCGGCCGCCAGGCCGTTCCGAATGGCTACTTTCTGAAAGGAGAAATATTCTGGGGGATAAGCCTCCGCGATCGGCACCTCATCCTGGCAAGACAGGCCCCCGCAAGCGGCGCAGTCCAGATAGCGGTAGGGTTTCCTGGTTCCAAAATTCATCTCTTTCGGAAAAATCACCCGCCCTTCGGCGGACCCGCAGAAAGCACAACCTTCTTTTTTATTTTCAGGCATATTTCCTGCTTATTTTTTTCAAAACCAGGGCCTGGGTGCCAAATTGGATGAACGCCAGCCAGGAGTAAGCGATCAGGTAAGAAAAAGATAGACCCAAACCGCCGTAGCGAATGAAAAAGACGCAGCCGACGATCAGAAAAAATCCCCAGGCGGTCGTATGCCCCACCTGCCACCACATACGATCGGAGGCGGCGAAAAAGGCCCGCGTGATCATGGTGGCCGCCCCGATCACCAGGGCCGCCGTCATGACCAACAAACTCGCCCGGCCGGCGATGAATTCCGATCCATAGGCCCGTAACATATAGGGGGACAGCAGGACCAATGGGAGGGCGGTCAAGACGGCTAGAGAAAAAACGAGTACTTGGGAAGAAAAGATGAAATGCTTCAACCGGGCGGTCTTCCCCCCGGCCAGGAGGTTGGACAGGATCGGCATGGTGGGGGCGGAAATCTGGCCCGGCAAAAAAACGATGAGTTGGACCCAGGTGTAGACCGCTGTGAAGACCCCCAGTTCGGCGTAGCCATTCGGCTGGCGGACCAGCAACAAGCGAGACAGCCATTCAAAGGGCTGGATGCTCACCCCCACCAGCACGGCCGGCAACACGAACCGCCACAGGGCCGGAAACTCCTGCGAGATCCAGCGATAGGATACGGGGATGACGGCCTGTTCACACTCCTGGTGCATAGCTTTTTGCTTTATCACAAATCCTAGCAGGGAAGCCAGCACTAATCCTCCCACCGCTCCGGTAACGCCGGATACCCAGGCGCCGGCGGGCATCAGGATCAGGGTGAACATCCCGTCCAGTATGATCACCCGAGACTGGGTCCGAAAGGCCTCAAAACCGCAGACCGCGCCCAACTGGACGCCGTTCAGGGTATTCAGCAGGAGCAGGAAGCAGCCCATCTGCAGGGCCCCTGATAAATGGGGCGCCTTCAGGACCCAGCGGGCCAGGGGGGCGGCCCCGATCAAACAGACCAGCGTGACGACTCCTCCCAGAAGCAAGGCGGAATTCAGCAGCAGGCCGATCATGCGACCGGCCTTGGGGGGATCGGCCGTTCGAAACTCCGCCACATATTTGGTGGCGGCCAGGCCCAGGCCGGTGCCGGCCAGGACGCCGAACATCAGGACCGTGCTGCGCACCATCCCCAGTTCCCCGAAACCGACCGAGCCTAAAATACGGGCGCAGAGGATCGATCCGAGCAAGCCGGTTCCCTGGGCGGTCAGACTGCCCACCAGGGTCCAAAAAGTCCCCCTGGCCACCCGGGCCTGCAAAGACATGGCCGGAAACCGGGTTTCTACGAATTCAACGATCCGGGTCGGGAGGAGCATGCTGAGCCGGCGGTTCCCGGCAGACTGATTCGAAAAAGACAATTAATTAGCGGATAATTCCTTGGGGGTGAAGGAGGGCACCCGCAGCGGACGGCTGGGCGCGCGGATCTCCGAAAAAGCTCTTCTTCATTTCTTTCCACAGGGGCCCCGACCAGCAGAGGCGCTCTCTTGAAAATCTTTTTGAGGTCTCCAGGCTTCTGATGCCCGTTCAGTTGCGGTTGGTACTCGGGGACAATTTCCTGCATCTTTCTTTTGATGGCCGTACTGTCATAGGTGGCGGCAATCGCCAGCAGCTCATCCACCCGGCGATTGATCGTCAGCGCATCGCAATGATTCCCCTGGAGAACCATAATGCTCTCATGGGACGTGGGTTCAATGCCCTCTCCTTCGGTGATCAATTCCTCGTAGAGTTTTTCACCCGGCCGCAATCCCGTAAATTGCAGCTCGATGTCTTTTTCCGGCTCCAAACCATGGAAACGGATCAGGTCTTTGGCCAGGTCGACGATCCGTACCGGCCGGCCCATTTCCAGGATAAAAATATCCCCCCCTTTGCCCATGGAACCGGCCTGCAGGATCAACTGGGCGGCTTCCGGGATGCTCATGAAATAGCGGGTCATCTCCGGATGGGTGATCGTCACCGGCCCGCCTCGGGCGATCTGCTCCTGAAAAATCGGAATGGCCGATCCCGAACTGCCCAGGACGTTGCCGAAGCGCACCGCCACAAAGCGGGTCGCCGAATGGCCGTTCCGGCATTCGACCAGCATCTCCGCCACCCGCTTGGAGGCCCCCATGATATTGGTCGGGCGGACGGCCTTGTCGGTCGAAACCTGGACGAACCGCTTCACCCCCTGGTCCAGAGAGGCTTCGATCAAGTTGCGGGTGCCCAAAATATTGTTGTAAACCGCTTCCCAGGGATGAAGCTCCTGCAGGGGAACGTGTTTATAGGCGGCAGCGTGGAAGACCACCTCCGGCTGAAATTCCTTAAAAACCCGATCCAGGGCCTGCCGGTTGCGGATATCCACCAAAAACCCTTCGGGAACCAGATAGTCGACCTTTTGCCGGATCTCCATCTCGATCCGGAACAAATTCAATTCGCTCATCTCTACCAGGGCCAGGGCCGAGGGTTGAAAGCGGACCACCTGCCGGACCAGCTCGGAGCCGATGGATCCCCCGGCCCCCGTAATCAGAACTTTTTTCCCGCGCAGATAACCACTGATCTCCCGCTGATCGAGGCGGACTTCCTTGCGCCCCAGCAAATCTTCCAGGGTGACTTCCCGGATGGTATTGATGGAAACCTTCCCGTCAATCAGTTCCCCTATGTCGGGTAAGGTCCGGAAGCGCTTGCCGGTCTTTTCGCAGGCCGCCACAATCCGCCGCATCTCGTTTTGCTGGACGGAAGGAATGGCGATCAATATTTCATCAAAGGGTGTAGCCAAACGGTCGATTTCCCCCACGGTCCCCAGGACGGGGATGCCGTGAATGGTCTTCCCCTGTTTGCACGGTTCGTCGTCCAGCATGCCGACGGGGATCATCTGGACCTCGTGGTTTTCCCACATTTCTCTCAGGACTTTCTCGGCCGCGTCTCCGGCACCGATGATCAACAGCCGTTTGGCCTCCCGGTTCCGATTCTTCCAGGCGGGAGCATCATCGTTTTCTCTTACTTTAAAAAAATAGAAACGGCCCAGAACCCGGATTCCTCCAATGGCCAAGAAGGTCAGGATCCCGTCCAACAACAGGACGGACCGCGGGTAGCCCTCAAGGCGGTTCAACATGAACAGGAACAAGGCCACCAGCAGGGAGCTGAGGCCGACCGCTTTGAGGATTTTAAACAGGTCCAGGAATCCGGTGTAGCGCCACAGTCCCTGATACAGGCGAAAAAAGGCGAAAGTCCCCAGCTTGATCCCCAGCACCAGCGGCAGGGCTCTGGTGAACCTTTCCAACTCCTCGGGAGGGAAAAGAAATTCAAACCTCAGGGTGTAGGCCATAAAGAACGACAGGACGACCAGGAGGGCATCCGCGGCGACCATCACCGATTGGTTCCGGAATATACCGATCCTCCGGAGAACCTTTTTTTGAAAAGGGCCCATCACCTCCAAAGGGAGGGGCAGTGCCCTGGAATCGAATGGGGAATATTGCATGGCCATAAGCGTTTCTATCCTGTTACCTGAAGCTGTCTTGCAACCTGGGGACCTACTCCAGACTTGCCTGAAAAATCTGGGCTCCGGTTTCCTTCAGGGCCTGGTCCACCAGCGTTTTGATCTTCTCTTTTTTAACCTCTTCCAAAGCCATAGCACGTACTTTGTCTTTGATACTTTCAAAGGACTGGATCTCCCCCTTCTTTTCCTCCCCTATTTGGACGAGGCGATACCCGAAAGGGGTTTCCAAGGCTTCGCTGATTTCTCCCGGTTGCAAGGCCAGGACGGCCTGCTCAGCGGCTTTTTCAAAAGGAGCGGCCTGCTGGCTTCTCGGAATAAATCCCAGGTCTCCCCCTTTGGTTTTCGAAGCCGGGTCATCGGAAAACTCCTCGGCCAGCCTGGCGAAATCCTCCCCGGCTTTGATCTTTTTCAGGATCATCTCAGCCTTTTCCCTGGCCTTTTTCTTGTCATCTTCCGATGGCGGCGCATTCATCTTGATCAGGATGCTTCCGACCCGGACCTGGTCCGGAGTTTTAAAACGGGTCAAGTTTTTCTCGTAATATTTTTTAACCTGTTCCTCATCGAGGTTAACCTTATTGATGACTTCCTCTTTGATTAATTCATTAGCCAAAAGATTATCCTGGGCCAGGGCGAGCAGCTCTTGAATATCTTTTCGTTTATCCAATCCTCTTTTTCTGGCCGCTTCGCCCAAAGCGATGGTTTGAACCAGATTATTTAAAAGTCCCTCTTTGATCTGCTTATCCACCGGACG
>JACRCK010000001.1 GCA_016219065.1 Deltaproteobacteria bacterium
GCGAACCGCCCCTACGGTTCCGGCAAAAAGGAAATCGTTGGGAAGATTACTGGGGGCTTTCAAAACGGTATCTTCCAAACAAATCAACCTTAAACGCAATGCCCCCGGTGCCGTGGTTTGGCAGCGCAACTATTACGATCACATTATCCGCGACGAGGATGACCTGAACCGTATCCGGGAATACATTGCCACGAACCCGGCCCGTTGGGCCGAAGACGACGAAAACCCAAATCGACGGGTACGGGTGTAGGGGCGGTTCGCGAACCGCCCCTACGGATCGGGCAAGGGTAAAGGATTATGTTCAATAATATAAAAAACTACCGGGCCGAGGAAAAGCTCAAGGACGGGCGGCCGGTCATCGTCCGTGCGATCCGGGCGGATGACAAGGAGAAAATAGACCGCGCTTTCCGTAACCTGGAAAAAGAATCGGTCTACACCCGGCTGTTTACGCATAAAATGGAATTGACTGAAAAAGACATGAAAAAGCTTACCGAGATCGATTTCGAACGGGAGGTCGCTCTGGTAGTAACCTTGGGGAGCCGCTCGAATGAGGTCATCATCGGTTCGGGCCGCTACTTCGCCTTTGAGGGGACCGACGGACAGCGGCATGCGGAGGTGGCTTTTCTGGTGGAAGAGGACTACCAGGGCCAGGGCCTGGCCCGGACCATTATGCGCCATCTCGCCGCCATCGCCCGCTCCCGGGGGATCGCCTTTTTTGAGGCCGAGGTGCTCCCTGAAAACAAGGCCATGCTGGCGGCCTTCGCCCGCAGTGGGCTGCCCATGACCCAGCGCTACACCGGCGACATCATTCAGGTTACGCTTTCTCTGTAGGCGCGGTTCGTGAGCCGCCCCTACTGGTGGCGGGCAGCCAAAAATGACAGGAGATTTACTATGACCCTTCCCCCCTATAAAACTAAAATCGTTTGCACCATCGGCCCGGCCTCGGAAGAGCCCGAAATCATGGAACAGATGCTCCAGGCCGGCATGAACGTGGCCCGGTTGAATTTTTCCCACGGCTCCTTCGAGACCCATGGGAAGATCATCGCCAGGCTCAGACAGGCTGCCCGTAATTCGGGAAAACGGCTGGCCATCATGGCCGACCTGCCCGGGCCGAAGATGCGGCTCGGGGATCTGGCCGAGGAGCCCGTAGACCTGATCCCCGGCGCCCCCTTTACCTTAACCTCCGCTCCCATTTCCGGAGACGCCGGTCGGGCCTCCACGACCTTCCAACGACTCCCCCAGGTGGTGAAACCGGGGGATACCCTTTATTTGAACGACGGCCTCATCCAGTTGGAGGTCCGGGAGGTCTCCGGCCAGGAGGTTCGCTGCCGGGTGATTATGGGGGGGGAACTGCGCTCGCGCAAGGGATTGAACCTACCGGGGATCGATCTGGGCATCAGTGCTTTCACCGACCGGGATTTCGAGTGCCTGCAGTTTGCCATCGAGAACGGCGTCGACGCCGTGAGCCAGTCCTTCGTAGAAAAAGCCGCCGACATCGAAAAAGTACGGGAAGCCGCCGCCGGCCTGGGGCGGGTGCCCTTCCTCATTGCCAAGATCGAGCGCTCCCGGGCCCTGGAGCGCATTGACGAAATCATCGAGGCTGCCGACGGGATCATGGTGGCTCGGGGCGATCTCGGGGTGGAGGTCCCCATCGAACGGATCGCCGTCATTCAAAAGGAGGTTACCCGGCGGGCCAATCAGCGGGCCAAACCCGTGATCACCGCCACCCAGATGCTGGAGTCCATGACCACCAACCGTCGTCCTACCCGGGCCGAGGCCACGGATGTGGCCAACGCCGTCCTCGACGGCACGGACGGTGTCATGCTCTCCGGAGAATCCGCTATGGGAAATTATCCGGTGGAGGCGGTAGCCATGCTGGGCAAAATCGCCGCCGCCGCCGAGCCTTTCCGCCATCCCCTGACCGTCCAGGAGATGTTCCCGGGCCTGGATCTCAGAGGCAAACTAAGCCCCGCCCACCTGATCGCGCTCAGCGTGGAAGCCAGTCTGGAATATGCCCTCCCGGCGGCCGTTTTCGTCCCCACCCGTAGCGGCGCCACCGCTCGCAATATCACCCGCTTCCGGCTGCCTTCCTGGATCGTGGCCGTGAGTTCCCAGGATTCCACCTGCCAGGGCCTGCAATTCTCCTACGGCGTTTACCCGGTTTATGAACCGGACCACCCGGAAGACTGGAAAAGTTACACCCGGGAATGGCTGACCCGAAACGGGGTCGCCGGGGACCTGGTACTGCTGACCGAAGGGCCTTCCTCCAAACATCCGGATTCCAATCATCGCCTGGAGATTATCGACTTGAAGTCGTCGGGATAAGCCCCGGCCGGGAGATTCTTATGAAAATCGGTATCGTCGGTTCGGGTTTTGTCGGTAGTACGGCGGCTTACGCCATGGCCCTGGCCGGAAGCGCCAGCGAGATCGTCTTGAACGATCTGCGCCCGGAACTGGCCCGGGCCCAGGCCGAAGACATTCTCCATGCCACGCCCTTCGCCAAGCCGGTGCACATAGCCGCCGGCGATTATCCGCAATTGAAGGGAGCGGACCTGGTCGTCCTGGCCTGCGGGGTGGGGCAGCGGCCCGATGAAACCCGGCTGCAGCTTTTAGGACGGAACGCCGAGGTTTTTAAAAAGGTCATTCCCCGGGTGCTGGAAACCGCCCCGGAGGCTATCCTGTTGGTTGCCTCCAATCCGGTGGATGTGATCACCCAGATAGTCACCCGGATTTCGGGTCTGCCGTTCGGACGGGTCATCGGGTCCGGGACCATTCTGGATACGGCCCGGTTCCGATCCCTTTTGGGGGAATATCTGGAGGTGGCCTCCGTCTCGGTCCATGCTTATGTCCTGGGCGAACACGGCGATTCGGAGGTGCTGGTCTGGTCGAGCGCCGACGTGGGCGGGGTCCCGGTTGGGGATTTTGCCGAACAGACAGGCCGGGCAATTGACGGGACGATCAAATCCCGGATCGACGACGGTGTCCGGCGTGCGGCCTATCGCATCATCGCCGGGAAGGGATCGACCTATTACGGTATCGGCGCCGGCCTGGCCAAGATTGTCCAGGCCGTACGGGACGATGAGCGGCGGGCACTCACCGTTTCCAGTCTCACCGGGGAGGTCGAAGGCGTAACCGATATAGCGCTGTCCATGCCGAGGTTGATCGGGAGGAAAGGGGTTTTAATCGAATTATGCCCGTCCCTGTCCGCCGCAGAACACGAAGCCCTGGGCCGGAGCGCGAGAATTTTGAAAGAAGCGGCCGAGGAACTGGGGTACTAAACCGCCCTGCCGCGGCGGGCATCCACGAAGCATGAACCCCCCCCTTTTGTAAAGTGGGGAGCCCAGGTCCCCCTCTGCTAAAGGGTTGAGACCGAGTCGGTCTGAGCTCGGATAAACTTGGTAAGGTTCCGCCCCCTCCGCCCCTAGCTGCCCGGGGTCATCCTAGGCGGGCGGGGATGAACCCCGCCATATAAGAGCCTTTAAGCTTCTACGCCGAAGGCCGAACGGTATTTCGTATTGATTCGATGTTGGACGTTGGATGTTCGATGTTCGTCTTTTTGTATTATAGGGGCAAAGCTCTTTTGACCCCTGCTCCGCTTACCAGATGTACCCCAGCCCGACTCCCCCCATCCACTGATCGGCGCTGCCCCGTTCCTTCACGATGGGGCTGTCCGCCGCCCCGCCGACCAGTCGCTGGTAGATCAAGCCGGCCCCGGCGGCCCAGGAAGGATGGAACTGCCAGATGACCATCGGATAGCCGTAGACGCTTCTAAAGCCGGCCCCCGTTGCATAGGCGTCCAAGCCGCTGGCGGCCGCGCCGGCCGGGGTTATGCCGAAATAGGCGTTCATGAAACTCTCGCTCCCGCCGCCGGCTCCCGTGCCGAGCCCGATGAAGATATCCTTGCGGACCGGAAACCAGAAGCTGCCCCAGCCGAAAGCGTTGACCCCGGTATAGACGTTGCCGAAATTAGTCAGGGCGGTGAGCCCGATGCGCAGGCGCCAGGGAATCCCTTGGAGGTTGGTATACGTATAAGAACCGAACACGCCGGCCTCAAACGTTCCATCGATCTCCGGAAGTTTATTGACCACCGGATCGGAAACATCACTCCGACCGAAGCGGTAGTTCACCATGGGCCCCAACTGCCAGCGTGCCGATGGCAGCAGGTTGATATCGGCAAAGCTGCCATACCACTCGATGAACCGGTTGTTTGGAAGGGACAGGCGCAGTCCCGGGGCGACACCGGCCACGTAATCTTTGGAGCCGGCATATTCGGTCATGAAACCGATTCCGAAACCGAAAAAGTTGGGGAAGATGTCCACCGGCACCTGGATCTGGGCCGAAACCGGGCTAGTGACAAAAAGAGCCAGACAGAACACCGCTGTTTTGATCAGAGACGAGGTAAGTTTAAAAATTTTCATGAGCGGAGCCCCTTTTTAACCTTTATTTTTTATCAGGTTATATAGTCAATTTTCAACCGGTTGTAAAGGATTAATCCCTGTCGGGTATTGTTGAATTTATCTATAAAAAACAACAGTTTTTATTGAAGGACCAGCCCAGAGGATTTTAAACGGGCCGGGGATCGGGATGCTATTTTCTTTACTTCATCCGCCGGTAAGATTATATAAAAATGGACCTTTTGGAAAGCCCGCAGGCCGCGTGCGAGAATCAGGATGGGGAAGATTAAACCTATGGACCGGAACCGATGATCGCTGTTTCTCTTCAATCCGGCAGCAACGGGAACTGTATCTATGTAGAGGCCGCAGGCGTCAAACTGCTGTTCGACGCCGGGATCAGCGGCCGGCAGGCCGAACAACGGCTGGCCGATTTAGGCCGGGATATTCGGGAAGTGGACGCCCTGATCATCTCCCACGAGCACGCCGATCACCTCCGCTGTGCCGGCATCTTCCAGCGTAAATACGGCCTCCCTCTTTTTATCACCAGGCAAACCCTGGAAGCCGGAAAGGCCCAAAACCTCGGTCAACTGAGGGACGTCCGTTTCTTTCAAGCCGGAGCGACGCTCCCTTTCGGGGCCACTTCCGTGGAAACCGTTCCCACACCCCACGACGGTGCGGACGGGGTGGCCTTTGTGGTGGAAGCACGGCGGAAACGCCTGGGCATATTGACCGACCTGGGGCATCTCTTTGCGGGCCTGTCGGAAACCATCGCCTCCCTGGATGCGGTGTTCCTGGAAAGCAATTTCGATCCGGAAATGTTGGATCGGGGCCCTTATCCGGATTTTTTAAAACGACGCATACGGGGGCGCGGCGGTCATATCTCCAATCAGGAGGCCGCCGGTCTGCTGAATACCGCCGCCCCGGACCGCCTGCAGTGGGCCTGCCTGGCCCATCTCTCCGAACAGAACAACGATCCGGAGCTGGCCCGGGAAACCCATCGGCGGGTGCTGGCCGACCGTTTTCCCCTGCATATCGCCGGGCGCTACCGGGCCTCGACGGTCCTGGTCATTGAAGAGTAAATTCGAAATTCGAAGTACGAAATCCGAAACAAAAATCATTCCCGGATTAGGAATTTTGGCGGTATGATGGACTCGCTGCGGCAGTGAAAGCAGCGTCCCGGGGGAGTCAACCGCTCCCGCTTCCGGAATTCGAAACCGCAGTCCCGGCAAACGGCCGGCTGGATTTTTAATTTTCCCTTCACCGCGGCCGAGCGGGCGATATGGGCCAGATGCTCGTAGACCTCTTTTTCCCGGATCCCGATGATCGGGGAGAGCTCCCGGGCGGAAAATTCCTGGTCTTTCAGCAGCGTGATGATGGCCTGGCGGATAGTGCTCATGAAACCACAAATTCGAAATTCGAAACACGAAACAAATACGAATGACCAAAATTAAATGAAAACCAAATCTAAGACCTTGTCAAGCGAATTGTCAGCTCATGATTGAACTGGAACATCTGACCAAGGTTTACGGTAAAATCCGGGCCATTGACGACCTCTCGATCCGGATTGAAAAAAACGAGATCTTCGGTCTGCTGGGTCCCAACGGGGCCGGGAAAAGCACTACGATCAAGATCCTGACGACGCTGGTCAAACCGACCGGGGGTCGGGCCAGGCTCGACGATTTCGATGTGGTCCGGGATTCCCTGGAGGTCAAAAAACGGATCGGGGTGGTCCCCCAGGAAAACAACCTGGACCGGGAGCTGTCGGCCTTCGACAACCTGCGCATCTACGGCCTCCTGCATCACCTGCTGGAGCTGGAGCAGAAAATCGAGGAACAACTCCGCTCGGTGGGCCTCTGGGAACGTCGCCGGGACAATATTCAGACCTTCTCCGGGGGCATGCAGCGCCGGCTGCTGATCGCCCGGGCCGCCCTGGGGGGACCCCGGGTGCTTTTTCTGGATGAGCCGACCATCGGGCTGGACCCGCAGGTCCGCCGGGAGATCTGGAACATGATCCGCCGGCTGAAGGCCCAGGGCGGTACGGTCCTGCTGACCACCCACTATATCGAAGAGGCCGAGGCCTTGAGCGACCGGGTCGGGATCCTGTCCCGGGGGAAACTGATCGCCCTGGATACGCCGGCCAATCTGAAAAAAATGGTCGGGGAATACGTGGTGGAATATCTCGACGGGGAAGGCAACCAGTTGACCCGCATGTGCGCCAGCCGGGAGGATGCCGAGTGCTTCCTGAAGGAAGCCGGGATCGAGGTCCGCCGGCGCCGGTCCAACCTGGAGGACGTGTTCGTCAAACTGACCGGAGGGCGGATCGAGCAATGAACTGGTACCCTATTTTCCTGCGGGAGATGATCCAGTTCAGGAAGAAGCTCTTCCGCCTCGGATACATCTTCACCTCCATGATGGTGCCGCTGCTCTACCTGCTGGCCTTTGGATTGGGACTGGGCCGGAGCGTCCAGGTGCCGGGCGGAACCTATCTGGGGTTCCTGTTACCCGGCCTAGTGGCCATGAGCTCCATGAACAACTCCTACAACTGGGTGGCCAGCGGCTTGAACCTGAACCGGGTCTACTTCAAAACCTTTCAGGTGCTGATCCAGGCCCCCATCGCCCCCACGTCGATCATGGCCGGCTATGTGCTGGCCGGCATGGTTCGGGGCCTCTTTGCCTCGGTGATGATCGTCCTGGTGGGGCTGGTGGCCCGCTCGGGGTTTCACCTGACCCCGCTCTTTGTCTTGACCCTGCTGCTGAACTGTTTTTTGTTCGCCAACATGGGGGTGCTGATCGGCATGATCACCAAGACCCATGAGGACACCTCCACCTACGCCAATTTCTTTATCCTGCCCATGGTCTTTTTTTCCGGGACCTTTTTCCCCATCGACCGGATGCCCGTGGTGCTCCAGGCCGTGGTCCTCTGCCTGCCGCTCACCCATACCAATATCCTGATCCGGAAAACGGTGCTGGATGCGGAAGGGCTGACGGCCGTGCTGGTGATGGCCGCCTACGCCGTGCTCTTCTTTATCCTCGGTTCCCGAAAAATCAAAAATTACAGCGAATAAGGAGCTGATTCGGCCTATGGAAGCCAAAGCACGAAAAGAATATCTGCCCCATTCCTCCGGCTGCTTTCTATGCGGTGATGAAAACCCCTGCGGGGCGCAAATTCGTTTCTTTGTGGAGGGGGACGCGGTCCGGGCCAGGCTGCGCCTGCCGCGCCATATGAACGGCTACCTGAACACGGCGCACGGCGGGGTCCTGGCCGGTTTGCTGGACGAAACCATGGGCTGGGCGGCTACGGTCTTCGGAGGAAAACATGTTTTCTATGTAACCGGGGAGTTGACTGTCAAATATATCGCCCCGGTGCCGGTGGAAGCGGAGATCGAGATCAGTTGCCGGCTGGTCAAGGACGCCGGCCGGATCGCCTTCAGCGAAGGGGAATTGTGGCACCAGGGAAAAGTCTGCCTGAAGGCCAAGGGCAAGTTTATCCCCCTGAGCGACGAAGATACGGCCGGGGTGCTCCCCTATTTGAAGTTCGACCGCTGCCGGAAGTACAAGGACTTGTTCGGCAGGGCAAAAATCTGATTCTTTTTAACCTATTAATTGTACCCCTGAGGGGATACAATTATTTCTCAGGAGAATCAGACATGGAAACAAAATCAGCTATGATCCGGGCCAGAGTGGATCCGGCTTTGAAAAGCGAAGTCGAAGGTATTTTGAGTAAGCTTGGGCTGTCGACATCGGAAGCCATCAATTTGTTTTACCACCAGGTCAAACTGAATAAGGGGCTGCCTTTCGCGGTACGGATTCCCCATAAAACGACGGTAAGGACTTTTAAGGATACGGATGCGGACCGGGTATAATTCCAGCCATCCCATAGTCAAATAAATAAATTTACCGATCCCCCTAGTTCGCAGCTCGTTGCTTAATCCGATCCAGGTAATATGGGAAAGGAGGAAGAGACCATGTTTTATGCTTTAGCCCCGTATTGGTGGGCATTTGTGGGCCGAGGAGTTTTTGCTATTGTGTATATTATTATTGCAATCGCTTGGCCGGGAATCACCGTAGCCAATCTGATTCTCTTATTTGGTGCCTATGTTTTTATCGACGGGCTCATCTTAACCTTCAAGGCCATCAGAAATTGGCAGGCCAAGGAAGACCGATGGCTCCTGCTGTTGGAAGGACTCCTGGGTACTGGAATTGGATTGCTGACCTTTATAGGCGCAAGAATCACAATCCGGATCCTCTTTTCTTACATCATGGCCTGGAGTCTTGCTACCGGCATCCTCAAGATTGTGGAAGCCATCCGCTTGAGAAAGGAATTGGCGGACGAATGGTGGATGTTAATGAGCGGATTCGTATCCATGCTATTGGCCTTTCTGTTGATGTTTTTCTTTGATGTCGGGACTGTTGGCCTTGCCTATATGGTTGTAATTTACGCGATTGTTTATGGAATTTTTATGGCGACTTTGGGCTTCAAACTACGGAAGGCGCGAAACCGTAATCGTTGAATTATATATAAATAGAGCTACGCTTAACCAAGTTATTATCACCAGTGGCTGATGGTGTCCCGGAGCTTCCGGAAGTAATGCTCGCCGCCGACCCGGTAGGTGTCGTTGTGGTCCGCCCCCTTGATTTCGGACCATTCCCGGGGTTCCGGGGCGGCTTCGAAAAGACGCCGGCCGAGAGCGATCGGGACGATCGCGTCCCGGTCGCCGTGGATCACCAGCACCGGCATTTTGACCTGCTGCAAACGGGACAAGGCATCATAACGGCCGGACA
>JACRCK010000360.1 GCA_016219065.1 Deltaproteobacteria bacterium
AGATATTGGTGATGATCCGCAACGACGGCTTGGGCGGGAAGATATAGGTTCCCCGGGAGGAGTATTCCTTCAGGATGTCGTTTTGAATAGTTCCGTTCAAGGCCTCGGAAGAGACTCCCTGCTTTTCCGCCACCCCGATGTACATGGCCAGCAGGACGGCGGCCGGGGCGTTGATGGTCATGGAAGTGCTGACTTTATCCAGCGGGATGCCGTCAAACAAGGTTTCCATATCCGCCAGGGAGTCGATGGCCACCCCCACTTTTCCCACCTCTCCCTGGGAGAGCGGGTGATCGGAGTCGTAGCCGATCTGGGTGGGCAGGTCGAAGGCCACGCTCAGACCGGTCTGTCCCTGATCCAGCAGGTATTTATAGCGCCGGTTGGACTCTTCCGCGGTGGCGAAACCGGCGTACTGGCGCATAGTCCAGAAGCGCCCCCGATACATGGTGGGCTGGACTCCCCGGGTGTAGGGGTACTCCCCCGGGAAGCCGAGGTCCGCGGAGTAATCGGAGCCGGCCAGATCGCCGGGCGTATAGAGCCGGGCCACCGGTATTCCGGAAATGGTGCTGAAGGCCTTTTTCCGCTCCGGAGCCTTGGCCAGTTTGCTATCGGTTTTCTGGTTCCATTTCTCCTGTTGCTGTTTCAATGCTGCGATTTTGGTCGGGTCGAACATGGAGGGCTCCCCTTCTGGTTGCTGGTTACTCGTTGCTGGTTGCTGTTTAGCCGTTGCTGGTTTTATCTCGAGTGGGTTTTTTGGTCGGGTGAGGTTTTTCTGTTTTAACCAGCAACCAGTAACCAGCAACGGTAGTTACAACGGTATGTTCCCGTGCCGTCGCGGGAGGGCGCGGACTTCGACCTTGGTTTTCAAGGATTCCAGTGCCCGAATCAGCTTGGGCCGGGTAAATTCGGGCAGGATGATATCGTCGATATAGCCCAGTTCCGCGGCCTTATAGGGACTGGCAAAGGTGCGCCGGTATTCCTCCACCAGCTCCTGGCGGGTTTTCTCCGGGTCGGATGATTCCTTGATCTGGTTGCGGAAGACGATGGGCACGGCCCCGTCGGGACCCATCACCGCGATCTCGGCGAAGGGATAGGCCAGGTTGATATCGCCGCCGTGATGTTTGCTGCCCATCACGTCATAGGCTCCGCCGTAAGCCTTGCGGGTAATGAGGGTGACTTTCGGGACCGAGGCGTCGCAGTAGGCATAGATGATTTTGGCCCCGTGGCGAATGATCCCGCCGTGTTCCTGGGCGACGCCGGGTAAAAAACCGGGGACGTCGACGAAGGTCAGGATAGGCAGGTTGAAGCAGTCGCAGAAACGGACGAAACGGGAGCACTTATCGGAGGCGTTGATGTCCAGGCAGCCGGCCAGGAAGCGGGGTTGATTGGCCACGATCCCCACCGGCATCCCGTTCATCCGGGCGAAACCCACCACCATGTTCTGGGCGTACATCTTCTGGATTTCAAAAAAATAACGATCGTCCACTACGGAGAGGATGATTTTTTTGATGTCGTAGGGGGTCCGGGGGTTATCCGGGATTACCTGACGCAAACCCATATCGATCCGCTCGGGGTCATCCGAGGTTTCCGCCAGGGGGGGCTTCTCATTGCAGTTCTGGGGGAGGAAAGCTAATAATTCCCTGACTTTGTCCAAAGCGGCTCGGTCGTCTCGGGCGGCCAGGTGGGCCACCCCGCTGGTGGAATTGTGGCGGATGGCCCCGCCCAAAGCATCCGGTTCCACCTCTTCGTGGGTCACCGCCTTGATGACCTGGGGGCCGGTGATAAACATATGGCTGGTTTTTTCCACCATGATGATGAAATCGGTAATGGCCGGCGAATAAACCGCCCCGCCGGCACAGGGGCCCATGATCACCGAAATCTGGGGGATAATGCCGGAGCACTGGACATTGCGGCGGAAAATCTCCCCGTAACTCCCCAGGCTGAGGACCCCCTCCTGGATCCGGGCGCCGCCGGAATCGTTCAACCCGATGACGGGGGCTCCGTTGCGCAGGGCCAAATCCATGACCTTGCAAATCTTTTCGCCGAAGGGGCCGCTCAGGCTGCCGCCAAAGACCGTAAAATCCTGGGAGAAGACATAAACCAGGCGGCCGTTGATCCGCCCAAAGCCGGTCACGACCCCGTCGCCGAAGAATTTCTGCTTTTCCATGCCGAAATCAGCGCAGCGATGGACTACGAATTTATCGAATTCCTCGAATGTCCCCTTGTCCAGGAGATGAATGATCCGTTCCCGGGCCGTCAGTTTCCCTTTTTTGTGCTGGGCATCGATCTTATCCTGCCCTCCGCCCAATTCCGCCTGGGCCGTCAATTTGACCAATTCATCGATTCGATCTTCCGTAGTCATGGATTCCACCTGGCCTTTAAATGAAAAAGGGTCGAGACGGAGTCCGTCTCAACCCTTTTCGGGGTTGGTCTACTCTATGATGATGATCACCTGGTCCGCCTCCACCGAGGCTCCCTTTTCCACCTTGATTTCCTTCACCGTTCCGGGAGCGTAGGTCAGGATGGGCATCTCCATTTTCATGGCCTCGATGATGGCCACCTCATCATCTTCTTGCACGGTATCACCGACGTTGACCTTCACTTCGATTACTTTGCCAGCCATGGGGGCCGTTATTTCTGCCACAGTAGTTTCCTCCTTTTCGGGATATTATGGTCTTTGTAGGGTTAAAGGGCACATTTAGCGAAAAAAAACGGATTTTGTCAAGTATAAAGGTAACCTTTAAATTTCGCCGTCCTGCTCCATTTTTACCAGATCTTCAAATTTGATGTCGATTCCCAAAATTCCCTGAATTTCTTCTTCCCCACTGCGAACGGGACCTGAAACGGTGATGCATAAGGCGCCGGTGATCCGGGAGGTATAAAAATCGGAGACGAAAATCCGGCCGTCCTTGATCGGCTGGGTAAACCAGGAGCGGCCCGAGAAATCCTCGTCGAGCTTGAAGGCCTGGTATTTGGCCCGGTCGATGATGCGGGTAATGTTTTTGGTGGTCTTCTTCCCCTCCAGATTGATGACGTAAATAAATTGAATGAAGGGATTGAGATCGAGGAAGTTCTCCATGACCGGTTCCTGCAGGACGGGGTCCATGGAACGGATTTCCTCCCGCTCCAGGATTTCCTCGACGATGTGGAAGGCCAGATCGGAGGCCTTCCGTTTCAGCGCGTCGAATTCCGAGACAAAGAACTCCGGCAGGTATTTACGACTGGCCCGCAACATTTCCTGAGAGGAAATGGAGGTCACCCGGCCCTCCTCGTACTGACGCATGACCCATTTGTATATCTTCTGTACGCCCGGATGGGTCTTGGTGATGGTTTTATCGCCGCTCAGATCCAGGTTTTTATTGAGCCAGTGGACGATCCCGGCGGTTCCCGATTTGTCGGTAATGATAATGCTGATGGGCCGGTTCAGGATCTTCCCGGTATCGAAGATATTGTAGATCTCCTCGTTTTTGATCAAGCCGTCGGCATGGATGCCGGCGCTGGTGGCATTGAAGTCCGCGCCGACGAAGGGGAAGTTGGGCGGGATGGGATAATGCATTTCTTTTTCAAAAAATTCGGCCATTTCGGTGATGGCCCGGGTGTCAATACCGGCGCTCCGGCCCATGAGACTGATGTATTCGATCAGCAGCCCTTCAATCGGCGTGTTGCCGGTTCGTTCTCCGAAGCCCAGCAGGGCCCCGTTGATGGAGGCGCAGCCGTACAGCCAGGAAGTAGTGGCGTTGATGAAGCCCTTGTGGAAATCATTGTGGCCGTGCCATTCCAGCAGGCTCCCCGGAACCCCGGCATCCTCGATAAAGGCCCGGATCAGCCGGGGGACGCTGCGGGGCAGGGCGGCGCCGGGATAGGTCACCCCGTAACCCATGGTGTCGCAGAGCCGAATTTTAATGTCGACGCCCGAGGATTCCCGCAGTTTCATCAATTCGATGGCCATGGGGATGCAGAAGCCGTAGATATCGGCCCGGGTGACATCCTCGAAGTGGCACCGGGGCTGGATCCCCAGGTCCAGGGCCCGTTTGACGATTTCCAGGTATTGCTCCAGGGCCTTGGCCCGGTCCAGATTCAGCTTGTAAAAAATGTGGTAGTCCGAAACCGAGGTGAGAATGCCCGTTTCCTTGAGCCCCATCTCCTGCACCAGGGACAGATCGCCGGGATGGGCCCTGATCCAGCCGGTGATTTCCGGAAAGGGGACGTCCCTTTCCTGGCAGCGGCGGACCGCTTGCTTATCCCGCTGGCTGTATAAAAAAAACTCGGTCTGGCGGATGACCCCTCGGGGGCCGGAGAGACGGGTTAGGAAATCGAAAATCCGGACGATCTGTTCCACCGTGTAGGGGGGACGGGCCTGCTGGCCGTCCCGGAAGGTGGTATCGGTGATCCAGA
>JACRCK010000357.1 GCA_016219065.1 Deltaproteobacteria bacterium
CAGGCAGTTGAAACTGGAGGCGGGGAGGGTGGTGTAGGCGATAGTGCAGGCTCAAAAACCGCCGATGGATTAATCCGGGTTTAACGTGAAACTCGCGTAGCGAAACCCTTTGAGTTGGGCTATGCAGCACGCTTAAGCGGTATTTGTTGCTTCTCCATTGAGTTATTGCCGCGACTCACGACAGGACATCAGGCGAAAAGCCGCGGCGCACGGTGTTCTCGGTCACCACGCGCGGTTCGAGGAATTGCAAGAGGTAGTCCGCCCCTCCCGCCTTGGAACCCACGCCGGACATCTTGAAACCCCCAAAGGGATGGCGGCCGACGAGGGCGCCGGTGCAGCCCCGGTTGATGTAGAGGTTTCCGGTGCGGAAGTCCTTCCGGGCCTTGGCGATGTTTTCCGGACTCCTTGAAAACACGGACCCGGTGAGGGCATAGGAGGTGCTGTTGGCGATTTCTATGGCTTCATCAAAGGTCTTTACCTTTATGACGGCCAGGACCGGGCCGAATATTTCTTCCCGGGCCAAGCGATGTTCGGGCCGGATCTCCGTAAAGATGGTCAGAGGCACCCAATGACCAGAGGGCTCCGCCGGGGTGCGCTCGAGATGGAGCTTCCCCTCCTTCTTCCCGATCTCCACATAATCCAGGATCTTTCTGCGGGCAGCGGGTTCGATCACGGCGCCCATGAAATTCCTAGGATCTTCCACCGGCCCCAGAGGAAGGCTTTCGGCAGCGGCCGTCAGACGCTCCAGGAGTCTGTCATAGTTCTCGGCCAGGACGATCAGGCGCGAACAGGCGGAACACTTCTGCCCCTGATAACTGAAGGCGGAACGAATGATCTGTCCCACCGCTTCATCCAGGTCGGCGTCGGCATCGACAATGACGGCGTTTTTACCGCCCATCTCGGCAATGACCTGCTTGACGGCCAGGGAGTCCTCTCCGGTTTTCGCGGCCAGCTCAACGAGCCGCAGGCCCACGGCCTTGCTGCCGGTGAAGGCAATCAGGGCTACCTCCGGGTGGGTGACCAAAAAATCCCCGATGACCTCCCCCGGACCGGGGAGAAAATTAAGCACCCCGTCGGGAAGATTCGCCTCCCTGAAAATCCGCTCAACCATGGAACCGATGACCGGCGATTGGGAGGCCGGCTTATAGACGACGGTATTTCCGGTGACTATGGCCGCCGAGGTCATGCCCATGGAGATGGCCAGGGGGAAATTCCAGGGGGCGATCACCGCCGCCACCCCCCTGGGCTCATAGAAAAGGTGGCTCACTTCTCCGGGGACATCACCGAGACGGCGAGGCCGGCCCAGCCGGATCATCTCCCGGCCGTAGTATTCCAGGAAATCGATGGCCTCACAGACGTCGGCATCCGCCTCACCCCAGGCCTTGCCCACTTCGAAGACCTGGAGGGCCGCCAGCTCAAAACGCATCTTTCGCGCCGCCGCAGCCGCCTTGAAAAGGAATCCTGCCCGTTCTTCAGGAAAGACTTCCCGCCAAAGGGCGAAGGCCTCCCTGGCCGCTTCCACGGCCCTTTGGGCTTCCTTCAGGCCGGCGGAGGCCACCAAGCCGACTGCTTCGTCCGGCAAATTCGGGTTCAGGGAATGAATATGTGTTTCGGTTTCGATCTCCCGGCCCCCGATGACCAGAGGGACCTTCACCGGGAAGCCTTGGCGGACCTTTAAGAGGGCTTCATAAAAACGGTCCCGGGGTTCGGCAAAGGTCCAGTCCCAGTGGGGTTCATTCCCGAAGGGGCCTTTATCCCCATATTCGGGGGCTTCCGGAGGGTGATCCGCAATAGGCGGGTGTTCTTTCAACAGGTCCAAAGGATTTCGCAGCAGATCTTCTTTGGGGACGTCCTCCAAAAAGCTTTGGCGCAAAAAAGATTCATTGGCGGTGTTTTCCAGAAGCCTTCTGACGAGGTAGGCCATTCCCTGGGCCATTTCTCCCATGGGGGTATACAGCCTGAGATGCAACCCGGCCTTGCGCAGGGCCCGGCGAATGGGTTCACCCATGCCGTATAAGACCTGATATTCGAGATGCTCTCTGGGAACCCGTAGATCTTTGGCCAGTTCCATGACACAGGCGATGGAGCGCAGGTTGTGGGAGGCACAAGCCAGGGTCACCCGATCATGGTTTTCCAAAATGGTGCCAGCCATCTTTTCGAAATTGGCGTCCGTTTCCCGTTTATCGGTGAATACGGGAATGGGCCGGTTCTCCTGGCGGGCCCAAACCACTTCCGAGTCCCAGTAAGCCCCTTTGACCAGCCGGATGGTGAAACGCCCTTTCCTTTGTTGGGCCCATTGAAGAACCTCCTTAAGGTCCGCTTCGCTGTCCCGAAGATAGGCCTGGATGACCAGGCCGGTGTAGGGGTAGTCCCTGAATTCGGGTTCTTCCATCAGGCTCCGGTACAGGGCCAGGGTCAGATTCTTCAGGCCGTAGTGTTCCATGTCCAAGGACAGGAAACCTCCCACTTCGACGGCTTTCCGAAGCAGCGGCCGGAGCCGCTCCTTGGCCATGGCCACCGAGTAATCAAAGGCGCAGGGATTCATCTGCGAATACAGGGCCGTGGTCTTGATGGAGACATTGATTTTGGGTGAATGGCCCCAGTCCTTTTCCAGGTCCGACGGCCCAAGGGCCGGCCAATTTTTTTGAGCCTCGTCGAGAAGATCGAAAAGGTCCAGATAGCGCCGGAGATATTCCTCGGCCTCTTTCTCCGAAACCACCGCCTCGCCCAACAGGTCCACGGCAAAGGCCATCCCTTGAGAGCGAAGGCCGGCCAAAACGGGAAGGGCCTCCTGGGGACTCGCCCCGGTGATGAAACGCCTGCCCAGGACGGACATGTTTCTGGCGATGGCCCAGGCGATTATTTTCGCCGGAATCAAACCCGGTGAGGCATAGCGGATTACCTTTTGAAGGATGGCCGGCGGATTCAACCCCGGTCGGGAAAAGTATTCCCGAAGGTGTTTCGTTATGGATGACGGGCTGTTGAGATAGGGGAAAACATCGATGAAGCGGAAGGCCTCCACCTTGAAGGCCTCGTCCTGCAGGCACCATTCGAGGATCTTTCCCATCCAGTAATCCTTCCGGAAAAGGGACGGGGCCTCCTCACCGATCAATCGGTACAGACCCAGGCCCGTCTCTTGAATCCGCCTCTCGAAATCATCTCCCATAAGGCAATCTCTCCGGGTTCCTGATTCTTTGGAATGGGTTATGGCGCGGCTTTTTAGGGGTGATAAGGTTACCGTTCCATGATTTTATCTCTGTTGTTCAAGAAGGAATGTCCGTTCTTTATTGTTTCACTTCGCCAGGCCGGCCAGTTTGATCTCCTTAATATAGTTATCGATCCCTTTTAACAGCCCTTCGACGATCTGATCCAGGTATTCGTCCTGGTTCAGGCGTTCCCTCTCCCGGGCATTGGAAATAAAAGAGACCTCGGCCAGAATGGCCGGCATCTGGGCGCCGATGAGGACATAAAAGGGGGCTTGCTTGACCCCGAGATTTTTTACCGGCGAATATTTTTCATTCATGGTCTGGACCAGGGAATGCTGAACATGATAGGCCAGACGACTCGATTCGTCGA
>JACRCK010000356.1 GCA_016219065.1 Deltaproteobacteria bacterium
GGAAAAAAATTCAGCCTGACGGAGGCCATCGCCAAGTACGGCCGAACCTGTCAATTGGAAAACATCAAAGTCAATCAGTTGGTCCGCGAAATTCGGATTCCGGTCACTAGGCAGGACAATATTTTGATCCGGGCCTCCGCAGAACGGCGCTCGTTCAATGTCCGGGACGGGCAATTCGAAGGGCAACCCGTCCGGGAAGATATACCGGACCTGCTGGGAAACGGCGACTTCGTCGTGGTGCCCCTTTGTTCACCCGACCGGATTCAGGGGGTCCTGATCGCCGATAATTTTATCACCCGCGCAGAAATAACCGGGGAAGACGTGACGACCATAGAGTTGTTTGCCAACCAGGCGGCCCTGGCCATAGAAAAAAGCAAGCTCTATTCGGAACTGGCTTCCCGGCTGGAAAATCTGGAAGCGGCCCATGCGGAGCTGCAGGCCGGCCGGGACCTGTTGATCCGGGTGGAAAGGCTCTCGGCCCTGGGAGAGATGGCGGCCCAGATCGCCCATGAAGTCAGAAACCCGCTGGCCTCCATTGGCGGGCTGGCCCGCTTTGTCCATCGGCGGAGCGGAGAAGAAAACCTGAAGAGTCACCTGGAAGTCATCATCCGGGAAACCGGCCGGTTGGAGCAGATCCTGACCCGCTTGCTCGATTTTATCCGGATCCCCCCGCTGGTTTTGAAAAAGGTCGATCCCCACGAAATGATCGGTTCCTGCCTGAGCGTCCTGCACTCGCAATTGATGCGGCAGCAGGTTGAGCTGGTCAGGAATTTTGCTTCGGACGTCCCGACCATCCAAGCCGATGAAGGACAGATGAAGGAAGTCCTCTTGAATTTACTGCGGAATGCCGTGGAGGCCATGCCCACCGGAGGAAGGCTGCGGGTGGCGACTCGTCGGGAAGCCGAAAACATCCTGATCGACATCGAGGATTCAGGGCCGGGTCTTATGGCGGAAGACCTGGAACTCGCCCGGCGGCCGTTTTTTTCCACCAAGACCCAGGGGCTGGGACTGGGCCTGAATCTGGCGGAAAAGATCATCGCAACCCATCAGGGCCGGTTGGACCTGACCGGAGCATTCGGGACCGGGGTCCGGGCCACGATTTCTCTGCCGGTCCCTTGTTGAATCAAATTCGAAATCCGAAACAATAAACAATGTTCAAAATTCAAATGACCTGAGCCGCTATCTTTCCCGGATCAGGAAGAAGGAGTCGGATCCCCTTTCTGGTGGGATTCCGCAGTTCAAAGGCTGTGGGTTTTGAATTTTGAATTTGACCCGGTCCTAACCCTCGACTTCTACAGTTCCAGCCGTATATCCCCCACCTCTTCCAGGCGGTCCGGCTGCCAGCGGGGTCGGTCATCCTTGTCGAGCAGACGGGCCCGGACCCCTTCCAGGTAGTCCGGATGGTTCAACAGAAACCGGGCCGCCTGCAGATCGGCCGCGAATACCTCTTCTAGGGGGCGGCCCCGGTTGCGCGACAGCAGCTTCAGGGTGACGGCCAGGGCCGTGGGAGAGCGCTCGGACAGGCGCTGAAAAATACCCCGGCAAAGGTCGCTGAAGAGACCGCATTGGCGGAGATCTTCCAAAAGGTCCGGGACGGAGTCCCGCCCGTCCAGATAGGTCCGAACCCAGGCGTCCATCTCCGGTTGGATGGGGATTCCCTTGACGGTGAAGGGTTCAAGTCCGGTGTTGATCTGCTCGACCGCCCGGGTGTTATCCGGGTCCAGCCGGGTAGGGGGATGGGTCAAATTTTCCAGGATCATTGGCAGGTCCCGGGCCTGAACCAGGTGGGTGGCCAGGCCCAGGCGGACGCATTCCCCGCCGATCGCCTCATAGCCGGTCAAACCTAAAAACTCGGGGTAGCCCGGCGGGCATTTTTCGAAAAGCCAGCCGGTGGCGCCCACATCCGGGAAAAAGCCGATGCGCGTTTCCGGCATGGCCATGCGGGTCCGCTCCGTGGCCACCACGATGTCGGCTCCGGCGGCCAGCCCCAGTCCGCCGCCCATGGTGATGCCGTCGGCGATGACCGCGACCGGTTTAGGAAAGCGGTGCAGGCTGAGGTCCAGGGCATATTCCTGGGATAGAAAATGAAGGACGCGATCCACCCGGCCTTCCCGCACATCCCGGGCCATGGCTTTGACGTCGCCGCCGGCGCAGAAACCCCGGTCGCCCAGGCCGTAAAACAGCAGCAGGCGCACAGACTCATCTGCCCGCGCTTCCTCCACAGCCTCCCGGATCTGATCGACCATCTCGTAGAAAAGGCTGTTCAAGGCCTCGGGGCGGTTGAGCATGATCGATTGCACCGGGCGGGTCTTTTGGACGATGACGGGGGAAGCCTGATCAGGGGCCATATCCACCATTTTATTAAGTTTATTAAGTCTGGAGGGCCAGATAGTCGGAAGGGGTGAGGATCCGTGTCCTTTGGAATTTCTTGAGGGCCAAGAAATCTTCATCACCGGTGATCAGGAAATCCGCCCCGGAAGCCAACACACAGGATAAAAAAATATCGTCTTGGGAATCTCGGCAGATGCTTTTTACCTCCTGGCGTACGTTAATTATTTCAAAATAAGGGAGAATTTCTTCCTCCAGCAGAACAAGGAGTTCATCCGGGGTCAAGGCGAATTTGGGATAAGTTAGCACCTTTTGGAATTCCTGGAAGGTAGCCCTTGACCCCACCGGTTTAATCCGACCGGCCTTCCCTAGGTCGACCATTTTCGAAACGATCCCTTAAACTGTAACGCCGATACCAGCACGTTGGTGTCTAAGACAACCCGGTGGACTAATCCCTTTTTCTGGCCCATTTTACGGCCTCGGCCACATCGGCCGGGGTAATTCCCAACGCTTTCATTTTGGCCCGGATGGCTACCAAATCGGCTGCCAGCGGTTTCATTTTGACCGGGGTGAGGATGATTTTTCGGTCGGCAACCTCGGCCTCAAAATAGTCAATATCCGGGAATTGTTTGACGATTTCGTTGCGCAGGGTCAGTTGGTTTTTGCTGGTCTTCTTGGTCAGCACGATTCCTTACCTCCTTACAGTAAGGATAGAAAATTTTTTTAAAAAGCAACTCTTGGATGTTTAAAATACCCCTAAAACCGGGCGACTCCCGGTCGAACCAGGGCCGGGCTCGTTCCCTGTCGGCCCGGCACTCGGCGGCCATGATGGTCAGGAATTTATAATAGGATTTGAGTGAGGCGGATTAGGCCGTTGATGGTGCTCAACCCATTCCAAGCCTCCAGTAATTCCTTCTAGGTTGTGATAACGGTCAAGAAGACTGGGTCCTCAATCCTCGGATAATCAGCATCCGGGCGTAGGTCGTGGGCGACAGCCCTTCTTTACCGGCAACTTCTCGCAATTTATGGATGACCTGCGGTTCCAGCCGCAGGGAAATGACCTCTTTTTTAGGCCGAACGAAGACCACATCCGGAGCGGACTTGAACTCATCGAGATAGTCGGTGGAATCGTGAGCATCCCAAAAAGCCCGCTCTTCCTTTAAATTTTTAAACTTGGGCACCTTCATTTTTTTGACCGGTTAATACGAAAATACCTGTTTGGGGTTGAGCGTTTAGAGTGTTTGGCGGAGAAGCATACCAAGCAGCTTAGACCGACCCGGTCTGCCAGACCGAGTCGGTCTCAACTTGGACCTATACCCAGATTTTTTGCCAATCCATGACGCGTTCTCCGATTTTGGGCACACTAGGCCGATTTCCGAATGATGGGATTATCGATCTCCAGCTCATATTTAAGAATGGTCTTGATGTTCATTTTTTGGGAGGCATTCAGGATTTCAATGCCCACGATTTTATTGTCCTGGGTGGTGTCCAGATTTATCCCTTCGGAAATTTCAATAACCCCATCCGGTTTTTGATTGCCAAGCCTAATATATACGGCATCAGCCTCACGGTCGTAATGGATTCTCATACTTGAACCCTTTCTTGGGAGGCAAAGGGGTTGGTCCCTCCTTCGTTAAGCAGCTTTTGCCTTTCCGCGAGGGGCAGGAGCACCCTGTAGTAGACCCGAAGTGCTTAGATCCTCATCGATATCTGGCCAGTGGATTCCATACCCGGCTCCTGCAACACGCCAATTCGTCCGTTCCTCCGGTCTGGCATGCAATAACCGAGGATACCACGCTAATGGGACTGTTATGGTGCGACCGTCGAAGAGATCGACACTGATAGTATCATCAGTGACTTGCACGTCCCTGACTCGTTCACCGGGTTTAGGTTCCAAAGTATTCATTCCAAGCCTCCAATAGTCCTTCTTGGTGTTCCGACATCAACGCTTCCAATGTCCTCAATTCCCTCGCCGGATACCCAAGATTATAGGCCAACGCCACAGGATTAAGCCAGAATTTTGCCGAGTAATCATCCCGATCGATATGAACATGCGGCGGTTCGTGCAAATCGTGACTAACGAAGTAGAATCTATATGGCCCTGTTCTAAGGATTGCCGGGGTCATTTTTCTCCTTTTTAAAAACTATTTAATGTTATCTTAGTTTTTCTAATTTTTCTTGTCAATTCCCTTGGCCTTGGGCCAGAATATGTTTCGTCCAGACCGCTGGTGGGACGATCTTGAAGGAGACCCATGAAGCATTTCGAATTTGGTTGGACAACCAGGGACGCAGTGGAAATCTACGCCCAGGGCTGGGAACCGGATACCGCGCCAAGGGCCGTGATTTGCCTGGTGCACGGTCTGGGGGAACACAGCGGGCGGTATGCCCACGTGGCCGAGGCCTTGGGGCAGGCCGGAATAACCACCCTGGCCCTGGACCAACGGGGGCATGGAAAAACGCCCGGACAACGCGGGCACGCCCCTTCCTTCGAGACCCTGATGGATGATATCGACCGCCTCATCCAGGAGGCCGATGGGCGGTATCCGGGGTTACCCCAATTCCTCTACGGCCACAGCATGGGAGGGAGTTTCGTCCTCAATTTTGTGTTGCGCCGGCGACCGGTGATTGCCGGGGCCATCACCACCGCCCCGGCTCTCAAGCCGGCCTTCCAACCCCCTGCCTGGAAGGTGGCCGTCGGAAAATTGCTGAGCGCCTGGTGGCCGGGCCTGACCCTGGCCAACGGTCTGGACGTGCAGGCCATCTCCCGGGATCCCGAAATCGTTCGCCGCTATGTCGATGATCCATTGGTGCACGATCGTATTTCCGCCCGGCTGGGGACGGACATTTTGCGCCAGGGCCTTTGGGCGTTGGAACATGCCGGCGAATTTTGCCTGCCCCTGCTGCTCATGCACGGCAGCGCCGACCGCCTGACTTCCGCCCAGGCCAGCCGGGAGTTTGCCGTCAGGGCTGGAGATTGCTGCACCTTGAAGATTTGGGAAGGGTTTTTTCATGAACTGCACAACGAGCCGGAGCAGGAAATGGTTCTCAGGTATGTGATCGATTGGTTGGGGATTAATACGAAAATATAGAGGGAATTTTAACGGAAAGATATTTTATATAACATTTCCGATAAAGGTAACGATATGAATCTACCTTGGGCCGGTATCGATACCGTCAAGCTGGCGGGGCGCTTCGGTCTGCCGCTGCACCTCTACGACGCCCGAAGGATAACCGACAATTTGCAGGCCTTTCAATCGGTATTCCAAGAAGCGGGGATCAGGGGGCAGGCCTGCTATGCCGTCAAGGCCTGCGGCTTTCCGGAAATCATCGGCCTGGCGGCCCGGGCCGGGACGGGGGCGGATGTGGCCTCGGAGTACGAGCTGGCCGCGGCTTTGGAAGCCGGGATTACCCCGGAGAAGCTGGTCATTCATGGCAACGCCAAGAGTGCTGCTTACTTCCGCCAAGCGGTGAAATTGGGCGCCTTGATCGCGGCCAACCACCACACGGAGCTGGACCGGATCGAGGCCGAGGCCGCCGGGCAGCGGAAAACGGCGCCGGTATTGCTGCGCCTGTCCGGGTTTGACCTGGGGTCGGTGACGGCCAAAGGGATTTTTACCGCCGGGCATTGGTGTAAGTTCGGGGAACCGGTGGCCCGGGTTCCGGCTCTGCTTTCCCATATTCGGCAGTGGCCGCATATCGATTTGATCGGCTTCCACGTCCATATCGGATCCCAGATCACCGAGGTGGAACCCTATCTAAAAGTAATGGGGGAGATGGCGGAACTGGCTTGGCTGTATCGGGAGATCGTCGGCCGGCCGGTGGGAGTGCTCGATCTGGGCGGAGGGTTTCCGGTATCGTATGTGGACGGGAGGACGTGGAAGTCCCTCCAAATAAAAATTCGGAGGCAGGCGCGCGAAATCCACCCCCACCCCGGCCCTCCCCCGTCAAGGGGGAGGGGGATTACGCTAAGGAGTGAGTATGTAACCTGGGAGAGGATGACCGGCGGATTTAGACCCGATCCCGAAACCGGGAAAATCGATTGGCAACACTGGTCCGGCGAGAAGTTTTATTCCGCTGATCCCCAAGAAAAATTGCTGGCCAGACTGCTCAACGGGAAGGTCCTTTTTCAGGGCAAAGTGGAGCGGGTAACCAAGGTTTGGGAGTGGATCGGCCACCCCCGGTTGATCGTGGAGCCGGGCCGGGCCATTGTGGGCGATGCCGGCATCACCCTGGCCCGGGTGGTGGATGTCTATCCGGCGGCCGGGGGCCAGCCCCTGGTGACCCTGGATCTGGGGATCGTCAACCACGGAACCGGCCTGGTGGAACCGGACCTCTATTCTTGGACCCTGGCTAACGATGTCGATCGGAAAGACCGTCTGCCCTTCCGGGCCTTCGTGGCCGGCCGCCTCTGCTTCTCGGGGGACCTGCTCTCCCGCTACCGGATTTCTTTTCCCCGAAAACCCGCCCCCGGTGATATCGCCGTCATCGAAAAAACCGGCGCCTATGCCCCTACCTTTTTCGCCTCCCGGGCCAACGGCTTTCCGCTGCCGGCTACTGTCCTGATCAGCAAAGGCCAAGGCGGGATAAAAATGATTTAGAGCTAGCGCCGTTCCCTTTTTCCCAGCAGGCCTTTAAAAATTTGCGGCTTGTTTACTGTTTTAAAATCAGCGGAAGAAATATCAGCTTGCCGTTACTGGTAATTTCCAGGGAAAGCTGCTGCTGGTTGTTGGCCACGTACGAATCCTGGACGCTGGTTACGGAGGCGTTGAACTGGACCCAGCCCTTTTCCCGGGGCGTCACCACGATGGAGACCAGGTTGCTTTGGCCGCCGGCCAGGGTGCCGAGGTTGCAGGTGACCGTGCCGGCGTTGTGGGAGCAGCTTCCCTGGCCGCTGACGACCGAGACGAAATCCACCGCGGGCGGCAGAGTGGCTGTGAGGACCACGCCGGTGACGCTGGAATTGCCCTGGTTGTCGACGGAGGCATAGACAGTCAGGTTTTGTTCCAGGACCCCGGGATCGAGAGAGGCAAAAAGCAGCAAATTCGCATCCATGGTATAGTTTGTAAACTGGATTGGATAGGGGTCCGTCAAGGAATCCCCGCTGCCGGCATAAAGGACGTCATATAAAAAGGCATCGGCGAAATAATAAGGTCCTTCACCCCCATGGTTCTGAATATCCTGTCTGGAAAAATACAGGGACAAAAGATGGCTACCCCCGGAAAGCGCCACATTTCCGGTCGTCGCCCGGGCCACGGCCAGGCCGTTTTTATCCAAGAGCCAGCCGCTTAAATTGTAGGTGCTGGTAAAGAGCACGGATATTTCCACCTCCACCACCAGGGTATCCCAGACACCGTCCCCGTCCGAATCCAACTGGAAGTCCTTAAAATTTCTAGTTAATTGCACCCAACCCGTATTTTCGGATCCGGTCTTAAAACCCCAGGAAAAAGGCCCCTCCAGGGCGTTTCCCTGGAGGTCTTGAATAGCGGAAGTCAGGGTGACGGTATACTGGGAATTGGCCGTCAAGTTGTCACTGGGACGAAAAAGGGCCGTTTGGGTGTCGGCGTTGTAGCTGATCTGACCCGTTACGGCAGATCCGTTTTTGGCTGTAACCAGGAAAGAGGCTGGGCCAAGAGAGGCCGGATTCAAAGGTTTATCGAAGCGCACGGTGACCAGAGCGGCGTTTAAGGAAACTTTATCTGCTCCGGCATTCGGACTGAAGCGGATGATCTGCGGGGGATAGGTATTGGCTTCAGTGGTAAAAGACCAGGTGAGGGGCAAACCTTCAGGGGGAGTTCCTCCAGAGGTCAGGACGCCATTGGTAGCGTGGACGGTATAGGAAGTCGCGTAGTTTAAAGGCGAATCCGGAGTTAAGACCGCCTGGCCGGTGGGAGCATCGTAAGCGATGGTCCCGGGAACGGCCTGATTATGGGCATCCCGGAGGTAGAAGGTGCCGGCCGTCAAGGTTGCCGGGTTGATCCCTTCACTGAATTCAATCCGTATTGGCCCGTTGACCGCTGCCCCGGTTTCTCCGGCTTGAGGGCTGAAGCCGGCCACCTGGGATGGATTCTGAATGGTAAAGGGTCCGACGGTTCGGATGGTGGTCAGGAGGCCGTCGGAGGCGGCGATTTTCAGAAAACAGTCAGCGCTACTGGCGATCGTCCGGGTATCCAGGGTATAACTGTTGGTCTGGAGATCCATTTCCAGAGGCGTCCAATCGGCGCCTCCGTTGGAACTCAGGTAAAGCGTGAAGTAGAGGGGATCGCTGTTCCCGTCCGAAGCCGTCCAGGTGACAGTCCGGGTTCCGGACCAAGTCTGTCCGGGGGTGGGGGAAATGATGGATAATTGGGGTTCCTGGCTGCTGGGGAAAATTTCTTGGATGAGGGCACTCTGCCGTTTAATCTGAATGCGGGCGGTCCCGGGTGAGTAGGGAACCTTGAGCAGAAAACGGGACAAGCCGTCGACTGGGGCCATGGCTGCAAAAGAATGGCTTCCCAGGACGGTCCCGCCGGCGTCCACCAGCACCAGGTCGAATTCCCCGGGACTGGGTGCTTTCCAGGATCCGGATTCAAGGATATACCAGGGATCCCGGGTTACGACGTTGGTATTGAGATTGATGGCTCCGGACGCCAGGAGCAACGGCTCTCCGGCTTGCAGGGAAGCGGCCGACAAGGGCGCCAGTTCATTCTGGTAAAGCTGAATGTAATGATCCTGATCCAGCCAGTATAATCCCGGCTGGCAGACATCCCGGTACATGAGGTTTCTAATGGGGTCCGTAAATGGTCTCCCCGCCATGGAGAAGGCATTGTTGCTCCAGGGCCTTTTGCGATCCACCTGAAATCCTTCTCCGGCCTGAACGCCCGGGCCATAATCATCCCAATCCCTGAGGATATGTCCCATTTCATGGGCTAAAATTTCTTCGGGGACGTTTTGCCCCATCAGGATGGAGTTGCGTGCAAAATCAAGACCGATCAAAGTGTATTCCGGGTAGGTCAACCCGCAGTTGCCCAGCCAGTCCCGGGGGACTACTCCAACAAGGACGTCCCAGGTGTTTGAGGCCTGAGCCCGGCGGCTTAACCAGTAGAGCAGATTGGCGAGGTTGGCATTGGTTCCTGAGGTGGGGTGAAAGGGGCCAAGACTGGCTGGAGGAGTAATCAAGGAGAACTGGGTTAAATTGCGATTGCGGACCGCGTGCCCTGGTGACAATGGGAAAAGGGACCGCATAAAAACGTGGTTTCGGTCAGCCATCTCCTGGATATTCACGCAGGGGCCGGAGATCCCCGGCGGGCAGGTGGTAACCATCCCGGTGCCGGTCCAATTGCCTACATTTAAGGGAATAAAGGCGTAACGGAATTTTTTGGAATCCTGGATAATCGCTGAAGCCTCTGTGGAGACGAAGGTGCGCGATTTAACGGTGTTTTGTCCCAGGGGCTCGACTTCCGCCTTGACGCTGAGCGCTCCCTTATTCCTCGGCGTATACCCAAAATAATTGACGCTCTCCCGGCCCCACATCTTGTCCAGTTTGGAGTAGGATTCATCGGGCGTGGTGAAGATCAGGTATTCCCGTTTGAGGGGGGTGCCGAATTTGGGAGTCCAGCCGGTCCCTTGGCCGGTGAGCCCCCATTCATCGAATTGACCGGTTGAATTTTCCCACCAGGAAACTTTGATGTTGGCGTCCAGCGTCTTGAGCTGCCAGTCGGGACTGACCTGGGGTTTGGCGTCCCAACGCATAAAAACCCGTAGCACCGTCGGCTTATCCTTAATCAAGGCGGTACCTTCTACCGACTGCACCGGAACCACCGTAATCTTATCCGTCAGATCCGGCATGGTCCAGAAAGACCAAGTCTTGCCTGTTTTTAGGGGCCCTCCGTTTGCTCCCTTGACCCAACTCGACCGGCCGGTCGCCTTGGCATCGTTTTCCCCCCAAACCTCGGCCACGTAATAGACCCCGTCCAGCAGTCCTCCTGAGGGATTGAAAGTAACTACTTTCTTGTCGTCGCTGAATTCATAGGCGCCGTCCACGTAGGCTTTATTGCCGTCCTCATCCCAGTAGAAGACGGCCAGGGTGTCTGCGTTGATCGAGTCGGGATCGAAAGGAGTGGTGAAGGCGGTCGTGATGACCGGTTGGTCAAAATCGACATTTTTGGATTGGTCTGCCGGAGTGATCTGCTCCACCTGGAAACAAAGATCAGGACCGGAAAAATGGTCGATGGTGACGGCATCATAATTAAGGATTTTGCAGGAGATGGTGGCATGTCCCGGATCCCATTCGCAGACTTGCAGGGTGATCTGGAAGCCGATATCGACCCCTGAAGGAAGCGGGACCGTGAGATTGAAAGACGAGTCCAAACCGGGTGGCAATGGGTAGGTGGTGGAGGTCTCACTTATTTCCTGAACCGAGGTCGGTTCGTTGGAACCGGCGGGATAATAAAAGACGGAAAGGTCGCGCTGGATATGATAAAAATCGACAGGGTTCCCGTTATAGGCGGCCAGAGTATTGCCGGAAAGGGTGATGGTGCTGATCACCCCGTCGGAGCACAGGTCATTATACTGGGCTCTATAGGCGCCGCCGCCGATGTCCCGCTTGCCACCGAAGATGATATTCCCCGTGGCGGTCACATTGATCTTCATTCCGTTCCAGGGCATATCCGGAAATGACCGGGTCGTGGTCCGGGCCGCAAGGGAAAAAGAAGGTAACAAAAACAGTAAAAGAAGGGCAGCCAATGAAAATATCGCAAGATGTGGAAAGGGTTTTTTAAACCTGTTCATGAAAGGTCTCCCATATCGTGACCCAGTTGATTTCATAGAAATGATCAGTTTATTATCAGGGGCAGGTAGAGGTTCCAATTCTGACTCCAATAGGGCACCTCTAAGCTCGTGGTCGTCCATATACTGGCCCCGCAATGGTTTTCCATCCGGACCCGGTAATAATAGCTGCCCATGGGCAGATTTCTTTCAAAGGGATAGGGCGGGATTTGGGCGTGGTGGATGGAAACGGCATCGGAATAATCGGGCTGCGTCGCCCGTTGGGCCAGATAGCGGTCTGCACTGGCAACGCCGCCCCACTGAATGGAATAGTCGCCTCCGCCGTAGGGCAGGGCGGCCATCCAGGAAGGGTTGCCCATCCCGGAAAGAGAACATTGCTGTTCGAGAACCCCGTTGATGACCTTCTGATTTCCGCGGCTTATGGAAAACACCTCGGCCTCGTCGATCATCATGTCCCAGTTCATGGACCCATGGTTATCGAACCATTCACTGAGAAAACGCCGGGGACTGCCCTTCTGCCAGAGATAAAAGTTGGCGATCTCTGAATAGAGATAAACTTTGTAGCGCCCGGGCGACATGACCATCGAGTAAAAGCCGCCGGGATTGGTCTGGGTGGCGTTGACCTTTTGAAAAGTGGCCGGGGCTGTTTCTTTCCAGACTTGAACCTCCACATGTTCGATAGGCAGTCCGTCAAAACCGGTTATCGTGCCGGAAATAGACGTTTCCGGCACAAAGGTCTCCGGATAGATGTTGGTGACGGCATAATCCAAAATGGAGGCCGCCTCCCCATAGATCTGGTCGATGGCATAGTAGGTATCGGCTAACCCGCCCCAGCCCAGGTTGGCATGAAGCAGGTTAATCTGGTTATCGGTGCGGTACCCGTCGACGACCACGGCATGGTTGGCGAAGGTGCCGTTCACGGAAATGCCGTTAACGGCCAAGAGGACCGGCAGGCGGTTATCCAGTTGGTCCTTAAAGACATTAAACCATTCTCCGGAAGAAGGGTAGGCGGCCCGGTTGACCCGTGCGGCCGTGCTGGAATATTTAAAGAAAACCGACAGGGCATCGTTGGCATTAACGCCGGCTGACGAACCTGTGGGTGGAGGGGCGTATTGGGTATTGATGGCGATTCCCACGTCGGACAGGAGACGGGCCACCGCCTGACGTTGAGGAGTCGTTTCACCGCCGCTATAGCCCTCGAGCATATTGGCCCAATCATAGGGATGGTTGAAATCGGCGGATAAATAACCGTAAACCGACGAATAGCCATGGCTACCCTGGCCGGAGACCGGGTGTTTCCAGTAGAACATGAGTTGGGCCATGGCCGTGGCCACGCAGCCGGTAGGGATGGTGGCTGGATCGGGAACATAGATATTGTAGGGATCCCACTGGTTCCACTTCGAAGTCAGTAAAGGGACCATCTCTCCCGATCCCGGGGTGTCGCTGGCCAGGGAAGATTCCGCAAGCAGGAGATTCCAGGCAGCCTCGTTTTTCTCTGCCTGGGCGCTCTCCGATTTAAGGATAAGGGGCTGCCCGGCCACTGGGATTGTTCCCCCGCAGTACCCCAGGCGCTCCCGGTTCAATAAAAGACGGTCCTGAATTATCTTGAGGAAGGGATGGTTCTTAACCTGTTCGAAATCGCCTTCATAGGAGATAAAGGCGATGGGTGAAAGTTCGGTCAGGGCCGGGATCAGGATAAACCCTCCGGGTTGCAGCTTGACCAGGTAGCCGATCTGTTCATCCTGATAAATCAGCGGTAAAATAGAGTCAAAAGAGAAAGGAGTTTGGGGCAGCCGCTGATTGGTTTTGGTCTGTTCCAGACGGGCCCAATGGCGGGCCGCCTTTTCCGCTTCCAGGTCCGAAACCGGTCGGGCCCAAAGGGAACCGGGACAGAGGAGGCCAAATAAAAAGATTAAAAAAACTATCCTATTTTTTCTCATACCACATCCTGTTGATGGAATTATTCCAAAATGGGCGTGCCTATAACCTAATTGGTAATCATCTTCCTTTTTTTAATTGGGGACTACCTTCTATAAGGGGTCTTCAGGAAATAGGTCCTCAAATTACCTCTTGGGAAGATAGGGCGGGAGAATTCTTTATCATTCTTGCCATATAAAAAATCAGAAAGCAATCCCCTAAAAGTGGGGTATTACCGCTTTATGAAAAAAAAACAATTCAATCCGGCGGTTGATGGTGGAGATGGTCACCCACTGCCTGCCGGTGGCGCCGATCAGCCCCAGCAGGCCGCCCAGGGCCCCCAGCAGCAGGGCCTCGATCAGAAAGCCCCCAGGATGCTGCCCCCCCGGCGGAAGCCCAGGGCCCGCAGGGTCCCGATCTTGATGGGGCGGTTGGCCACGGCGGCATACATGGTCACCATGGCCCCGATCATGGTCCCCACCGAGAAGATGACGGTCATGGACAGGCCCAGGATCCGGATGAAGCGGGCCATGACTTCCGACTGATCGGCATAGAACCGGGTCTCCATGTTCGAAAATTGAGGAGGACGTGGAATAGCCTGATACGTGGAATTAGGAAGCAGCCTGAATCCAACACGTTGCGTCGAAAAGAAATGACTCCGAATCCCGAAACCGGGAAAATCGATTGGCAACACTGGTCCGGGGAGAAGTTTTATTCCGCTGATCCCCAAGAAAAAATGCTGGCCAGACTTCTCAACGGGAAGGTCCCTTTTCAGGGAAAAGTGGAGCGGGTAACCAAGGTTTGGGAGTGATCGGCCACCCCCGGTTGATCGTGGAGCCGGGCCGGGCCATTGTGGGCGATGCCGGCATCACCCTGGCCCGGGTGGTGGATGTCTATCCGGCGGCCGGGGGCCAGCCCC
>JACRCK010000002.1 GCA_016219065.1 Deltaproteobacteria bacterium
GCGTTTTGCTCCACCAGGACCAGGGTCATGCCCGCGTGGGGGATCTCCTTGATGGTCTCACCCCGCATCTGGCGCCGCCCCGGGCTGAGTCCCAGGGAGGGCGCATCCAGCAGGAGCCCTTCCGGGTTGGCCCTGAGACCCCGGCCGATGGCCACCATCTGCTGTTGCCCGCCGCTCAGCTCCCGGGCCTTGGCCTTGAGCTTTTCCTTAAGGGCCGGGAAGAGGGCCATAACCTGATCCAGCGATTGCTGCACCCCGGCCCGGTCTTTTCGCAAAAAGGCCCCCATCAGGAGATTTTCCTTGACCGTCATGAGCGGAAAAAGCTTGCGGCCTTCCGGGATCTGGATGATCCCCCTGGCGGCGATTTTGCCGGGTTTCAGGTCGTTTATTTTTTACCCCATGAACAGAATTTCGCCCTGCCCTTTTTTTGTTTTGACGAGGCCGCTGATGGCATTGAGGGTCGTGGTCTTTCCGGCCCCGTTGGCCCCCAGGATGGTAACAAAATCGCCCTTATTGACCGATAAAGACAACTTCCGGACAGCCGCCTTTTTGCCGTACCTGACCCAGACGTTCTTAAGTTCCAGCATGCTTATAACATCTCCGTTCCCAGGTAGGCCTCGATGACTTCCTGGTTATTCATGACTTCCTCGGGCCGGCCTTCGGCGATCTTGTTGCCGAAACTGAGGACGGCCACCCTGGTGGCCACATTCATCAACACCTTCATGTTGTGCTCGATCAAGATGACGGTGAGGCCCTGTTCGTTGAGCATCTTGATCTTATCCACCACGAACATGGCCTCTTCATGGTTCATTCCCGTAGTCGGTTCATCCAGAAGGAGTACGCTGGGGTTGGCGGTCATGGCCATGGCAATGCCCAGCAATCTTTGAAAGCCATGGGAGAGCCCCTGGGCCGGTAAAAAGGTGTCGTTCAAAAGTTCGAATAGTTTGATCAGTTCGATGGCCCGGCCCACCACTCTTTCGTGGTCCTCCTTCCAGGCCCTGGTCTTGAAAAAAGACTGCCAATGGCCGGTCCGGTACTGCTGGTAGGAACTGATGAGCATACTTTCCACCACGGTGGCCCCTTCATAGAGCACATTGGACTGGAAAGTCCTGACGATCCCCCGGGCGGAGATTTTATCAGGCCGATGCCCGGATATCTTTTTCCCATGGAAAAAAATCGCTCCCCCGGTGGGGCGGTAGTAACCACTGATGACATTGATCAAGGTCGTTTTGCCCGAGCCGTTGGGCCCGACGATGCCCAGGATCTCCCCCTTTTCCACGGCCAGGCTGACCTCCTCGAGGGCCGCCAGTTTTCCGAATTCTTTGGTCACCTTTTTTAATTCTAAATAGGCCATCTCCCCTTGTTCTCCTGATTCACTCATCCGCTTCATCCGGCTCGAACTCTTCTTCCCGCCAGACCACCCTGGTCCAGAATCGTCCCCAGAGGTCCACCAGTCCGGTCCCCTTGGGCAGGAAGAGCAAGACCAGCATGACCACGGCGCCGAACAACAGGGGTTGAATACCCGATGATTGCAGGCGGGTCAGATAGTCGCCCAAGGTATAGAGCACTATGGCGCCGATCACCGGTCCGCCGACCAAAGAACTTATCCCCCCGACGATGCTCATGATCATGATCTGAATGGACTGCCAGAGTCCGAAGACAAAGGGGGTCATGACCGTCAGGAAATGGGCGTACAAGGAACCGGCCAAGCCGGTAAATATCCCGGCCACGGTAAAGGCCAATACCCGGTATTTCATCAGGTGCATGCCCTGATGTTCGGCCAACACCGGGTTGAGGGCGATCCCGGCGAAGATACCCCCCAGCCGGCTGTCCCCGATCCGCCAGAGAACCAGGGCCGTCACGGCTACCAGACCAAGGGTGAAATAAAAATAGGGCACCGGACTGGCGTCGAAATTGATTTCCCAGCCCCCCAAAGAAATGGCCGGCGGCGGGGAGGTGATCAGACCCCGGGTACCGCGGGTGACCGATTCCCATTGTTGGGCCGTGATGCGGACGATCTCACTCAGGGCCAGGGTGATGATGGAGAAATAAATGCCCCCCACCCTCAGCACGACCATGCCGACCAATAGGGCAACGACTCCCGAAACCACCCCGGCCGACAAAAAACTGGGCCAAAAGGGCCACCCCAGCTTAACGGTGAATATGGCCGAGGTATAGCCGCCGATGGCCAGAAAGGCCGACTGGCCCAGGCTGAATTGTCCGGTCCGAAGCACCAGGGTGAAGCCCATGACGGCCACGGCCCAGAGGCCGCTCAAAATGAGCATCGAAAGGGTGGCCACATTGGTGGTGAAGACCGGGATTAAAAGGACCAGAAGCATAAACAGGCCGATGACCGCCTTGGGGACCACGTTTTTATAATCAATATAGGTCATCATTTTAAGGGAACTCCGAATAACCCCTGGGGCCTGACCAGAAGGATAAAAATGACCAGTAAAAAGAGGACGACCTCGGATAAATAGGACAGGTAATAGGCGATGACGCTGTTCAGGAATCCCAGGATGATCCCGCCGACGATAGCCCCGGTGAGGCTGCCGATGCCCCCGATGACGATGGCCAGCAGGGACATGATCATGGGGATGCCGCCCATAAAGGGGTTGATGGGGTAGATGGGGGCCATGATGCAGCCGGCCATGGCGGCCAGGGCGCAGCCGAGGCCCATGACGATCAGGGAAAGCCGCTCTACGCTGACGCCGTACAGGCTGGCGGCCTCCGGTTGCTGGGCCGTGGCCTTGATGGCCAGCCCCACCCGGGTGTGATTGAGCACGACATACAGGGCCGTCATGACCACCAGGGTAAACAGGAGCACGGCCACTTTCTGAAAGCTGATGCTGAACAACCCCAGGTTCCAGACGCCGGGCATGATCATGCTCAATCCCCGGTCCTCCATGCCGAAGAGCATACTGGCACCGCCTTCAAAGAAAAAAATAAGCGATATGGTGGCCACGCCTATGTATAATTCCCCTTTGATGCGATCGATAATGAATTTCTTGACCAGGATCCCCAATCCGGCGATCAGTATCCCGGTTATCAACAGGCTTACGGGGAAAGGTATGCCGGCCGCCGTTACGACATAATAAACGCCCATGGCCCCCAACATGTAGTATTGGCCGTGGGTCCAGTTCAGGATTCCCAGGATGCTGAAGACCAGGACCATGCCGAAGGCCATGGTCATGTAGATGCAGCTCTGGACCAATCCGTCAATCCATATTCCGGCGGGTGGCATACCTTTCCTCCTCTTATTTTCCTTCCCGTGATTACGGCAAATGGGTCAAGGGATGTTCACTCAAATAAACTTCTTTGGTGCCTTCGATCTTAGACATACAACCCGGAGTTCCGAAGACGATCGGGGACCCGTAGGTCTTGGCACCCGAGAAGGTGAACTTGCCTATGGTGGTATCAAAGGTGCCGCCGCGGATGGCCTTCATGATGGCATCGGGATTGTCCACCGTACCGGCCCTCTGCATGGCCTGGGCCAGGATCTCTATATGATGCGGAAACCAGCCGATCCAGGCGGTATAGGTATAGGGCTTACCCTGCTTCTTGGAAACGATCTCCATGACTTCCTTGCACCTTTGGATCTTTTTAGGGTCCACCTTGGTCTTCTTGAAATCCCAGTTGGCAAAATACTGCCCCATGAAACCCTGGGAGGCCTCATTACCGCTGACATTGATGTACATCATGGGGTCGAGGATCCCGCCGGAAGTGCCGGTCTTCCAGTTCTTAAAGCCCATTTCCCAGCGCTGCTTGGTGATCAGCATGGCGGCCATGACATCCCCGGCGCCGTAAATGATGTCGCACCCAGCTTCGTTGTAACGGGTGATGTAAGGGGTGAAATCCTGGGTCCCCGGGGGGTACCATTCATGATGATACCTGATTTTCACCCGGTCCAGTTCTTTGTCCACATAATCCCAGCCGATGCCTTTGCCTATGGTCGCATCGTTGATGCCGATCTTTTTATAATTGGGATAGGCTTCGACGATGGCCTTGATGTCCGAAATAAATTCTTCGTGGGAGGGATTGGCAAAGACCGTGTAGGGCTGTTTTTTGGGGTCATAAACGCCACCCGGCACGGCCTCATTGCCGGTCCTGGTCAAATAGATGACTTTGGCCTGGTTGGCCACGGCCGATACGGAGGGAAAGTTCCAGCTCCAGTGGGAGACGATGAACTTGACCTTATCTTCGTAGATCAGTTTCTTGGCCGCCGCGGCACCGCCTTCCGGGGTGTTTTTGTCATCCGCATAAACCAACTGAAAGTTGTAGGTCTTGTTGCCCACTTTGAAACCCTCTTTGTTGAACAACTCCAACCAGGCCTCGGATGGGGCAATCCCTATCTGGCCCCAGGGGCCGGCCGGACCGCTCAGCGGCGACGCTATGCCCACTTTGATGATGATGGGAGCGGTCTGCGCGCCGGCCAAGCCAAAGGCCATAACCGTAATCACTAAAATTGTCAAAACGCCGATCCATTTTTTCATGACTGCCTTTCCTCCTTTTCTTTTTATTGGTGTCTGTTCGAATCCGGTTTTCTGCCGCGAATGTCTTCCCCTCCTTTCGATGCTTATCTTTCGTTTAGAATTTTCACCCCCCGGCGGCGGTGACCA
>JACRCK010000359.1 GCA_016219065.1 Deltaproteobacteria bacterium
ACGCAGGCCTTCGCCGGTTCTCACCACGCCCGCCCGGACCCAGGCAATTTCCTTCAGCCGTTTCTGGAATTTTCGCAGCGACTCCGGTTTTCCGGCGGGGGCATATTCCGGCGGCCGGCTTTCAGCGGTTGGGCTGGGGCTCGCTTCCCGGCGAAAACGCCGGGCGGCCTCGCCGCCCGCCAGCAGGCCGGAAACCAGGCATTCCGTCAGGGCGTTTCCGCCCCGGCGGTTGGCCCCGTGCAGCCCCCAGATCATCTCTCCGCAGGCGTAAAGCCCCGGGAGGTCGGTTTCCCCCCGGTCGTCGATGCGGACGCCGCCCATGAAAAAATGAGCGGCCGGGGCGATGGCCACCGGGGATTTCCGGAAGTCGAACTTAAGCTTGCTCAACCCTTTCAACGGGTTTTGATCCCACCAGGAATCCGGCGTTTGCCGGTAATCTAGATAAACCGGCTCACCGGCTTCCAGCCTCTCGTAGAGGGCAGCGGAAAAGGCATCTCGCCTTTCCATGATAGCCTCCATCAGGGACCTGCCTCCATGCAAGGCCGATATATCCCGGCCTCCGGCATCGATCAACTGCACTTCCCGGGGAAAGGGAGGGTACAAAATCAAGGCAGGCAGACGGGGTTCGGCTAAAACCAGGGGAAAAAACTGTACGAATTCCATGTCCCGGAGGACCAGGCCGGCCCGGGCGGCCAGGGCGTAGCCCTGACCCAGCGTGCTTTTCTGGTTGTCGTTGCGGAGGTAAACCGCCCCCCCGCCCCCGGCGGCCAGGATGACGGCCCGGGCGAAAAGACGGGCCACCCTTCCGGCGCCATCCAGCCCTTGCACGCCGACGGCCCGGCCCTCGGCGATCAGGATGTCGGTGACATAAAAGCCGGTATCGATCGACAACCGCTCCGCAGGCCTGAGCTGGTCGGCGACCTTCCGCACCAGGTTGACTCCGGGGATGGCCTCCGGGGCCGGGGACTGGACGGCATAAGTGTCCCGGGACACCCGGGCCTCCAATCCGAAGGAGAGCAGCCGTTCGATCGCCCCGGGGGCCTCCAGGGCCACGCGGGTCACCCAGGACTTCCGATTGATCCCGCGGCCGATCTCCAGGGTGTCCTGCACATACTGTTCCGGCGAATAGGAAGCGGTGGGGGCGGCCAGCACCGCGTTGGACAAGGCCGAATTGGTGCCCATCCCCAGCGAACTGCGGTCCAATAGGAGCACCCGGGCCCCTTCCCGCTGGGCGGCCCAGGCGGCCATCATCCCGGCCAATCCGGCGCCGATGATGAGGACATCAGGTCGGGAGTCTTGGAGCTTCATTTCGATTCCCCCTCTGGGTTCGGAGTTTTAGCGTATAAACGGAATTCCCGGGCCGTCAAATTCGAAGCACGAAATCCGAAATTCGAAACAAATTCGAATAACCGAAATTTAAATGATCGAAACAGAGAAGAACGTAGGTTGGGTAGAGCAGAGCGAAACCCAACGAACCATCCGCCGCGCCATTTGTTGGGTTTCGTTTCACCTCTACCCAACCTACACCCATCCCGAAAAAGGGGTTTGTTTCGGTTATTGGAATTTTTGATCATTTGGATTTGTTTCGGATTTCGGATTTCGAATTTAAACTCAGGATTTTAAGTATTTTCTGCCCGGTTCCCGGACAGGGCCTTTTCTTCCAGTTGGCGGGTGTATTCATCCCAGGCCTTTTTTTCTTCCTCGCTTCCCTGCCAGATCGTGAAATGACAGGTCTGCGCCCCGGCCGGGATGGTGCAATCGAAGCGGAGTTGAAAGCCCTCGGTCATTCCGGTTTCCTCCAAGGCTTCCAGCATACCTTGGACCAGGTAGCGCTGGACCCGGCAGTCGAAGGCCCGGTAATTTTCCTGGTGGGGGCACCAGAGGATGTCGAAGCTGACCTGATCCGGGGAGTCGATCTGCGGGGCCTCCAGCGAGGCGTAGACGATGCGGTTGACGACCGTGGCAAAAAAACTGATGAACTCGGCCTCGGACATGGTCTCAGGCCGGGTGACGTTCTTCAGGACCTGCCGCCCGATGTCGAGCCCGGTCTGCTTGAGGGCCTCGGCCACCACCTGCTGGCCTTCCTTTCCCCAGCGCTTTTCACAATCCTTCAAAATTCGGATCACCGCCATGCCTTGCATGGTGCCCCACTGCCAGAGCACGGCCGGGTCGAAATCGGTTTTAGCCAGCACTTCCTCCCGAAGACGCGTCAGGCCCTTTTCGTAGGGCTGATTGAAATGAAAATCTTTCCAGGCCGCTTCCGGCCGATGTTTCCAGTGGCTCATGGAGGGCTCCTTATTCTTCGAGGAATATTAGTACGAAAAAAAACCTGTTGCTGGTTGCTGGTTACTGGTTAAAAAACATCCCGTCCGTTAAGAATTAACCATGAAGAATTGATTATTGATTATTGGCCTTAAACCTTGAAGCTCGCCCGGGCTCAGACCGACTCGGTCTTAACCTAGGGTCTTACCCCGGTAGCTTTTTCATGCTTCGCGGGTGTTCGCCCTGAAGCAGGGGTGTTTACTATATAATAATCCTATATCAAATTATAATACTTTTGAAAAGGCGGGCGACTATCCGCAAACTGGGTCAATACGGCCCTGGTCGAGTTGAAGGAGCGGAAGATCCGGGGGGCGAAGGTGCTGAAGATAGATTGAGTAAAGCATTATAGACAATAATTAATAAATAATAATTAATTGTTAATTAATAATTGTTAATGAAGGATGGAGGAAAGGCTCGATTTTAGTGTAAAGATCCTGAAAAAGCGTGACGGTTCCGATTTCCGGTTGGCCGATAGACAGGATGACGGTTTTCTTCCAGTAGAGGCTTCCCTCCCGCAGACTCCGGATGTTCTCCCAGGGGATGAGCAGCGGGACCAGACGGGAAAAGAAGGGCAGCTTGGCCGCCAGGTAAAACCCCTGCGCCGAAACGACCAGGGTGGCGCAGTTTTTATAAACCACCGCACCGACCTGGATGGTTTGTTTCCGGAGCATGGGCCCTTCGGGGGGGGAGGCCGCCGGGAACCTTTCGGCCAGCCGGGTCCAGCCGCCGCCCCGGCCGCGCAGATTTTTGAGCAGACGCGGCAGCAGGAATATCAGGGCGAAGGCCGACAAGATGATGATGACGGCGGCTGGAGCAAGATAGAACAAAAGCGAGGGGTTCATGGGTTACCTGTTAACCTTCATAGCTTAATTTATTCCGGAGTGTTGGAGTACTGGAGCGATGGAGTATTGGTCTATGAAGCAACTCTTTAATACGCCATTACTTCCGTTTACATAGATCATCGCCGTTACCCGGAATTAAAATGTTCGCTTAGGATTGTTTCTGATTTCGAATTTATATTCAAGGAGGGCTTTACCATGACCGGAGAAAAATAGCAAATGGGAATCTAATTAAAATTTTACTAAAAATTAAATTTTTGTTGACTTATTTCGGACTTCGGGGCAGGCTGATCCTTGGAGAATCCCGTCTATGCCCGATTCCAGACTCAAGCGGCTGACCCTGAAGGAACAGGCCTATCGCTCCTTGAGGGACATGATCGCCTCCCACCGTTTTTCCTCGGGGAAATGGATCAACCTGGAACAGTTGTCCAAAGAGCTGGGGGTCAGCCGGACCCCTGTTCAACAGGCCATGAAGCAACTGGAAAAAGAGGGGTTGGTCACCCATGTCCCCAATCAGGGGATCCGCATGGCGGTCATGACCCTGGAGATGGCCCGGGACCTGTACCAGGTCCGCGAGGTCCTGGAAGGGCTGGCCGCCGCCCTGGCTGCCGAAAGGATAGACCAGGAAACCGTCAGCCGGATGAAACGAGTCCTGGCGGAACAGGCGGCGATCATCCGGGAAAAAGACCTGCTCGCTTATTCCGTTTCCGATTTCAAGTTTCACCAGCTTATTTACGATTCCTGCGGCAACTGGCTGCTCAAAGAGCAGTTGGACATCATTAAAAGACGGTCCCGTCCTTTGGTCTGCGACGTCACCCCTATTCTTCCCGACCTGGTTGCCGATCATCAACAAGTGGTGGAGGCCTTCCGTAAGAAGGACCCCCGGCAGGCCGAGCAGGCCATGCGCCGGCACAACCGCCGGATGCGGGAGATCATTGCCGAAGCCTCCGGCGGGAGCGACCGAACGGAAGCCCCCGGGATCCGGCTTAGGAAACCCAGAGTAAAAAATATTTAAAACCTATGGGCATAAATTCGAGACTCGAAATTCGAAACCAATTCAAAGGACCGATTACGCGAAGAGGATCCTATGGCCACAGCCTTTAGAGCACTGCACTGGTCCAACGATATCCCGGTAACGGCCTACCACCTGCCGGCGTCTCTGCCGGAAGCCCTGGAGCTCCTGGAACGCTTTCCGGGAAAGGCCCGGGTCCTGGCCGGGGGGACGGATGTCATCCCCGAACTGCGCCGGCGGGATAGCGAGGCGGAGGTCCTGGTGGACATCAGCCGTCTCCCGGGATTGAACCGGATCACCCAGGTGGGGGAGGAAATTCGACTGGGTGCCCTGGTCACCCACGCCCAGGCCGCCGCTTCCCCCTTGATCCGGGAAAGGGCCGGCCTCCTGGCCGAGGGCGCCGACGCCGTGGGCTCCCCCCAGATCCGGAACGTGGCCACCGTGGCCGGCAACCTGATCAGCGCCCGACCGGCCGCCGACACCAGCCTCCCGCTGCTGGCCCTGGGGGCTTCGGTCGTCCTGGCCTCCAGGACCGGGGAGCGGACGGTCCCGCTGACCGATTTTTTCCTCGACCTGGGGAAAACCGTGCTGAACAATGACCGGGAAATTTTAACGGAAATTCGTTTTCCGGGACTTCAGGCTTACCAGGGAGGCAGCTATTTCCGTTTGAGCAAACGCAAAGCCCTGACCCTGCCCATGCTGGTGGCGGCGGCGGTGGTAACGGTGGATCCGGGAAGGAAAATTTTCCGGGAGACGGCCATCGCCCTGGGACCGGTAGCCCCCACTCCTTACCGGGCCCTGCCGGTCGAAGCCCAGCTGAGAGGCGCTGCCCTGAGCCGGGAGGTCATCCGGGAGGCGGCCGCGGCGGCCGTCGCGGAGTGCAGCCCCCGGGACAGCCTGCTGCGGGGTTCCTGCGATTACCGGCAGGAGATGATCCAGGTGTTGGTGCGCCGCGCTCTGCAAAAGGCCGTGGAGAGGACGGGATTTTCACTCGAAGCCTAGCCGCACTACTTAAACCTGCGCAGGGCTAAAATTCGAAACCCGAAATTCGAAATTCGAAACAAATTCAAATGACCGAAATTCCAATAACCAAAACGGGTTCCCTCCCTTGACGGGAGGAGTAACGGGTATGTGAGGAATCCCAAGAGGCAGCCATGACCAACATCGCTCTCGCTTTTCAATTGAACGGCCGGGCCGTGAACGTAAGCTTAGCCCCCGATATCCTGCTGGTGGATCTGCTCCGGGACGTCCTGGGTCTGAAGGGCACCAAGATCGGCTGCCGGGAAGGGGAATGCGGGGCCTGCACGGTCCTGTTGGACGGTGCGCCCGTGAATTCCTGTATCCTGCCGGCCCTGAAGGTTCAAGGCCGGTCGGTGCTGACCATCGAGGGGTTGACCCGGCCTGACGGTTCCCTGGACCCGGTCCAGCAGGCCTTCATCGA
>JACRCK010000363.1 GCA_016219065.1 Deltaproteobacteria bacterium
AATTCCTTCTTGAATTCTTGCTCCACCAGAATCATAAATTCCAATAATTGGGCTACCAGTTTTCAAAGCCGAATCATAACGGGACCGATCCCGGAGGTTGGGATAATCCAGCAGCAGGGCCAGGTGGTATTTGGTTTTTCCCCGGTCCTTTTTTTCAACGATGCGGTACAATCCTTCCGGGGTGCGATTGTCCCCCTGATACAGTTTCGGACCCTGGGGGTTTTCACCCAGATCGACCGGGAAGGTTTTAAAAAGCTGGCAATCCCGGTAGAGATGCAGCTTGCGCTTACCTTTTTTTACCACGATCAGCCAGTCCTCGGCCGAGGCGATCGGCGGGGGGGGCAACAGGGAAGGTTTTTTGAGTCTGGCCGGCAGCCGGGGCTCCAGCGGCGGAATTTCCTCGACCGGTCCGGCCGGAGGCGCCTCCACGATCGGGGCCCGTTCTTCCCGGGGTGGGGGCGGAGGGGGGTATTGAACCCGGGCGGTCGGAACATGGGAACGGCAGGAAAACGACAGCAATAGGCATCCCCCCAAAAACAGGATCAGGAGCTTCGAGCTGTAAGGGGTCTTAAAATTACCGAGCATCCTTTCTTTTTTAAAGGGGAGAGCGAACCCTGTCAAGAGGAAAGAAAGGGTTTGACCTATACAAAGATGGGCAATAATGGTAAAATTTAAATTCTAAAACGAAGTGCCGGGGTAATGGGGTATCGGAGTAATGGAGTAATGGTTTTACCCCCAATACTCCAATATGAATAGTCTGAGGAGGACAGGAAGCTATGCCCGAATTGCGGAAGGACCCTATTGTAGGGCGCTGGGTCATTATTTCTACGGAAAGGGCCAAGCGACCCTTCGATTTTGCCCCGGAAGAAGAGACGGCCAAGGGGGGGTTTTGTCCTTTCGATTCCGGTAATGAAAAAACCACCCCGCCGGAGATTATCGCCTACCGGCCTACGGGTACCGGCCCCAACACCTCCGGCTGGACCCTGAGGGTGGTGGCCAACAAATTTCCGGCCCTGGTCATCGAGGGCGGGCTGGGCAAGGTGGGGGAAGGGCTGTACGACAAAATGAACGGCATCGGGGCCCACGAAGTCATCATCGAGACGCCGGATCATGCCGAAACCCTGTCCAACATGCCCCTGGACCGTTTCGTGGATGTACTCCGGGCCTACCGGGACCGGATCGTGGACCTGTCCAAGGACCCCCGGTTCCGTTATATCCTCATTTTCAAAAACCAGGGCCGCTCGGCGGGGGCCTCCCTGGAGCATAGCCATTCGCAATTGATCGCCCTGCCGGTCGTTCCGGAAATCGCCTCGGAGGAATTGAACGGGTCCAAAAAATATTTCAGTTACAAGGACCGCTGCGTGTACTGCGATATCCTGCGCCAGGAAATGGAACAAAAAAACCGGGTGATTTCCGAAAACGAGGATTTTCTGGTCTGTGCCCCCTTTGCCCCCCGCTCCCCTTTCGAAGTCTGGATCATCCCCAAGAGTCATAACGCCGATTATACGCAGATTACGGAATACCAGTTCCGGGCCCTGGCCGAAATCTTTTCCGAAACCCTGCGCCGCCTGGACAAGGCCTTGAACAAGCGCCCCTATAATTTCATGCTCCACACGTCTCCGGTGAAAGAGAACCACCAGGAGTATTATCACTGGCATTTCGAGGTGGTCCCCAAACTGACCCGGATCGCCGGATTTGAATGGGGCTCTGGTTTTTATATCAACCCCACTCCCCCGGAAGATGCCGCCAAATTCTTAAGGGACGTTTCCTTAGCGGAGGGATCATGAAGGTTCTCTTCGTCACTTCCGAAGTCGCTCCTTTTTCCAGGGCCGGGGGGCTGGCCGAGGTATCCCAGGCCTTACCCCTCTATATCTCGCGGCTGGGACATGAAGTGGTCGTGGTCACCCCCAAGTACCGGCTGCCCCAGCCCCTGAAACCGGCCTTGAAGGCGCTGGATCTGAATCTGGAGGTCCCGATCTCCTGGATGAAAAAACCGGCCCGGATCTTTCAAGCCAGCCTCCGGGAACCGGTCCCGGTTTATCTGATCGGCCGGGATGATCTCTACGACCGGGAGGGGCTGTACGGCAACGAATACGGTGATTACCAGGACAACGCGGAACGGTTCACTTTCTTCTCCCGGGCGGCCCTGGAGTTGTGCGCGGCCCTGAAATGGAGCCCGGATGTAATCCACTGCCATGACTGGCAGACCGGGTTGATCCCGGTCTATCTGAAAACCCTTTATGCCGCTCAGCCGGAATTTCAAGGTACGGCCAGTCTGTTCACGATCCATAACCTGGGATATCAGGGACTTTTCTGGCATTACGACCTGCACCTGACCGGCCTGGGCTGGGAACTGTTCACCCCCCAGGGGCTGGAATTTTTCGGGAAAATAAATCTGATGAAGGGGGGGATCATCTTCGCGGATATCCTCAATACCGTCAGCCCCACCTACCGGAAGGAAATCTTGACCCCGGAAAACGGCTTCGGACTCGAAGGGGTGCTCCAGGGCCGATCCACAGACCTTTACGCCGTCCTGAACGGGGTGGATTATGAAATCTGGAACCCGGAAAAGGATCCCCACCTGTCGGCCCCTTTTTCCGGTGCCAGCCTGGAAAACAAGAAGCTCTGCAAGGCCCACCTGCAGGAACGCTTCCAACTGAAGCGCAAGGCCGAAGGTCCGATCATCGCCGTCATCTCCCGGCTGCTGGACCGCAAGGGTCTGGACCTGATCCGTCAGGTTTTTCCTAAATTAATGGATCTGGAAATAGAAGTGATCGTCATGGGACAGGGCGTGGACCAGTACCAGAGCTGGGCCCTGGACCTGGCTAAAAAATATCCCGGCCAGATCGGTCTGGAAATGACCTATCAGGATGCCCTGGCCCACCAGATTCAGGGCGGGGCGGATATGCTGCTGATGCCCTCCCGTTACGAACCTTGCGGACTGGATCAGATGTACGCGCTGAAGTACGGGACGATCCCCATCGTCCGGGGAGTGGGGGGACTGGACGACACCGTGGAGGATTATAACCCTCAGACCGATCAGGGAACGGGTTTTAAATTCAAGGATTACGAAGCCGATAAACTGCTGCAGACCGTCCAGCGGGCCCTGGCGGTCTATCGGGATAAACCGCGTTGGACCCGTCTGATCCAAAGGGCATTGACCCAGGATTTTTCTTGGGCCCGGTCGGCGGTGGAGTACAGCGGTCTCTACCAGAAGGCGGCCGCCGGGAAGAGGAACCGTTAAACCGTTGGAAACTCCGCTTCATCTGATCAAGAAGATCATCCAGGTCGCCAATTCCAATATCGATTTTGAAGGGCGCCTGCAGGGAATTCTGGATATCCTCAGCCTGCGGGAAGGAGTGGACCGCGGGGTCCTGTTCATCCTGTCGCCCAACAAGGAAACCCTGGAGCTGAAATGTGTCAGCCCCCGGGAGAGCGCTCCGGAGGTCGGGCCGTCCCCCCTGGCCCGGCCCTTGCTGGTGGATTGCGTCAAGGACCGTCGGCCGCTCTTTATCGCCCGGTTGAACCGTAAGGAGCACAAGGGCCTGTTGAAAATCCCTGTTTTCCGGGGCTTTACCGCCCTGTCGGCCTGGCCCGTGGAAGACGACAACTATCTCTACGGGGTTTTGTGCCTCCTGTCCCTGAAGTCCCGGGAATTTGACGCCGGGGAAGAAGCCCTGTTGGAGATAGCCGGGCGGGAGCTGGCCGGGGTCATCCGGAATTCCCGGATCTATACCGAGGCTAAAAAACGCATTGCCGAATTAAGCGTCCTCTACGAGGTGGGCAAGGTGATCGGCGCCACCCTGGAACTGGACGAATTGATCCAGAAAACCGTGTCCATCACCGCCCAGGTCATCAACGCCAGGGGCGCCGCCCTGACCATCGTGGACGTCTCCGACGGGCGCCTCAAGGTCGAAGCCGATTTCGGCCTGGTCCCCCCGGCTGTCCGGGGGACCCTGCGGCAAGAGGTCCTGGGGAATAAGGGGGCGTACATTGCGCCGCCGGAATCCTCCCCGGCCCCCGATACCAGCGCACGGAAGACGGCCACCGGGGAGATCTCTCCCGCGGCCGGCGGATCGTTCATGTGCGCCCCTTTGATGTTCAAAGGGCCTTATCAGGGACGACTGTGCGTTTACGGCCGGGTGGCCGCACCGGAAATAGACCTGGAAGTCGGTTTCAACCAGGACGATCTGGCGATCCTGTCCACTATCGGCAATATTATCGCCAGCTCGCTGGAGAACGCCCTGACTTTTCAACAGATCGAAACCCTGGCGCGAACCAATGAGCAGATGGTGAAAAGCCTTTCGATCCTGTACCAGATCAACAGCGCCCTGATGACCCGGGCCTCCTATGATGAACTGCTGGGCATCATCCTGGAATCGATCACCCTGAAACAGGGCTTGGGCTTTAACCGGGCGGTTCTGCTGCTGGTCAACGAGGAGTCCAAGACCCTCGACGCCGTAAAAGGTTCGTCCCAGGCCTCCTCCGGGGGAGCCGAGGAGAAAGGTCGGGGCCTATCCGAACTCGATTTGAGTCAACTGCTGCTATCCCGGGCGGAAAGGGTCACGCCGGAAAACAAGGCCCTGGATAAGGCGCTCCGCGGGTTGAAAATTTCTTTACAGCAAGGGCAGGGGATCCTGGTGGATACGGTGCTGGAAGGCCGGAGCTTTCTGGTGGCTAATGCCCGGGAAGATCCCCGGACGAATAAAGCCCTGGTGGAACGGCTGGGGATCAATTCTTTCGCCACCATCCCCATTTATTCCAAAGACAAGGCCATTGGAGTGATCGCCGTAGATCACCGCGCCGATGACCACGCGATCACCCAGGAGGATATGCGCATCCTGTCCATGCTGGGCCATCAGGCCGGGCTGGCCATCGAGAATGCCCGCCTCTATGACTTTATCGAAAAGACCAACCGGGAATTGAAGTCGGCCCGGGAACAATTGCTGGAATCGGAAAAATTGACGGCCCTGGGGGAAATGGCGGCCGGAATGGCCCACGAAATCCGCAACCCGCTGGTGTCCATCGGGGGCTTTGTCCGCCGGCTCAACCGTAAGTTCCAGGGCGACAGTCAGGTCCAGACCTATTTTCAGGTCATCATCAACGAAGTGGAGCGTCTGGAGAAGACCCTGAACGAGATCCTAGATTTTTCCCAGGATACCCGGGGCCGCTTCCAGGAAGCGGATTTGAATCAGATCGTCGAAGGCGCTTTGGATTTGATCCGCAGAGAACTGGAGGCCAGCCGGGTTACCGTTCAGAAAGAATTGTCCCCAATCCCCAAGGTCTATTGCGACGAAAGGCAGATTCGCCATGTCTTTTACAACCTGCTGTTGAACGCCCTCCAGGCCATGCCGCAAGGGGGGGTGTTGACCATCCGCACGGCGCCCCACCCGGACCCGGACCAGCCCTGGGTGGTCTGCGAAATCCGCGATACCGGGGGCGGGATCCCTCCGGAGTTGCTCCATAATATTTTTAATCCCTTTTTTACCACCAAGGCCAGCGGCTCAGGGCTGGGCTTGTCCATTGTTCATAAAATTATCACTAGGCACTACGGGGAAGTGGATATCGATAACCGACCGGGGGAAGGGGTTTCTTTCTTCATTAAGCTGCCCTTGATCCAGGAAGCCCAGAAAAAGTTCCGGGGAGTGCGAATAAACGGGGAGGAGAATCATGAAAAGAATCTTAATCGCCGATGACGAAGAGGCTTTGCAGCGGTTGTACCAGGAGGAATTCGAGGAAGAGGGGTACGAGGTCATCCTGGCCGGTAACGGCCGGGAGGTGCTGGAAAAACTGGACGACCCGGACCGCCTGCCCGATCTCATCATCATGGACATCCGCATGCCCGAGATGAACGGCATCGACACCCTGCGGATCATCAAGGAGCGACAGCCCCAGATTCCGGTGATTCTCTGTTCGGCCTACAGTGAATTCAAACAGGATTTTTCGGTCTGGGCCTCCGATGACTACGTAGTCAAATCCTCGGATTTGACCGAGCTGAAAGCAACGGTCAAAAGGCATCTGAAGGAATAAGGGCCGGTGATTTCCGCTGGCGGAAAGTCTTGAAGCCCATGCCGGTTTCGTGTAGCGATCACCGGGAAGCGATGCTGCTGCTGGCCCTGAAAAAGCGGCTGGCCGAGGGAAACCTCTCGCCCCGGGAGCAAAGGGACCTGGAGGTGGAAATCCGGAGGTTGGAGGAACGATTGAAGTTGTAGGGGCGGTTCGCGAACCGCCCCTACAGCGAACCGCCCCTACTCGCGGATGCGCTCCATGAGCACCACGATGGATCTCGGCTGAACCAGGCAGGTCGAACCGGTCACGGGTGCGGTGTGTCCCCAACTGCAGATATCTTCGGGCGCATCCAGGGCCGTGTCGATCCACCGGTGCCAGGTTTTCCCCTGCAGGTTCTGCACGGGCGGCAGTTCAAAGGTCAGCGCTTCCCAATAGGCGTTGATCATGATGTGGGTCAACAGACGGCCCCGGCGGCTCCAGGCGGTCAGGGCCAGGCTGTGGGAATCCGGTCCCCAGTCGGGTTGGCTGAGTTTGACGCCGTGCCACTGGATCCGGGCCTGCCGCAGCAATTCGTTCAGGGTGATTTCGTGGCCGCTGGCCGAGGCGTCTTCCCAGCGGAGCCGGGCCGCAATCAGCCCCTTCACGAACCGGTGCAGTGCGGCCTCTTTTTCCAAAAGCCGCCAGTCAAACCAGCTTATTTCATTGTCCTGGCAATAAGCGTTGTTGTTCCCCCCCTGGGTCCGGCGGACCTCGTCGCCCATGAGCAACATGGGGGCGCCCAGGGCCAGGAGGGTGGCCGTAAAAAAATTTTTGATCTGGCGGAGACGCAGTTTTTCCACGGCCGGGTCCGGCGTGGGGCCTTCTAGGCCGCAGTTCCAACTGAGATTGTCGTTCGTCCCGTCCTGATTTTTTTCGCCGTTGGCTTCGTTGTGTTTGGTGTTGTACGAGACCAGGTCATTCAGGGTGAAACCATCGTGGCAGGTAATGAAATTGATGCTCTGCTCCGCTTCCCGTTCCTGATGGCCGTAGAGGTCCGGGCTGCCCAACAGCCGGGAAGCCACCCGTGAGACCACCCCCCGGTCCCCTCTCATGAAGCTCCGCACGTCGTCCCGGAACTTCCCGTTCCATTCTTTCCAACTCTCCCCCACGAAGCCGCCCACCTGGTAGAGCCCGGCCGCATCCCAGGCCTCGGCGATCAGCTTGGTGCCGGCCAGCGCCGGATCGGACTCGATGTCCCAGAGCACTGGGGGATTGGCCAGGGGCCGGCCGTTATCATCCCGGGTGAGGATGGAGGCCAGGTCGAAACGGAAGCCGTCCACGTGCATCTCGTTGACCCAATGGTGCAGGCTGTCGATGATCATCCGGCGGACGATGGAATTGCCCGCATTCAGGGTATTGCCGCAGCCCGAGTAATCGGCATAGCGCCCGGTTCCTTCCTCAAAAATATAATAAGCCCGATTTTCGAAACCCCGGTAACAGAGGGTCGGGCCGTACTCATGCCCCTCCGTCGTATGATTGTACACGACGTCCAGGATGACCTCGATCCCGGCCCGGTGCAGGGCTTTGACCATATCCCTAAATTCGTCCAGGATTTCCAAGGGCTCCCGGCAGGAACCATAAGCCCCGTGCGGAGCAAAAAAACTCACCGGGCTGTAGCCCCAGTAGTTTCTGAAATCGGGGGGAGCGTCCTGTTCGTCAAACTGGAAGATCGGGAGCAGCTCCACGGCGGTGATGCCCAGGTCCTGCAGATAGGGGATTTTTTCGATCAGGCCCGCATAGGTGCCCCGCTTTTCCTCGGCCAGCCCGGAACTGGGATGGCGGGTGAACCCGCGGACGTGCAGTTCATAAATAATCGTGTTGGAGAAAGGGCGTCGGAGCGGTCGGTCCCCCTGCCAGTCATAAAGATTCAGATCGGCCACTACGCTTTTCATGGCCACAGCCGTATTGTCGCCGGCCAGGCTGGCCGCCAAGCGGCTGTACCCGGGTGGTACGGCCAGGGCCTTGCCATAGGGATCCAACAGGACCTTCTGGGCATCGAAGCACAGGCCCCTCTCCGGTTCATAAGGGCCGGAAACCCGGTAACCGTAAATCTGGCCGGGCCGGAGATCGGGAACGAACACATGCCAGTAGAAGTAAGTGCGGTGCGCCCCCAGATCTAAAGGAATGACCCGGGAAGCGCGGGCATCACCCACGCGGTCAAACAGGAGCAGTTCCACGGCGGTGGCGTTTTTGGAATAGACGCTGAAGTTCACCCCGCCCGGCCTTACGGTGGCGCCGAGGGGAAAGCTGCAGCCCGGTTGGGTGGTGGATTCTTTCATTTGAAGTACCCTTCTATTTAGCCATTCGAAATCCTTTTCACCGCGGAGGCGCGGAGGACGCAGAGGATTTTTTTCCTAAAATCGGGAGATACCGATTTTAGGAAATCCCGCGCCGTGCAGGACCAGCCGCCTACGGCGGATTAAGGTTCGCGAAGCGATGAGTGGTTTTCCATTGGCGGCACCTCCCGCCAATGGACAAATATTAATTCTCTGCGTTCTCTGCGTCTCGGCGGTGAATATGCCTTTCGGTGCCCGTTGCACCAAATTGATACGATCCTTTCTATTTCAGATCGTCTGCCTTATCCCGGGATTCGGCCCGTTTCCGGCGGGCCGTAACGAATACATAATAGACCATGAGCAGCGGCAGCACCGCCAGGCCGACCTCGAAATTCCCCTTGAAGAAATAAACCGTGCTGAGGCCCACCAGGAACAGAATGATGATGATTTGAATAATGGCTGAGGTCTTGGTCATAAGGATAAAATTACTTAAATACGAAAATGCCGTTCGGCGTTGGGCGTTCAGCGTTCGGCGGAGAAGCCTAATAAACCATGTTTATTGTAGGGTTGGGAATTGTCCCCAACCGCCACCACAGTGACCAGAGTAGGTTGGGTAGAGTGAAACGAAACCCAACAATGGAGCTGTGAGCTTTGCGTTGGGTTTCGCGTTGTTCTAACCAACCTACATTCGAAAATAGTTCACCCGGTCTCAAGACCGAGTCGGTCTCAACTTGGGCCTTATCCTCTAGGCCTTTCAACCCTTCGTTCTAATTGTCGATCTGCTTCGACAATAGTTTCCTTATTATAATCGATTGATTTTTATAAATAAATAGTTTCCTGTGCCGAATGGAGCCGCTTGTTCAACTGAGTGGACTTGTCCGGTTCGACGAAATTGTCGAAACCGTGTCGAGCACCGGCAGGTCTTTAAATATGGAATTATTAATAATTATAAATGGTTAATAAACAAATAAGGCTTTGGCACGATCCTTGATATATACCAGAGCAAAACCTGACGAAAAAAAAATCTAATAAAAGGAGGATAAAAACATGTTAGGTAAAATTAAAAAGGCCAAAGTTTGGATGGTAGGAGCGGCTCTGGTGGCCATGTCGGGTCTGGCGGTGGCCGCCGGTCCCGGATTCGGCCGGGGCTGGGGCTATAATGCGGATTGCCCGGGCGGAGGCGCTTATGACCGGCTCAATTTGACCGCCGAGCAGAAAACCAAGATGAACGAATTGCGCGAAAAGACCTGGAAGGACACCGTCACCCTGCGCAACGAAATGCAGACCAAGCGGTTGGAACTGCGTACTCTCTGGACCAACCCCAACCCGGACAAGGACAAGATCGCGGCCAAGCAGAAAGAATTGAACGCCCTGCGGGACAAGCTGCAGGCCACTATGACCGATTCAAAGATAGAAGCCCGCAAGTTCCTGACCCCCGAGCAGGCTGCGGAACTGGCCACCTCCGGACCCGGCATGGGTTTCGGCGGCCACGGCTGGGGTAAAGGCCGGATGATGGGCGGCCGCGGCGGCATGGGCGCCGGTCCCTGCGGCGGCGGATTTGGCCCCGGCCCCGGTAGCGGCAGAGGTTTCGGTCCCGGTCCCGGCGGAGCCCGGTTGTAATATAGAACTGAACTTCCTCTTCTCTCTCCCCAAAAGGGGCCCGGAGTAATCCTCCTGGCCCCTATCTTTTTCATTAAGAATTAAGAATCGACAATTGATTCTTGAATATTTGTTTTACCCACCCGGGCAGGTGGTAACATCTTGAGGGGCTGTACGGTAGTCAATGGAACCATTACCCAGTTTCCCCTGATCGGAATCTCCCCAGCATTTTACAATGCCGCCGTTGGTAACGGCGCAGGTATGCGTTTCTCCGGCGGAGATGGCGATCACTCCGCTGGTCAACCCGAGGACATCTACCGGGGTCCAACGATTAGTAGTGGTTCCATCGCCAAGTTGACCGTTACTGTTATATCCCCAACATTTCACGCCACCGGCACTGGTCAAAACACAGGTGAAATCATTACCGGTAGATATCCCGCTGATCCCGCTGGTCAATCCGACGACATTCACCGGTATGGACCTGTTCGTGTTGGTTCCGTCCCCCAATTGACCGGAAGAGTTCCTGCCCCAGCACTTCACCCCGCCGTTTGAAGTGACGACGCAGGCGTGCTCGCCGCCTGCAGAAGCCGATCTGACTCCGCTGGACAAACCGGAAACGGTGACCGGAGACAGTTTGTCCACATTGGTACCGTCTCCCAATTCATAATTATTGTTACTCCCCCAGCATTTCAGTCCGCCACCGGTATTCATCGCGCAGGAGAATCCGTCATCCCATAGAGAATCCCCGGAGGTGATCGAAGTAATGCCTGAAGTCATTCCGGAAACCCAACCGGGGTAGGTTCGGGAATTTGTCGTCCCGTCCCCCAATCTTCCATGACGATTGCTTCCCCAGCATTTTAGGCCGCCGCCGACGGTCAGGGCACAGGTGGAATCCCAACCAGCCTCTACGGCCATGGCGGATCCCCCCAAACCCTGTACCTCAACTGGTGAGGTGACCGCATAATTCCATTCCACACCCAACTGTCCCGATCCGTTGTGACCCCAGCATTTAACCCTTCCACCGCTCAGGATACTGCAGGTGTGGGCATATGGCATAAGATCATAACTGCCACCCGCCGACACCGATAACACCCCGCTGGTCAAGCCTTGAACATCAACCGGAAACAAACGATTAATGGTCGTTCCATCCCCCAATTCACCATCCTCATTTCTCCCCCAGCATTTCAAGCTTCCGGTGCTCGTGAAAGCACAAGTATGATTTATTCCGGCGTCGATTTTGGAAATATTGGTCGGAAGCCCGATCACATTTACGGGTGTTGAACTCGCAATGGTTGTACCGTTTCCCAACTGACCTCGATAGTTATTGCCCCAG
>JACRCK010000364.1 GCA_016219065.1 Deltaproteobacteria bacterium
AAAAGGCCGATCACGAAGCCGCCCCCCGGTCGGCCCGCCTCTTCCGGGCTTTGTCCGATTCCAAGTCGGTTCAGGCCCGCCGTTGCCTGCTGCTTTTGCGGGGAAAGATCGGCGCCACCCGGGAAAACCTGGAATCCGCGCTGGCCCTGGAACAACGGGACTATGAAGAGGAATACCCCGTCCTGATCCGGGAGGCCGAAGAAGAAGGACAAAAAACCGTGCAGATGATCTTTTCCCAGACCCAGGAATTGGGGCCGGTCCTGACGGCCCTGCTGGAAAAGGCGCTGGGCGATGAACAGACCCCCGGCGAGCTGGATTACTACGTCTGTCAGGTCTGCGGCTATATCAGTGAAAACCGGGCCCCGGAAAAATGCCCCGTGTGTGGGGCCATACCGGGGAAATTCCAGAGGGTGGTTTAGCAAAAATTGTTGCTGGTTGCCGGTTGAAAAGGCCCATACCGGATAGCCGCCAAAACCTCCGATCGGGGATTGCCCAACCAAAGAGGAGACCTTATGGCCGAAAACAACCTGCCGAATGGAAAGGGGTACTGGGGGCGAATCCTCTGGGTGGATTTGTCCTCCGGAAAAATCACCTTTGAGGATTTAGATGATGCCCTCTATGAAAAATTCCTGAGCGGGGCCGGACTGGGGGCCAAAATCCTTTGGGATCGGCTGCCGGCCGGGATCGATCCCCTGGGCCCGGAAAACATCCTGGGATTTACCACCGGCCTGCTCACCGATACCGGCACCCTCTTTTCAGGCCGCTTTACGGTAGTCGGGAAATCACCCCTGTCCGGCGGCTGGGGCGACGCCAACGCCGGCGGTTATTTTTCACCCTGGTTGAAACGCTCCGGGTTCGATGCCCTTTTTTTCTCCGGGGCCGCTGAACGGCCGGTTTACCTTTACCTGGATGACCGGACCGCCGAACTGCGGGAGGCCTCCGATCTCTGGGGTGCCGACACCCTGGAAACCGAAACCCGGTTAAAGGAACGGTATGGACCTCGAGTCCAGGTGGCCTGTATCGGTCCGGCCGGGGAAAAGCTGAGCCGCATCTCCGGCATCGTAACCGACCGGGGCCGAATCGCCGCCCGGAGCGGCCTGGGCGCCGTCATGGGCGCGAAAAGGCTGAAAGCCGTTGTGGCTGCCGGGACCCGCCGGGTGGGGGTAGCCGACCGCCGCCAAATCAACCGTTTGGCCAAAGAATTCCAGGAGCGGCTGGCCGGCAAAAAAGGACTCCAACGCTTCCTGACGGACGGCCTGATGGGCATGATGGGCCGGATCACCCGCCATAGCCGAATTTTTCCCCGCCAGCCGGCCGACCTCTGGCGCCTCCTGCTCAGCAAATTCGGGACCACCGCCATAACCGCCATGAGCGCCGAGAGCGGGGACAGCCCGATCAAAAATTGGGGTGGTGTAGGCTACCTCGACTTCCCCCTTTCCCGTTCCCAGAAGATCGGGGCCGAAGCCGTCTTGAAATACGAGACCAAGAAATACGGTTGTTTTTCCTGCCCCCTCCATTGCGGCGGTCTCCTTAAAATCGAAGCAGGCCCCTACCCCATCCCGGAAATGCATAAAATCGAGTATGAAACCCTCGGCGCTTTCGGAGGGCTGCTGCTCAACGACGACCTTTTCACCATCTTCAAAATCAATGACCTGTTGAATCGGGCCGGAATGGATTCCATCTCCTGCGGCGGGGCGGTGGCCTTTGCCCTGGAATGCTTCGAAAACGGCATCCTGACTTCGGCCGACACCGACGGGTTGGAACTGCGCTGGGGAAACGCCCCGGCCATACTGCAATTGACCGAAAAGATTATTTCCCGCCAGGGTCTGGGAGACACCCTGGCCGACGGCGTAAAACGAGCCGCCGAAAAAATAGGCCGGGGTTCCGAGCGTTTTGCCGTTCATTGCGGCGGCGTGGAACCCGCCATGCACGATCCGAAATTCGACCCCGGATTTGGAACGGCCTACGCCTGCGAAGCCGCCCCGGGCCGGCACACCGTCTCTTCTTACACCTACCTGGACCTCCAGGTCCTGGAAAAAAAATTCAAAAAGGCAAAAAAAATCCCTTCCCTGACCACCTACAAAGAAAAGTATCGGACCGACAACAAGGGCGAAGCCCTGGCGGTCAACGGCTTTTTCAAAATGCTCATCGACGGCGCCGGAGTCTGCCTGTTCGGGACCCAAATCGGCGGGAATTTCCCCCTGACCGAATGGATCAACGCGGCCACCGGGTGGCAACGGCTCCCCGATGATTACCTGGCTACCGGAGAACGGATCGCCCAGTTACGTCAGGCCTTCAATCTCCGGGAGGGTTTGAATCCCAAAAAAGATTTTCGGCTCCATCCCCGGATTTATGGCGATCCGCCGCTGCCCAAAGGCCCGGCCAAGGGGATTACACTGGATATGGAGGCCTTGACCAACGGGTATTATCAGGCCCTGCACTGGGATCCGGCGACGGGCCGGGCAGAAAAAGAACATCTGATCGCTTTGGGGCTGGAAGAAATTATCCCTGTTTTGTATGGGGAGGGCCATCATTAGAAATTTGGAGTTAAGAGTTGATAATTGATTGTTGATTGTTGCTTTTCGCTGCCGGCATTATCTTGCGCGGAAAGAAACTTTAATAATCAATTCTCAATTATTAATTCTCAATTATCCATGAAAGACAAAAAACCCCCGGGCCGCTATAAGCGCCCGGGGGTTCGGAGGGTTCACTGCAGGTTGAAGGGTTATTTATAGCAACAGAATAAATCTTTACCCTTGATGGTAATCTTGTCGTTCAAAAACCGGGCCTTATACCCTCCGGCATTTCTCAGGATATGATAGCCCATTTCGGCCCGCAGACCGGTACGGCAATGAATGATAATCTCCTTGTCCTTGGGCAGCTCATTGAGACGACCCTGGAGCGCATCCAACGGAATTTGGACCGCCCCTTCCAGGGTCCCTTCGGCCGCCTCTTCTTTATTGCGCACGTCCAGAATAAGCTTGTCGGCCGGGCGGGTTTTGACGATGTTCATGAACTCGTCGCCCGTAATTTCACCGGGGTGCGGCCGGGGGATGTAAAAAATAGTGGTTCGGACGTCGCCCTTCTGGGTAGGCCGGTTTTTGGCCAGCCAACCTTCAAAACCCCCTTCCAGGACCCGAATGCGGCTATAGCCCCAGGAGGAAATCATCTTCACCGCCGCCTGTAATTCCTTCCAATCGGATTTATCCGTGTAAAGGATAATCGGCGCCTTGCGGTCGATAGGGAACTGACCTCTTTCTTTTTCCAGGTTCTTCATCTCCAGGGCCACGGCCCCCTGAATATGGGACTTCTTGGCGGCCTCTACCCCCCGCAGGTCTAAAAGGACCAGATAGCCCATCATCTGTTCCACAAAGGCCCCGTCGGTATAGAGTACGTTTCCAGCTTCGGACCAGGCCGGGATGCCGTCATGATATACTTTGATATTGGTATAGCCTAATTTTTCCGCCCTCCGGGCGGCCATGGGACTGAGGGCTCAGGTGGAACCCTGACAGTAGAAAACGACCATTTTGCCTTTATCCTGAGGTAGCAGGTTGGTCAGCTTGTCAAAAGCCGGCAAGGGCATGTTCTGGGCGCCCGGGATGCGCTCTTCCTGAAAACGATAGGCCGGGCGGGAGTCAAGCAGCACGAATTTTCCCGCTTCCGGTCCGGTGGCCACCAATTTTTCCATGTCCTTGGTGGACAACAACTGGTTGGCCGGAACCTTCAGCGGAGGCTTTACCGTCACTTTTTGGGCGTGTAAGCCGTCGGGCTTTTCCTCAAAGGCAATCTTCAAGGCGTTATCCCCGGTCAGATCGCCATAGGTCTTGGCATTTTCCAATTTGGTTTGGCTCGATACCTTGACCACCACCGGGCGCGGGCCCACTTTTACCGTCAACAAGTTGGCCATCCGGGAATAGGATTGGAAATCCCCCAGTATCAACTTGGCCTTGGGATCATAATTATGGCAGTTCAGGCAGTTGGGCCCCCAAAGAGATTTCCCTTCTTCAGCCGCTCCGGCCGGACCGGTTCCGTAAAACAACCCGGCCGCCAGCAATAACGGCCAGACCAGCAGACGACAGTATTTACTTTTCATTATTCCTCCTTACCTCGAGTTTTTATTGATTGGATAAAAATAAGAATTCAATGCGCCATGTCAATATAGTAGCAATATACATGCCCCCCATTCGCCAGATCTGAATATTTTTTAACTTATTGTAATGATTATATTTTTATTTTTTAAACACCAACTTAGTTAATCTTTTGCTTGCGAATTAACATTAACATGATTAACATATTTTAACTTAACAGGCGTTAAGGTGATTCAGTGGGGGTAGAAAAAAAGCCAGAGGATAACCTTATGAAACCCGAAGACATTTCACAGTACTGGGAATCGATTGTAGACACCATGGCCGATGGTCTGCTGATCGTGGACACGGAGGGCAATATTGTATTCATCAATCCGGCGGCTGAAGAAATTACCGGGTATCAAAACGAAGAAGTGGTGGGGAAGCCTTGTACGGTATTCGAGAGCGATACCTGTATGCTGCAAACAGCCAAAGGCCGGGTCAAGCAATGTAACCTTTTCAGGCTCGGAAAAGTATCCCGGCGGCGGTGCGCCATCAAAAAAAAGGACGGCAATACGGTCTATCTCTTGAAAAATGCCACGGTGTTGAAGGACGAGAACGGGCAGCCGATAGGCGGAGTAGAATCGCTGACGGATATATCGGAGTTAATGAAAAAGGACCAGGAAATAGAATTTCTGAAAAAAGAATTGACCCATGAGCACGGCTTCCATGGCATCATCGGGAAAAGTCCGGCCATGGAAGCGGTCTTTGACCTGGTAAAAAACGCGGCCGAGTCGGAAGCGCCGGTCGTCATTCTGGGGGAAAGCGGGACGGGTAAAGAATTGGTGGCTTCGGCCATTCATCGCCTGAGCCTGAGAAACAAAGGCCCCTTTATCAAGGTGAATTGCGCCTCCTTGAACGAATCCCTGCTGGAGAGCGAGTTGTTCGGCCACGTCAAGGGCGCCTTCACCGGGGCGGACCGCCTGCGTATCGGGCGGTTTGACGCCGCCAGCGGCGGGAGCCTCTTCCTGGATGAAATCGGGGACATCCCCCCCTCGGTCCAGGTAAAGATCCTGCGCGTCGTCCAGGAAAAAGAAATCGAACGGGTGGGGAGCCAAAACCCCGTCAAGATCGATGTCCGCCTGATCTCGGCCACCAACCGGGACTTGAAAGACCTGGTGGAACGGGGGATCTTTCGGGAAGACCTTTTTTACCGCTTAAACGTCATCCCGATTCGCATCCCTAGCCTGCGGGAACGGAAAGACGATATCCCGCTGTTGACTGAGGCCATCATCACGAAAATTCGTCTGAGAAGTCAGAAGACGGTTCAAGGTCTCAGCCCCGAGGCCATGGATCTCTTGATGAATTACAGTTGGCCAGGAAATATCCGGGAACTGATCAACGTACTGGAATATGCCTTTGTGGTTTGTAAAGAGAATTGGATTCGCAGCGAACACCTCCCCGGCTATCTGACCCACGAAAAGGTGAAAAAGTTTTATATAGAAAAGAATGAAGGCGGCAGCAAAAAAGGGACGGGAGAGCTGGAAAGAATATTGATCGCCCTGGAGCAGTCCAAGGGGAAAAAAATCGAGGCGGCTCAACGGCTGGGGCTCAGCCGGGTCTCCCTCTGGAAAAAGATGAAAAAATACAATCTAGTGGCTTAAAAAGGCCTGGATATTAGATTCTTACACGGCTTAATCTGCGAATTGGTCTCTAACAAAAGCCGGAGTATTGGAGTAATGGAGTGCTGGAGTAAAAGGTCTTAAGGCAATACTCCAATACTCCACCACTCCATTGCTCCCAATAGAATTACTTCGGATCAATATAAAATTCAAATATCTTTGATTATTTTAAGCGGGTCGTTTTATTTCGGGCCGGAGGTGGTCGTGAGGATCGGCTTGATGGTTACGGCCACGGGACTGGAAAGCTTGAAAATCAGCTCCGTACCGGCGGGCAGGGTCAGTTCGGTGGTCCCGGTGGCCCAGGAAAGGACCGTCCCCGTCCCGCCTCCGACTCCGACCCCGATCAAGGCCCCGGCGGTATGGCCGAGCATGGACCCTAGGCCGGCTCCAATAATGCCCCCGGCGGCGATTAAACCGATATTACGGGTCAACGTCTCTCGCCCCGATTTAACGAAGGACTCGGTTGAAAAAAAATACGACTTCTGGTCCGGCAGGATAAGCCGTTGCAGATGCAGTTCCAGCGACCCGCCTCCCCGGAACCGTCCGGGTGAACTCACTTTGGATACAAAGCCCTCCAACGGGATCCCCAACGGGGCGATCACCTGCCCGCCGGCCACCAGCGGCTCGATCAGCGTGGCGTGAAAAATGGACCCGGCCCTGGCGGAAGAGGATTTCAAGGTTAGGTTCAGACGGGACCGGATCGGAGTCCCCACAGGCACGACGATCTGAATAAATTCCGGGACCGCCGGTTTGGCCGGCTGCGGAGCCGTGGGGCCGCTCTTTTTGCCGACTTTAGGCGCAGCCCCCTGGTTCGCGCCCATTCCGTACAGGCCGGAAACCGGGGCCAGGAAACAGATGACGGCGACGCCGATCAAGGTCAATCCGAAACGCGGTAAGCCCACTCCTTTGAGCCTCATTCTCCCCGGCATGATCTTTTATCCTTTATACTGTTGGTGGCAGTTCTTTTTCCTCTCCTTCAAGCCCTCATACGCTGCTGCGGCCCCCGGGAGGTCTCCGGTCTCGATTTTCGCCCCGATCCGGGCCACCTGCCTCAGGAAATCCTCTCCCACGGCAGCGGGAACTTTGGCGGTTTCGGCGAAGAAATCACGGCAGGCCTTTTCAAAGCCCTGATAAATGGTCCACGGGTCTCCTTTTCCCTTTTCCAAGGCCGATTTTAAATCGGAATACAATTGGGACATCCATTTTTTCGACTCGAGCATGACCGATCTCCTCAGCGTTTTTCGGGAGGGCATTTCAAAAAGAATCAGCAGAGCGATCATAATCAGTTTATCTCTTTTTGCCAACATATTTTCGGGAGCAGGCCTTCCGAAAATATGTTGAAAAAACGACTGATCATGCTATATTACTTTTAAAAGACCCCCCTTGGTTCGGTGGTATTTCATGCCACCTACACTATGGCAAACCAGGGCGAGGGTCTGTTTTTTTAAAAGGATTCCATGCACCATGTGCGGCATCTGCGGTTTTAACTGGAACGAACCGACCCTGGGGGAGCAATGCGCCCGGACCATTGCCCATCGCGGACCGGACCAAAGCGGGGTTTATGCCGCCGAGGGCATCACCCTCGGGCACCGGCGACTTTCGATTATCGACCTCTCCGAGCAGGGCCGGCAGCCCATGACCAACGAAGACGGGTCCGTCTTTCTGGTTTTCAACGGGGAGATGTATAATTTCCCGGAATTACGGGCCACGCTGGAACAAAAAGGCCACGTCTTCCGCAGTCAGTCCGATTCGGAAGTCATCGTTCATGGCTATGAAGAATGGGGGGATCAATGTCTGCAGCGGTTCCGGGGGATGTTCGCATTAGCCCTCTGGGACGCCCCCAAACGACGACTGCTGATTGCCCGGGACCGGTTGGGGATCATACCCCTTTATTATTATTATCAAAACGGGAAATTTGCCTTTGCTTCGGAAATAAAAGCCCTGCTGGCGATTCCCCAAATACCCCGGGCCGTCAACCTCCAGGCCTTTTACGACTACCTGGGCTACGAGTTCGTCCCCAGCCCCCAGACCATGTTCGCCGGTATCCATAAGCTTCCGCCGGGGTATTACCTGGAATTTTCAGAACAGGGACCGGTGGTCCATTCCTATTGGGACGTCGCCTTTAGCCGGGAGTGGGCTTCTCCCGACGAAGCCGTCGAGGAAATGCGTTCCCTGCTCCGGGATACGGTCAGGATGCATCTGATCAGCGATGTTCCTTTAGGGGTCTTTCTCTCGGGCGGATTGGATTCCAGCACCCTGGTGGCCCTCATGCGCTCCCTGGGAGTCGATCCCCTGCGGACCTTCTCCATCGGTTATCCGGATCCCTCCTTCGGCGAACTTCCCTATGCGCAGCTAGTGGCCGATAAATTTGAAACCGAGCATACCGTTTTGATGATACCCGAAGTGACGATTGCGGACCTGGAAGCCGCCGTCTGGCATCTGGACGAACCCATGACCGACCTTTCGGCCCTGCCCTTGTACCTGGCCTGCCGGGAGGCTAAAAAACATGTCACCGTCTGCCTTTCCGGGGAGGGAGGCGATGAGATCTTCGTGGGCTATGACCGCTTCCGGGCCAGCAAGTTCGACACTTACTATCGCCGGTTGCCTGCCTGGTTGCGGGAACAACTAATCTATCCGGCCGTAAAGCACCTCCCCGACCAGCCGCAGAAAAAAGGGGCCTTGAACATCATCAAGCGGTTCGTGGAAGGCTCCCATCTGCCGCTGGCCGGCGAACACCTGCGCTGGCAATATTTCATCTCTCCCGACTGGCAGGACCGGTTGTTTAAGGAAAATTTCAAGGCCCGGGTCGAACGGGATCCCTTTCGCTTGGTCCAGGCCGCCCTGGAAAGCTGCGCGGCCAGCGAACGACTGGACCGGGAGATCTATCTGGACCTGCGGTTCGTCATGCCGGATTCGGTGCTCATGAAGGTGGATAAAATGAGCATGGCCCACGCCCTGGAAATCCGTGTTCCCTTTCTGGATCACCGGGTGGTGGAATTTGCCGCCACCCTGCCCGGTTCCTGGAAACTGAAAGGCTTCGAAACCAAGGCCATTTTCCGGCAGGCCCTGAAAGGCTGGCTGCCGGACAGCATCGTGAACCGCGGCAAGCAGGGCTATAGCCTGCCCATTAAAAACCTGCTCCGGGAAGGGTTGAAGGATTACATGGTTTCCCTGTTGAACGAATCGCTCTTGATTCAGGAGCAGCTCGATTTGAATTTTTTAAACCGGATCATCCGGGAGCATCTGGACCGGGTCCAAAATCACAACCATCTCCTCTGGGCCCTGATCAATGCCGCTATCTGGCATCGGAAATTTATTGAATGACAAGAAACCGGAGTATTGGAGTGATGGAGTATCGGAGTATTGGGTGTTGGTTATTGGTTTTTGGGTATTGGTTTTTGACCAGCACTCCATTACTCCAATACTCCGTTACTCCAACCTTTAAAGATCAAGCCCTTGTCACCGTCCTCTTTTGATCACCTGAAGCGTCTGCTGGCCATCGGAACCGCCTATCGGGGCCGACGAACGATCCTCCCCTATTTCCCCTCCCGCCTCTGGGTCGAGGCGACCAGCCACTGCAACCTCCGCTGCCCGCTCTGCCCCAACCGGGACCTGGCACCGGAGCAAAGAGGCTTCATGTCTTTTGACCTGTTCAAAAAGGTGGTCGACCAGGCGGCCGGGAAGGTCCATGACCTTTATCTGTTTCATCGGGGAGAGCCGTTGCTGCATCCCCAATTGCCGGAAATGATCGCCTATGCCCGGGAACGGGGGATCCCGGCCCGGTTGCATACCAATGCTACGCTCCTGACCTCCGCGGTGGCCGCCCGGCTCCTGGAAGCGGGTCCGGCTCTGGTTTCCTTTTCTTTTGACAGCGTCGATGAGGAAACCTACAACCGCCGGCGGCCTCCGGCCTCCTTCATCGAGACGCTTTCCCGGATCGAGCAATTTTTAATCTTGAAAAGCCGGGGCAAACCCAATAAGATGACAACCGTTTTACAGATTATGGTCCCGCCGAAGGCGGGACCGAAAGCGGGACCGGAGGGCCCGGCCCTGCGGAACCTGTCGGCCCGTTTAAAAACACTGGGGCTGGACCGGGTGGTGGTTCGCCGTCCCCACAACTGGGGCGGGCTGATACCGACGGGGGCCTCTTCCGATCACCAACTCCGAAAAGCAGGCAGTTGCACTTTTCCCTGGTATGCGCTGGTGGTTTATTGGGACGGGTCCGTAGGGCCCTGCCCGCAGGATTTCCAGGGACGAATGGTTGTGGGCCGGGCCGACGCCGACGCCCTGACCGGGATCTGGAACGGACCGGAGTTGATCGACCTGCGGGAGCGGCTGGCCCGGAAAGATTACCGGGAGCTGACCGTCTGCTCTGATTGCGACCGCCCCCGCCGGCGGCAAGTGGCTGGCGTGCCCCTGGAATACGCCTGGCGTTTTTTTAAAGACCAGGTTTAAAATATCGGCTTGCTCCTTCGGCAGATACCGGGGTATTGGAGTAATGGAGTGCTGGAGTAATGGTCTGAAGACCATACTCCCATACTCCAATACTCCCTTCAGCATTCAGCATTCTTTCGTGTTTACTTGGCCACCATTTACCATTTATAGGTTGTTATTCAGGCGGGAATTATTTTGGAAAAAAAAATCAAGGTCTTGATGATCGCCCCCACCCCGTTCTTCGCCGACCGGGGTTGCCACATGCGTATCCTGGGGGAAATCCAGGCCCTGGAACGACTCGGATACGACTCCATCCTCTGCACCTACCATATCGGGCGGGACCTCCCCGGCATCAAGACCGAACGAAGTCTCAACATTCCCTGGTACAAGAAGCTGGAGGCCGGGTCCTCCTGGCATAAGTTCTATATCGACGCCCTGCTCTTTTATAAAAGCCTCCGGGTCTTCTGGCGGGAAAAACCCGACCTCATCCACGGGCACTTGCATGAAGGCGCCTTTATCGGGCACTTTGTCCGCAAGCTGAGCCGGCGCAAAGTCCCGCTGGTCTTCGATGCCCAGGGCAGCCTGACCAAGGAACTGGTCACCTACAGTTTCTTCAAGGAGGGCTCCCTGCTGCAGAAAATCTTTTGGCGTTTTGAAAAGTGGATCGCCCACATGCCCGAATATACCGTGGGCAGCAACGTCTCGGTCTCCCGGTTCATGGTGGAGGAGATGGGGCTCCCCGCCGAGCGGGTGGCCACGGTGATCGACGGGGTGCATACGGACTTCTTCTCCCAGGAGGATTCCGGACCCGACCTCCGGAAGGAACTCGGGATTCCAGCGGGCAATCCGGTGGTCCTCTATACCGGGGCCCTGCTGAAATCCAAAGGGATCGACTATCTCTGGCAGGCCATCCCCCATGTCCTTCAGGCGAACCCGGAGGTCTATTTCGTCATCGTCGGCTACCCGGTGGAGGAATCCAAAAAAACCGTTGAAAGCCTGGGGGTCGCCGACCGCTGTATCTTTGTCGGCCAGGTGGATTTTTTCAAGCTGCCGGCCTACCTCTTTCTGGCCGATCTGGCCGTGGACCCCAAACTGGACGAAGCCGGGGAAGCCAGCGGCAAGATCATCAATTACATGGGCGCCGGACTCCCGATCGTCTGTTTCGAAGGGCCGAACAACCGGAAATTTTTGGGGGAGAATGGCATCTTTGCCCGGTCCGGAGACGTGGTGGACCTGGCCGCCCAGATCGTTAAAACGCTGGCCGACCCGGAAAAGGCCCGGGAGATTGGGAGCAATAACCGTAAACGGGTGGAGGATGTTTTTTCCTGGAACGCCAACATTATGACCTACGATCAGGTGTTCCGGAAAGCGCTGAACCGGAACCTCGGATAGCCCGATCGTGGCAAATCCGAAACTCGAAATCCGAAACTCGAAACAAATGCCAATGACCGAAATTCGAAATTCAAAACGTCCTGCCCCCGAGCTTCAACAGTCCACCAAATAGGGTTCTTTTTGTAACCATCAATGCGGCGTATTTTAACCCAGCTCCTGGTACTGCTGCTTTTTGCGGGCCTCACCCTGATCATGACTTTCCCGGCCGTCCTGCGGCTGAAGGTCGCCGTCATCGGCGATGCGGTCGACTCCCTCCTGAACTGCTGGATCATCGCCTGGGACATCCACAAGATCACCGCCTTCGAGTTCCGCACCCTCTTCGACGCCAATATCTTTTTCCCGTATCAAAACACCCTGGCCTATTCCGAGCACATGCTGGGCGTGGCTCTGCCGGCCATCCCGCTTCAGGTCGGGCTGGCCGATCCGCTCCTGACCTATAATCTTTCGCTCCTGCTCAGCTTCGTCCTGACCGCCTTCGGCCTGTACCTCCTGGTCCGGCAACTGACAGGCAGTACCCCGGCCGCCTTTGTTGCGGGCTTGATCTTCGCCTTTTCCCCTGGCGAATCGCCCACATCACCCACCTGCAATTATTGTCCGCCCAGTGGATCCCTTTGACCTTCCTGTTTCTCCATCAATACCGGGAATCCGGAACGGTTCGCCCCTTGTTCTGGGCCGCCGTCTTTTTTGTCCTCCAGTTCTATTCCTGCGGTTATTACGGCCTCTTTCTGGGCCTTTTCGTGGCGATCTTCTTCCTCCTCGTCTGGCTGGAAGCCGGGAAAGACCGCCTCCGTCGGCTGACCCATTCCCTGTCTTTTTTCCTGGTTTCCCTGGTGCTCCTCCTCCCCGGATATCTGCCGTACTGGAAGCTGAAAAAGGACTTCGGCTTCAGCCGTCCGTTGGATGACTTGATCTTTTTTTCAGCCGACTTGCTGACCTTCCTGTCCGCCCCCCGGGAAAACCGTCTTTGGGGCTCCATCCTGGAAGGACTCCAGAAACCGGAAGGGGGCCTCTTCCCCGGCATCTTGCCCTGGGTGCTGACCGGCATCGGTCTGGCGGCCGTAACCGTCCGCAGGACCAGAACCTCCACCCGGACGGGAGGAAAAATCTTCCCTGGCCTCCGGGCCCTGGTCCCCCGATTTAAATCCCCGGCCGCGCGGTTTTATGGGCTAGTGCTGGTCCTTTCCTTTTTATTGTGCCTCGGCCCGGTCATCCAGGTGAACGGTTGGAAGATTTTTTACGGTCCCTACCTGATATTATTTAATTGGATCCCGGGATTCGACGGATTGCGGGCCCCGGCCCGGTTTGTGGTTATGTTGCACTTGGCCGTCAGCGTCCTAGCCGGCTGGGGCCTGGCGGCCGTGCTGGGGAGGATCCGTATTCCCTGGCTGCGCGGCCTGACAGCCGTCGGCTTCGCCCTGCTGGTGCTCTTCGAGTCGGCCTCCTTTCCGGTCCGCATGCACTACCTGCCCTACGGGAAAGATTTCCCCCCGGTCTATACCTGGCTGGCCCGGCAACCGGAGGAATTCGCCCTGCTGGAGCTGCCCATGCCGGGCACCCCGGACGACTTCTGGCGGGAAGCCAGCTATGTCTATTTTTCCGCCTTTCATTGGAAAAAGCTGGTCAACGGCTACAGCGGCTTCTTTCCCCCCGGCTATCTCCACTTTTATACAGCCGGGCTGAAAGGCTTTCCTTCGCGGGAGACCTTGAATAATATCCGGAGTCTCGGCCTCCGCTACGTAGTCGTCCATTCCGACCGCTACGAACCAAAGGACCGGGAAAGAATAAAAACCGTTTTTTCGGAAAACGCCGACCTGTTTATCCTGGAGAGGACCTTTGGGGAGGATTGGGTCTATCGGGTTCGGGAGACCGGCTGACCGGCGATCAGATCCAGTTCATGGATCGACCAGTAATAATCAGGATCGGATCCCCGCTGTTCGAGCTTCAGGTAGCGGCAGGAAACCGGAGAAAAGGTATAAACCACTTGATCCCCGTATAAAGTGAACAGACGGGTACCGGCCCAGTAGAGCTCCGAAGACCAGCGGGCCTCCGGTTCCAGCCAGCTTTTTCCGTCGGGTGACACGGAGATGTGCAAATCCCGGGGATAATCCCTTCGAGAACCCCCTAATTTCAGGATGACCCCCTCGACGGTTTCCAGTCGGCCCAAATCCATTTGAATGGCCAACCCCGGCGTCTGAGGCCGAAGCGAGGTCCAGCGCGAATCGATTTTTCCGTCCATGGCCCGGTGAAGGTCTTCGGGGTTGGCGTTCGCCGTAAGTCTCCAGCCGGAGCGAGGGAGTCGCATCAGGGGGGGCTTCACTAAGCGGCTATACACCCGGTAAGGTCCGAAATCGTTTACTTGATACGACACGCCGTTCCTGAGCAGCGCCGCTTCACCATCGTGTTGTTCGGCCCGATCCATGATCAAGGCCAGGTCCGGGTTTATTTTCAGGGGATAGAAATGGGCCGGCGGGGGATAACGCCCCCCGTTGTCATCCAGAAAATGGTTAAAAATCAGGGTTCGGATTTTTCCCGCGCTGTAATTGTGGATTAAGGCTGAAAGCCAAGGATCCCCCAGGACCTGTCTGATCTTCCCTTCTTCGAGAAATCGCCATAAATCTCCCAGGACCTTCGAGTCGACCTGAACGGCCGGCCACCCCTCCCCGGGCTTATAAATCAGAATCTCATTGATGGACCAAATCCCTCCGGGCCGTCCGCTCAACAGTGTCAGGCGCACAAACCTTGCCGAAACCGGAGTGAAGCAGGCCTCCACCCGCCCCCTCCGGATCTTGATCATTGGGCCCGGGCCGGACCAGAAAAAAGGCCCGCGGTAATTTTCTATCCGGGTCACCACTTGCCATTCTTTCCCCATCTCCGACACCTCCACCTGGTAACCGCCTGGCACTTCAGGATAATCCCCCGGCCACCAGGCTACTTTACCGATGGTTTCCTTCCGGCCCAGGTCCAGAATAAAATGCCTACCCACCTGCTGCCTGGCCTGCCAACTGCTTCCTATATCACCGTCGAAGGCCTTGGCGGCCTCGGGGCTAAAGGTTTGGTCGGCGGCCTTCCATCCGGAGTGCGGCAAGGGAACGAAGGGACCCGGTGGAGGAATAAAATCGGTGTACAGGGCAAATCCGCCGGCCAGGATCGTCTTGCGCCAATGGCCGCCCAGGGCCTGAAGGTTATGCTCCCAGTCGGTCTGGGGTCCGGGAAGGAGATAGGCCGGACCGCTGGTTCCATCAACCCAGCGGCTATAGCGGAGGGAGACCGACTGATAGGGATCGGTGGCAATAATCCGTTCAGCGGAAAGAAAGGTCAGCCGTAGGCTCAGATCATCTGCGGCATAAAGCCTACTGATTCCTCGTTCTTGGAGGGCCTGAAGAAGGGCGGCATCGATTTTCGCCTCCTGCCGGATCGCCCGGCGCCTTTCCCGGTCCAGCAGGGGCCAGCCCGGTTTGGCCAGGATCCCCCAGAGATTACAGACTAAAAGCAGCCCCACCAGGAGGAAACCCGCGCCCCGGAATCGCTGGTCCACCCGGTTTATGAAAAAGGCCAGGAAAAAAGGAAGACAGGTATAGACGGGCAGCAGATATTTTTGATCGTTGTCGCTTAACCGGATGTTGAAAACGGTCAGACAATTGACCCCCAGCGTAGCGATGAAAACCAGCCCCAGCAGTTCGACCCCCTTCGTCCGGACCGGGTTGAGCCGCAGCAACCCGGCCAGGGCGGACCTCCGGTTAATTAAAACATAAATCAGGGAGACGCCCCCGATGACAGCGAAAACCAGGTAAGGCAGCCATTTGCCCGGTTCGGTCGACAGGGGATAGGGAACGCCACCCAGTATCGGCAGGGCATTGCCGAATAAATCCACGGCGATGGTCTTCCAATCAGGCCAGACGATCAACTCGATAATGGACAGGGACGGCTCCGGCTGTCGGCTCTGATAGAGGAGCTGCGGAAGCTGGCCTGCCAGAAAAAAAATAATCAGGAGCAGGAAGGCCTGGCGCAGAGGGAGTTTTTTATCATGGAGCCATAGGAAAAAAAACACCGGCAGGAGATAGACGACGATCAGGTGGTTGGTCCACCAGCCCAAACCGGCCAGAATCCCCAGGGCCGCCAGTTCGCCGGGCCGCGCGGCCCTGGAAGGGGAACAGTAGATCACCCGAACCGCGATCAGAGCCAGCAGGGTCCCGAAAATCAGGGTCAGCGGGTAATGGGGGCGGGCTTCATGGGCCCAATCCAGCAAAAAAACCGGCGGCAGGGCCAGATAAACCAAGGCCGTCCGGACCACGCCCGAAGGGAACATCCGGCGACCCAGTTGCCAAATCAAGAACAGGAACAGCAGGGAGAGGATCACCGCCAATCCTTCGAGGACCCAGGCCTGCGCCCCGAAGAGGAGTACCCCTACCGCGCCCAGGTAGGCTTCGAGGGCGCCCATGAAGTTCTGACCATAAAAAAATACGGGAAAATCCCCGGCCAGGACCCGCAGGCTCATGATGCCCACAACAGCCTCGTCCCGCCATAATTGGGCGGTCAGCAGGGGGATCACCCTGACGATGGCTGCGGCCAGAAAGATCAGGGCCAACATTCGGGACGGTTTATTCGGCACCGCCGTCTCGTTTATAGACTTCGGTCTCATGAATGGACCAATAATAGTTGGAGTCTTGCCCTTTTTGGTGAAATTCGATATAGCGGGTAAACTTCTCCGGGAAAATGAGGTCCGTTTCCCCGCGGGGCTGTTCCCGGAACCAGTTTTCCCCGTCCCAATAAACGGGCTGATTCAGGGGAACGACCTCCTGCCAATCGCTCCCGTTCAGAGAGACACGGACCTCCAGCCGGCGGGGAAAGTCCCGGCGGGATGATCCCAGCCTTAAACGGACTCGACTTACCTTCTCCGGGCGTCCCAGATCCAGCCGAAACCAGACCCCGGGGACCTGAGGGGTTCCGCTGGTCCAGCGGCTTTCCCTTTTCCCGTCCAAGGCCTTTCCGGCCTCCTGATTGTTGAAGTTGGAATACCCTCGCCATTCGGAGCGGGACAGGGGCCGGTATTGCTCCCTGGATCTGGTGGTATAAAAAAGCGCCAGATCTTTGAACCGGATCTCTCCATATAAATCGGGATCCAGCCGTTGCAGGACCTGGCCCAGCCCCTCCGCCTGGTCTTTACGGACCACAAACTCCGGAAACGGTAAACTGGAAAGCCGGTTCCCCTCTAGCTCCGGCAGCGGGTGAAAATCCCGGTCCGGATCGGCTTCGATCCGGTACCGGGGAGGCAGATAGGCCGCGATCCAGGGACCGGCCCATAACCGCTCGATTCCCAAAGACGGCAACCGCTCCACCAGGTCCTCCACCTGCGGTACTTGTGCCGGAGAGGCCTCCCGGGAAGCAGGGATCGCCCGGTAGATCAGGATCTCGGCGATCTCCCAGGCAAACCGGGTATCGGAGCCGGTCTGGACGATTTTCAGGTACCGGCCCGACTGGGGGGGGAAAACCAGCTCCAGTGCCCCTTTTTCCGGTCGGACGAACGGATGGGGCCCTGACCAGACCAGGGAATCCCAATAAGCCGGGATGGACAGCGGAATCCTCCAGTTCCGTCCATCGTCAGAAATTTCAAGGCGCAACCCCCTAGGGAGCCCTTCCCGGGTTCCGGCCAGCAGGGTAATCCGGCCCAGGTCGTTTACAACTTGCCCCAGATCCAGAACGAACGTGTCGCCCGGTTCCATGATCCGTCCCAAGTTCCAACGGGTATCCAGGTTTCGGTCGATGACCGTAGGAACTGAAACTTTCCCCCGGTTGGAATAGGCCTGCCAATTTTCGGGGGGTAGCGGAACATATCGATAAGGAGGCGGAGTGAAATCAAAAAATATCCAGAGGTCCCCTATTCGTTTTTTTTGATAATTCCCGCCCAGGGCGATCAGGGTGGCTTCAAAGGCAGGAGCATCTCCGGATAGCAAATAGGCCGGCCGCCGGGAACGATCCACGATCCCGGTATAGGGCGGATAGCGGTCCAGAAGGGGCTGGGCGAAAATAATTTCTTCCCGGGCCACAAAGGTCAGGGGCACGGCTTTCCAGTAATCCGGAACATAGACGGTGCGGATTTGTTTTTCTTTTAAAAAATGAATGACGGCCTTTTCGATCGTTTTTTTCCGCTGGTATTCCCGGGCCTGCGCGGGCTGAAAAACCACCGCCACCCGGTAGGTCCCATAAGCGTTGCAGGCCAGGAAGATCCCCAGGAGGATCCAGGCCGGAATCCGCCCGAGCCTTTTTTCTTGGAGCTGAAAAAATAAAAAAGATATCGAGACGGGAATCAGTGGATAAAGGGGGACCAGGTAGCGGGTGGTATTGGCGGCTCCAAAACCGCTGAAGGAAAAAATCCAGGGATAAAAAAAGAGCAGTACCAGTAAGAGGTTCATCTCCGGAGTGAAGACCCGCTGGCCGGAAACATTCCTTCTTAGATATTTTCCCCCCAAAAGGAAGAGATAAAGGAAACCCGCCAAAACCAGCCCGTAAACCAGGGCTGAGGCCAGGGGGATATAATACCCCCGGCCGGCAATATCGCGCACCCCCAGCAATTCGGGGAGCCGGATCGAGAAGAAGTGCTCCAACGAAACCTGAAAAGGCTCATGGACCGGATTGCCCTGCAGAAAATGCCAGGTGGCCAGCGGATGAATCGTATTGTAAATCCAGAGCGGAAGTCCCCCCAGCAGGGCGCCGGCCAACAGGATGGCCGGCACCCGGGGATCGCGGGTAAATCCTCTTTCCTTGACCAACAACAGCAGGCCGGCCGGAGCCAGGTAAAAAACGATCAAAAAATGGGTCCAGAGACCCAGACCGCTCAACAGGCCGGTCAACAGGTAAAAGACCGGTCGCCGCTCCCCTCGCAGGATCCGGCCCACCACGATGAAGAGCAGAACCCCCAGCAGGGGGGTTTCGATGTAGGCTGAACGGGCCAGGACCGAGGTAAAGGCGAAGTACCCGGAGGGAACCGCTGCCAACAAGGCAGCGACCAGGGCCTGGGGGCGCGTAAGTATCCGGGAGGCCAGGTGGAAAATAAAAAGAACCAGGAACAGGGAAATAAGCCCGATGGCCAGTCCCAGGGTGAACCGGCTGGCCCCGAAAAGAAGGAAAACCACCGCTGCCAGGTAGTTCTCCAGGCTGCCGCAATATTCCTGGCCGTAAAAGAACAGCGGAAATTCCCCGAGCAGGATATGCCGGGCCATGACGCCGTTGATGGCCTGGTCCGCATCCATGATCGGGTAAATCAGGTAAAGCCAGCGCAGCCCGGCAGCCAGCACCAGGATGAGGACCAATCCCCCAGTTACCCGGTTAAAGGAGTGATTTTCCATTATTACGCCTGAGAGGCCGGCCGGGATCCCTTTTTGTGTTTTTTACTGTTTGCATCCCCGGAGGAGAATCATTATTATACCAAAAGTTTTTCGCTTTTTTTTTCGAAACGGAAACCGGATGGCGCCGGCTTCACTCTTAAACGCACCGGCATATTGGCATTTCAGAAAAAAACTTTCAACCCCTTTCCGGATTGCCGCCTTGGCAGATATTCCATGCCCTCTCCTGTCGCCCACATCCTGTTTGGCTTAACCAGCCTCCATCTTCTCCGGGCCGGCCTGCCGGGACCCGGACCAAAGACCTGGGCCCTGCTGGGAATGGTCCTCCTGGCCTCGCTGGCGCCGGACCTGGATTTTTTCCCCGGCCTGATCCTGGGAGATCCCAGCCGGTATCATCAAAGCCTCTCGCATAGTCTGGGGGCAGCCTTTTTAATCGCCCTGGTCCTTGGTGGAGCCGCCCGGCTAAGGTTTCCGGAGGCAGCCTGGTGGCAGTGGAGCGGGCTGGCCCTGCTCGTTATCTTCGGTCATCTGTTCCTGGACTATTTTACCGCCGATACCCGCCCGCCCATCGGGTTTCCCTTGTTCTGGCCCTTTTCAGAACGGCGCTTCACTTACTCCCTCCCCATATTCCCCCCCCTGCTCCGGGACCCGGCGCTGCCCGATTTCTGGTCGCATAATCTTTTTACCATGATGGTAGAGTTACTCATCCTGATCCCGCCGTGGGTCGTTTCCCGAACACTTGATCCCGGGCGGGCCAAATAAATCCTTGACATTTGGACCTCCCTGGATCAAGATGCCTAACATCTTTTAACTATAAGAAATTGTTTTCTATTTCAGTTGAATGGCCAAATAGACGGGAAAGCGATCTTGAAACTATCCGTTGTCATCCCTTTATATAACGAGGTTAAAAACATCCCTCCGTTGTTGGAGGAAATTTTTCAGGCCCTCCAGCCCACGGGTTGGCCCTATGAAATCGTGGCGGTCGATGACGGCAGTCGGGACGGGACCTTTGAACTCCTCCAAAAAGAGCTGGCCCGGTTCAAATATTTTCGACTGGTCCGTTTCCGTAAGAATTTCGGACAGACGGCCGCGATGGCCGCTGGATTTGACCAGGCAGCGGGCGAAGTCATCATTACCATGGACGGGGACCTGCAAAACGATCCGGCCGATATCCCCCGGATGGTCGAAAAAATCAACGAGGGTTTCGATATCGTCAGCGGCTGGCGGGAGAAGCGGAAAGATCCTTTTCTGACCCGCCGCTTGCCTTCCCACCTGGCCAATAAAATTATTTCCTGGGTGACCGGAGTAAAGCTGCATGACTATGGCTGCACCTTGAAGGCCTTCAAGCAGGAAGTGGCCAAACATATCCGACTCTACGGTGAAATGCACCGTTTTATCCCGGCCATTGCCAGTTGGATGGGCGTGGACATCGCCGAGATACCGGTCAACCATCGCCCCCGTAAATTCGGCCGATCCAAATACGGCCTTTCCCGAACCATCCGGGTTATCCTGGACCTGATAACGGTAAAATTTCTCTTGACCTACTCCACCCGCCCCATTCACGTATTCGGCTTATGGGGGATCGTTTCCGGTTTTTCCGGCTTGGCCCTGGCGCTGATTCTATCCCTGCAGCGGCTCTTCGGGGGAACGCCCCTGTCCAACCGCCCCATCCTGCTGCTGGCCATCCTGCTCATTTTTATCGGTGTTCAATTTATCAGCATCGGCCTTCTGGGAGAATTGCAGGTCCGTACCTACCATGAATCACAAAACAAACCCATCTATTTCATCAAAGAGATCGTCGAAAACGGGGACCCTGCTTCGGGGGATCGTTAGGCTCGGAGCCGGGATCGTTCTGGCTCTGGCCTTGCTAGTTTCCCCGGTCCTGCCCCAGGCAGGACCCCAGGCCAAGCCCCAGACCGGACCGGCCCTGACCTTTCAGTCCCTGCTGAGCCGGGACCTTTCCAATTTGACGCCCGACACCCGTTTTTCCTTGAACGACAAGATTCATCTCTACACGGTCTGGACGGGCCTGAGGGGCTCCCACCAGTTGGTGGTCAAATGGGTCCGCCCGGACGGTAAGGTCCAAGAAACCACCCGGTTCAAGTTTTCCGTTCCTGAAAAGGCCGAAAATTACCGGACCTGGGCCTGGCTTTCTTTCAAAAAAAGCCTGCTCAACATCACCTCGGCGGACAGCAAATTTGTCGGACCCTGGAAGGCCAGAATGTTCATGGACGATAAATTAGTGGCGGAGTACCCCTTTCAGGTGTTCTAACAACCGAGGATACTGGAGTAATGGAGTATTGGAGTATTGTTTGTAGCCATTACTCCATCACTCCATTACTCCAATACTCCGGTATTCCGTTTTCACTCTTCCAGCAGGAAACGGTATTCCTTCAGGCGGGTCAAAATCTTTTTCATGCCTCGGATCACGCACAAATGCGGTTCGGCGGGTATGCGTACCGGCAGGTCGAAGCGCTGGCTGATCCGATCGGTCCAACCCTTCAAATAGGCCCCTCCTCCGGCCAACGTCACGCCGTTGGTGGAGACATCCGCGGCCAGTTCCGGGGTCAGCGTTTCAAAAGCGGAATTGATCCCCCGCAGCACTTTCTGGGCCGAGGCTTCCAGAGCCGCCCGGATATCCACGGTGTTCAATTCAATTTTGCGCGGGAGATGATAAAAACGGTGAAACCCTTTGATCTCAAATAAATAGTCCTCGATCACCGGGGCGATGGAACCGTGTTTGATCTTGATTTTTTCAGCCGTGGTCGGGCCGATACAAAAGAAATTTTTCATCTCGATCGCCTGCTGGATCGCCTGATCCATATTGTTTCCACCGACTTTGAGTGAAGTGCACTGGACCACGCCGTTCAGCGACAGGGTGGTTATTTCAGTCGTACCTCCCCCCAGGTCCACCAGGATATTCCCGTTCGGATTTTCAATGGATATATCCGCTCCCAGGGCCGCCGCCAAGGGTTCCCGGATCAGGTATATTCTTGAAAAAGGATATAACTCCAATTGCTTGCGGTAGGCCCGGACCTCAACATCGGTTGCGCCCCAGGGCAGACAGAAAAGAACGTTGCGAACGATCCCTCGGCGGCGGCCGAGGGTCTTCTTGATCAGGCGCTGCAGGAAGACGCTGCAGACCTCAAAATCCGAGATAACCCCTCCCCTTAAAGGCTGGATGACTTCAATATGGGTCGGAACCAAGCCGTGCATCTGCTTGGCCTCTTGACCGATGGCCAGGGGAAGGTGGCTGTCCCGTTTGAGGGCGACGAAAGTGGGTTCTTGGGAATAACCATCGGTCGAGAGCAACCAGACCACCGAGTAGGTGGTGCCCAGATCAATGGCTAAATGATAAAATAAACGCATAAGGCTCTGGTTGATTCAGGTAGACTCGGGAGGGTTTTGGATGATGGATGATGCTTTCAGCCGGGGCAGGAGTCAAGCCTGTCCGGCTAAAGGCCTTCCTGGGCTAATTCTTCTATCAGTTTTTTTTGACTATCAGTCAGCTTGCGCGGCAATTCCACCACCAGTTTTACCAGTTGGTCCCCTCTTTCCTTGTCGCCCAACTGCGGGAGTCCGAATCCCTTTACCCGGAGTTTGGACAACGGTTGTGTTCCGGGCGGAACCCTGACTTGCAGCGACTTCCCGTCCAAAGTGGGAACCTCCAGACTGGTCCCGAGCAGGGCCTGGGTCAGGCTGATCTTTTTTTCAACAACCAATTGATGGCCTTCGACTTTGAAAACCGGGTCCTCCAGAACTTTGATTTGAATAAACAGGTCCCCGGGAGGGCCCCCCTGGATGCCCGGCTCACCTTTCCCGGACATACGCAGTTTTTTCCCCGTGGTAATACCGGCCGGAATCTTGACGGATAACTTCTCCGTCTTTTTATCCGCTGGTAGTGTCAGGGTTTTTTCAACCCCGAAGGCCGCCTCACGGAGACCAATCGGCAATTCGTACAGGCGGTCGGCACCCTTCTGGGCCATGCCGGCTCCCTCGTAATAGGAGAAAGGGTCGCCGTACTCATATCCCCGCCCCCCGCCCGGTTGGCCATAAGAGCGGTACTGACGGCTGGCCCCGGCTCTGCCCTGCCCGGGAAAAACGCCTTCAAAGCTCCCGCCGCCCCCACCAAAACCGAATTCTCTAAAAATATTGCTGAAATCGAAACCTTTAAAGATATCTTCCTGGGTGTAGCGCTGCTGAAAACCCGAAGAACCGACGGTATCATATTGTTTTCTTTTTTCCTTGTCACTTAAGACGGCATAGGCTTCACTGAGTTCCTTGAATTTTTCTTCCGCCTTTTTATCGCCTTTGTTTCGATCGGGATGGTATTTCATGGCCAGCTTGCGGTAAGATTTCTTGATTTCTTCCTCCGAGGCCTTTTTTTCCACTCCCAGAATTTTATAGTAATCTTTTTCAGGCATGTTATGATCCTGTTTCCCTTCGGGTCCATCCCCTTCCGGTCAGGGGCCGCTGGAGGAAGGACAAGTAAAAAACTTTCCACTTTCAATCAGTTATAATATAACCTGACCGGCTTAAACTGTCAATTGGAATAGCGTCATGAAAACCTGGAAATGAAAACGAAATCCAGGCCAAGGGCGAGATTTATCCCCCCTTGATCAAGGAGGCCCTGGACCGGAAAAGGGAAGACGTGGCCTGGAGTTTCATTCGGGCCCGGGACGTGGAAGGCCGGCATGCCCGGCTGTACAAGGAAGCGCTGGGGGCCATGCTGGCCGACCGGGAACCCGTTTATCATGTTTGCCGGGTCTGCGGTTACGTCTTCGAGGGGGCACTGCCGGAGGAATGCCCGGTTTGAGGGATCGGTTTATGCGGGTGGATTGATTAATTAATTATTAATTCAGGGTATCAAGCCGGCCACCACTAGAATGGTCAATTCCTCGGGACCGATGTTGGTCAATTCATGGAAAGCCCCGATCGGAATGTGAACGGCATCGCCGGGACTGACTTCCAGGCTCTCGGCATCCACCTGCATCAAACCCCGCCCCCTTTGAATGATATAGATCTCCTCCATGGGATCCCGGTGGCCGCTCAACCTTTCTCCGGGGGGCACAGCGGCATGGGCCAGGAACATCAGGGTTTGTAGGTGCCTGGTATCCAGGACCATATGCGCCACCCCCCCTTCATGGGCTCGATAGCGGGTGGCTTTTACTTCGGGGTGGGTCAGGTTTCTGACAATCATTTTCGTCGGCCTTCTTTCAAGCAACCGCTTCCTGTCCCGAATCCTGTTTTTTTTCAATAAGTTCGCGGAACTTTTTCACCAGAAATGGATCAAATTGAATCCCCGAGTAACGGGTGATCTCCTCTACGGCTTCTTCCAGGGGGACGGCCCGGCGGTAAGGCCGGTCATTGGTCAACACGTCGAAGGCGTCGGCTACCGCCAGGATCCGGCATTCCAAGGGTATCCTATCCCCGGCCAAGCCCGCTGGATAGCCATGACCGTTCCACCATTCGTGATGTTTCAGGATCCAGTCGGCGATGGGAACCAGATCCGTCGCTGCCAGGGCGATGCGGTAACCGATCTCGCAGTGCTTCTGCATCTCAATGGCCTCTTCCGGGGTTAGGGGGCCGGGCTTCATTAAAATCCGGTCGGGGATGCCGACTTTGCCGATATCGTGAAATTGGGCCAGCAAACGGAGATCGATGACACTGCGCTCCGACAGACCGATGGCTTGCGCCATTTCCTCAACCAGATACTGGATCCGCCGGGCGTGACCTTCGGTGATGAAATCCCGCATTTCCAGGGCTTTATTCAGTGTTTGGACCACGGAACTGTGGATGCTCTGGTTGCAGAGCAGCTTTTCCCGGTACATATTGTTGTCCGCCTGGGTAAACACTTCCCGAACCGTAGCCGGGTGCTCATCATTTAAGGCGAACCCGACCGCCAGACTCAAGGGCAACTCCGGAAGGCTGTCATTGTACCGTTCTACGGCCTGTCGAATGTGGCGGCGGGCCTCGGCCAAGTCCTCCCGGTCCGTTCGGACCACCAGGACCGCGAATTCGTCGCCCCCCACCCGGGCGATGGTTTCATTTCCCGGAAAGGTCGCCTTAAGGACTCGGGTCGCCTGGAGTAACAGCTGGTTCCCTTCTTCGCAGCCGATCGCATCATTGACATATTTCAACCCATTGACGTCAATGGTTAATATCCCGACCGGGTCATAATCTCCCTGATCAAACCGCCGCATTTCATTTTCGAAGGATTGGCGATTTAATAGACCGGTCAGGGAATCGTACAACAGGCTGCGGTCGAGACTTTCTTTCAAATTGGCTACCTCGGACAGGTCTTTCCACGTCCCCAGGATTTGGATGATTCTTCCCTGATCATCCGCTTTACCCAAAAATCTTCCCTGAACCACCCGGGGATTCTTGTTCCGGTCAAAAACAAGCCATTCGGGTTTCTCAATTTTTTTCCGGTTCTGAATTTCCAGAACCAGTTTATCCCATTCTTCCGTCTCCGGAAGCAGGTTCCGAAGGGATTGACCGACAACCTCTTTAGCCGTTCTATACCCGATGAGTCGGGCAAAAGCGGAATTACAACGGAGTATCTCTCCCGTCATGCTGGTCCAGAAATTCCCGGAGACCCCCTGGTTGAATAACCGGTCGTATTCCTGCTCCAAATCCTTCAATGAACCGGAGGCCTTTTCCAAATTTTCCAGATAAAAGTTGATCGTCTCGGCCAGCTCGGAAACCTGGTCCTTTTTTCCGGCAAGGGTAATAGTCCGAAAAGGCCTTCCCGCCGGTTGCACGGTTTTAAGACTGTGGAGGATCAGGTCTATCCGGTGCCGGTTTTTTTGATGGACAAAGCGGGCGATTATAAGGCCCGTGCCTCCGGAGACGAGGAGCAAGGAGAGCGCCCAAAAACCCCTTCCCTTCCAGTCCGCTGCCGGCGTTTTTTCTCGAGACACTGCTAACCCTAAATAGGTCGCCGAGCCCCCGGGAACCAGGAAAAATAGTCCGGCTGCGGCTGTACAGGCTAGGAGCGCCAAACCGATCAACGCCATCTTCAGGGGCCGGGTAGGCAGGGGCCCGGTCAAGTTAGGAATATCCGACATTAGTTGTCTCTCCTGATAAGCTGGACGGTATCGGTTTTAAAATTTTTCACCGAAGAGCAAGTAATGAGTTCCCAGGTTAAATACGCAACAATTCAAGGCGTGTTTTTCCCGAACCCGATCGACAAAGTTGATTTCCGACTTCTGGTGGTCCAGCATTCCGTGCGCCGCTCCCCGTAAGGGAGGTCTTAAAGGGATAAAATCAGGAAATCGAAGATTATTTATTTCCCCGTCCCCCATGAAATCCGAAATATTGGTTCCGAAGGGCTTCTCGGCCAAACCAAATTCCTGCAGGAATCCATTGTTACAATCTAAGATGTTTTTCCCCTGGTCCAGGAGCAGGATAACGATCCGGCTTAGCTGATCCAGGTAATTTTGAAAAATTTCTGGGAATTCGGCGCAAAGTCGATTTTGAACGTTCAACATTACCGGCACCACCTTTCTTATTATTTAAAAAAGCATCGGAAGGTTTACCCTAGTTCTTAAATTAAATGACCATATAAAGGGAAATTATGGATCGGCAGAGAAGATCAAATGGGCAGGTCTGGTCCTGAGTGCCGGCCATGGCGGCCAGGGATCTGGCCCAACGTTTCCAGAATGGTGACGATCTGTTGAGGGCGATCGCCGGGAATTTTTGGTTTCCCGGACGATCGTTTTTGGGGGTTGGGGGGGGAGAGCTATAAAGAGGCGTTATCCGCAAAGGCCGGTTTGGGCCTTTTTCTGCCGAAACCCCGGCGTTCGGATCTTCCCGGTGGCACCGGCCGTGTTTCTTTTAATGCATTTTTGAAAGGTACCGCGTTTTCCCCCGGAGAATGGACCCCCAGCGGGCTCTGTAGTGAAATCTCCTTTATAATCAGGAAGATATCCTGATCGGTTTCTCCACCGGCATTAACCATTTCACTTTGGGGGCAATCTCGGCAGGCTTCATATTCCATGTAGGTCAGGGCTTTTTTTTGTCTTTTTTGACAGGTGCTGACCGTCATCGTTGCTTGTAATCGTTTGCAAAACATTTAACTTCTCCGCTATGATCTTATTTTTAAAAATATATCATCCCCGGACCGATTTAAATGGGGGATTGACGGTATTTTTTTTAAAAAAATGTGTATTTTCACCCTGATAAACCAGCTTAAGCACCGAAGGCGCTTGATTCGGAATCCTTGAAATGCTAACCACCTGATTGCCATGACCGTGTTACCGAAAGTCCTCAGTTATAAGCAAATCTTCAAATTCTGGCTCCCTCTGGAAGCCACCTGGCTGATGATGGCCGCCGAGGGATCTTTTTTAAGCGCCGTTATCGCCCGTCTTCCGGAACCTAAATACAATCTGGCCGCTTTCGGTTTGGCTTTTGTGATCACCCTGTTTATTGAATCGCCGGTCCTGAACCTGATCAGCGCTTCTAATTCCCTGGTCCGCGACTGGGCATCCTATTTAAAAATGCGGCGTTTTGCCGGCGCCTTGATCCTGGCGGTTTCATTGATCATGGGGATCGTACTCTTGCCGCCTGTCTTCAATCTTATAACGGAAACCCTGATCGGCCTGCCCTCCCGGATTTCCCGGCTTACTTTCCAGGCTTCCGCTTTGTTACTGCCGGTACCCTGGGCCATCGGCTACCGCCGTTTTTATCACGGCATATTGATTCAAAACGGCCGGACCCGCTCGGTGGCCCTGGGAACGATGTGCCGGTTACTGGCCATGTCCCTCAGCGGGGCGGGGTTGTTTTTGTTTTCCTCCCTACCTGGAGCCGTCGTGGGAGCCGGGTGTTTAATGGCCGGAGTCATCTTCGAGGCCCTGGTCAGTCGATTGATGGCCGCCCCGATTTTAAAGGATTTACAGAAAAGGGTGGAATCGGCCACCAGTGCCAACGACCAACTGACTTATCGAGATATCACCTCTTTCTATCTCCCTTTGGCCTTGACCTCCCTCATCGCTCTGGGGATCAACCCCGTAATTTCCTATTTCCTGGCCAAGGGAAGGATGAGCATCGAATCCCTGGCTGTCTGGCCGGTCATCCAGGCTCTTTTAATGATGTTCCTAAGCTTTGGACTCTCCTTCCATGAAACCGCCATAGCCCTTTTGGGACCCCGCAATGAAAATTTCAAAAAACTGCGAAATTTTGCCTTGGTTCTGGGGTTGGTCACCGTCAGCCTGTTCGGCCTGTTCGGTTTTTCGCCCCTGGCTGACCTATGGTTCGAGAAGGTCTCGGCCCTGTCCCCGGATCTGGCCGATTTTATTCGGACCCCGGTTCAATTATTGATTTTCATGCCTTTGCTGTGGATGATGCTGACTTTCCAGCGATCCGTGTTGGTGAACACCCGCCGCACCTCCGCCATAACCTGGGCCACGGCCTTGGATTTCAGTCTCATCGTGGCCGTTATGGGGATCGGCATCCATGTCTTTGAAGCCATAGGGGTTTTTGCTGCAGTTACGGCCCTGTTGATCGGACGACTGGGTGCCGTATCCTGCCTTTTATTCCCTTTTTTTAAAGCCCTTAAAAGACCCAGGTCCAACAACCATCCTCACGCGGGGAAAAAGGACTTGAATTGCATTTCCGGCGGTTGACCCTTTTTTCACCCCTGACCCCGATTTTATTCTTGCCCTAACTACTACTTTGTAGTATATACCACATTGTGATATAAGTCAATCTTCATTTTACTCAGGTGCCATTTATTAATCATGTCCGGCAGAGAACTGGCTGGAATTCGAAAATTAATGGGGAAATCCCAGAGGGATCTGGCACGTCTTCTGGGCCTCTCGATAAAAGCGATTCATAGCTATGAACAGGGCTGGCGGGGGATCCCTGACGGGGTCGAACGTCAAGTCTTGTTCCTGTTGTCCCGGCACCGGGATTTCAAACAACCGACTAAAGCCTGCTGGGTTATAAAAGGCTGTTCTCCCGAACAACGCCAGCGGTGTCCGGCCTGGGAATTCCGGTGCGGCCATTTATGCTGGTTCATCTGCGGGACCATCTGTCAGGGCCAGGCTCAAAAAAATTGGCAGGAAAAAATAAAAATTTGCCGAAAGTGCGAGGTTTTCAGCCCCCTCTTTGTTGAATTCCTAAAGGTGGTGGACCAGGACAGCCCCCAGGTTCAGCCCGAATCGCAAATAACCCCCCCCCAGCAATAGGCCGATTCCGGCGGCCACCACCAGGTAATCCCTCCGGGTCATTTTCAACTCGTAATACCAGGTCCGGGGAGTCGCGGGATCAAATCCCCGGGCCTCCAGGGACATGGCCAGGGAATTGGTCTGCCGCAGAGCCACCAGTAATAAGGGGACGGCCTGGGGGATGAAATGGCTCAACCGGCGGAGGATATTCCCCTTTCCCAGGTCCAGACCCCGGGAGACTTGAGCCTGGATGATAGTGGCGCCGGCTCCGGCCAGGGTCGGGATCAGACGTAAGGCCGTGGCCACGGCAAAGGCAACCGGATAGGGGACCTTCAGTCGTATCAGCCCCTGGGTTATTTCTTCATTACGGGTGGTGGAGAGAAATAAAAGCCCGGCCCCCACAAAGGTCGCCAAACGCAAACCCATGGCCAGCCCGTAAGCGACAGATTCCCGGCTGACCTGGAAAGGACCCCAGGAAAACCAGACCGGAAACCCTTTTAAGGTCAGCGACCAGATCAAACCGCTGAAAAAAAATAACAGGATCAGTAGAAAACGGAAGCGCCAGACCGTGGTCTGGGCGCCGGAGAGGAAGATACCCAGAGTCACCAGCAGACTGACGGCCGCCACGTAGGCGGGATGGTTGAAGACCAGGGCCAGGCTGAAAAAAAGACCCAGCAGGAATAACTTCGTCCGGGGGTCCAGACGGTGCACCGGGCTTTCGCGATCCAGGTAGAGGAAGACGTTCATCAGCCGCCGGCGCCCGCCGCCAGTTCTTCTTTCAGCTCGGACACGGTCAGGCCCCGGGTTCCCAGCCGATTGGACAGCCGAACGATCGGAGGCACCAGGAGGGCCGCTGCGGCCAGCCGGGTTTCGTCGCGGAAGACTTCCCGTGTCGGACCGTCCTCCAGAACCTGTCCGGCCCGGAGTACGAGGCAGCGGCGGCAGAATTCGGCGGCTACCCAGAGATGGTGGGTGATGACCACGATGGTGTGTCCCCTGTCATTCAGACGCTGGAGCATCTCCAGCAGACTGCGCTGATGGCCGTAATCCAGGCCGGTAGTCGGTTCATCCAGAACCAGGACGGCCGGTTGGGCGGCCAGCATGGAAGCAACGGCCACCCGCTGCCTCTCCCCGCGGGTCAAGGCGAAAGGCTCCAACTGCCCGGCTCCGGCCAGGCCCACCGCTTCCAGGGCCTCCTCGACCCGCTTCCGGACGGTCCCGGCAGCCATTCCCTGGATTTTCGGACCAAAGCCTACTTCCTCGGCGACGGAGCGGGCGAAAAGCTGATGATCCGGGTTCTGAAAAACGTACCCCACCTGCCTGGCCATTTCCGGGGAGCGGAAAGCAGAGGTCGGCTTCCCTCCCACAAGCACCTGACCGCCGGTTGGTTTTAAAAGGCCGTTCAAAAGCCTGGCCAGGGTGGATTTTCCCGACCCGTTGGGCCCCAGGATGGCCAGAAATTCCCCTGGCCTGATCTCGAGATCCAACCCTTGAAGGACAGCAAGACTATGGCCGGGGTACGTGAAACAGACCCGGTCCATCCGGATCAGTACCGGACCGGAGGGTGGTAGCCCGCCCAACGGAGGGTTGGCTCGATGCCGGCCCAACCAGCCCTGCCGGTCGATCAGGGTGACGGCCTCCTCCAGGGTCAACGGCGCTCCGGGCCAGCCCAGGAGTTGAAAAAGCTCCGCCAGGGCCGGGGGACGCAGACCGGCCCGACGGCACAAAGCCGGGTCGCGGAAAAGATCCCGGGGGCGGCCGTCGGCCATGATTTTCCCTTCTTTCAGCAGCCAGACCCGATCGGCCTCGACCACCTCCTCCGGGTCCTGATCGACCAGGACCAGCGTGTGCCCCCGGTCTCTCCAGCTTCGGGCCAGGCCGTACACCTCCCGCCGGCCCGCCGGGTCCAGATCGGTGGTCGGTTCATCCAGAACCAGGATTTCCGGTTCCATGGCCAGGATCGATCCGAGGGCCAGCCGCTGTTTCTCTCCGCCCGACAAGGAAGCCGGTTCCCGTCGTTCCTTGCCGGTCAACCCCACCAGGGCCAGGTACTGCCGGATCCGGGAGGCTATTTCCAGGGCGGATCGCCCGTGGTTCTCCGGACCGAAAGCCATCTCCAGCTCCACCGAGCTGGAAAAAAGCTGGGCCTCGAAGTCCTGAAGGACCAGCCCCACGGTCCGGGACATTTCGGCGACCTTTCTCCCGGACACCTCCCCGCCGTTGACGAGCACACGGCCCCGGTAATCGCCTTTGAAAAACCGGGGGATCAATCCGTTAAGGGTCAGGCACAGGGACGATTTGCCGGCGCCCTCTTCGCCCATTACGGCCAGCCACTGACCGGCCGGCACCGTGGCCTGCAACCGGTCCAGGGCCGGACGGTCCCCTCCCTTATAGGTAAAGCTCAGGTCCTGGAAAACGATCGCGGGTTCCATCGGGCCTCCGGCGCAGTATCAGAGCAGCAGGCTGCCGCCCAGGATGAGCAAGGAGGATATCCAGCCGATCTGGGAAGGTTCCAGGGGGAAAAAATATTGTCCTCCCAGGCCGAACAGGGTGGCCAGGACTATCAGCCAGGCCCCGGCCGGTCCGAGAAGCGGTTGGTGGGCGGCCTCTTCCTCCAGGATTTCGCCCCAGAACAGGTGGAGGGTATTCCGGACAAAACCGAAAACCGTAGTCAGCAGAATTACGCCGATCCAGCCGGCGGCGGTATTGTTGACGGTGATAATTTTGGTCAGCACGGTGTAGGGAACCATGCCGAAGGCATCGACCACCGTCCCGATCACTACTGCGCAGGCCCCCCCGGCAAGGAAGGTGACCAGGAAATAGAGGACCCAGCACTGCACCTTTCCGGGATCCCACTCCCGGGATTTCAAACGGAAAGGGACCCAGGTCGTCCATAAACTGTAAGGCAGATAGGCCAGCAGAAAATTCCCGATAAATCCCGCGGGAGTGCCGGGACTCAACGTCCCGCCCAGCATGTCCCCGATCAAATTGCCGATCGCCGCCCCCCAGGCCCCGGCGGGTCCGAACAGGAGGCCGAAGGGGACCGGGAAGATGTTGCCGACCCGGACTTCGGTGATCCCCGGGATGAGCGGCAGAGCGGTTTTGAAGGCGATCAACGCCGCTCCATAGACCGCGGCGCAGACGGCGGTCAGGATGATCATCCGGGTATTGCCCCACATGGAAAAGACGGCCTTCATAGGATTTTATTCCAGGCGCTCGATTACACGTGCCAATCCTCGAAAATCGGGTTGCAGGACATTGGCCAGGATCAGGTGCAGGCCGGCCCCGGCCAGCATGGTAAAGCAGACCTGTTCCACCTGGAGGGGATAGACGTTGCGCTGACCGCTGCGCAGGTTGGAAAGGCCGGCCATGGTCTTGACCGGTTCCTTGAACAGCACCCCGGCGGAAAGGAGCCGGACCAGGTGCAGGCCCCGGCTGATCTGGGAATAGGCATCCGGCCAGCTCAGGTGGGGCAGGACCGGATCGAAAATGAGCTGTTCCAGGGAAAGGCCGGCCGCCAGCGCCTTTTCGGCCAGTTCCAGGGCGACGGCGCATTTTTCCTCCAGGGTCGCCGGGACCAGAGACTGCCGGTCCAGCAGCAGCAGGATCAATGGCGTCTGGTATTCGGCGGCCAGAGGCAAAATTTCCTGGAGCCGGTGTTCTTCCAGGGTCAGGGCGTTGATGATCGGCTTCGAGCGGCAGGACTTCAGGCCCCGGGCCAGTATCCGGGCCTTCGGACTGTCCAGGATCAGCGGCAGGGAAGTGGCCTCCTGGACGGCCTCCACCATGAACGTCATCCGGTCCTCTTCCTTGGTCGATAAATACCCCGGATTGATATCCAAATAATGGGCGCCGGCCTTCTCGCACAACCGGGCCAGCTCCTGAATGGGTTTGGGGTCGTATGTCTGGAGGGCCTCACTGATCCCCGGCTGGAGTACATTCAAATTATCGGCCGCCACTATCACCTTTGATTACCTCCTGCCCGTCAGGATCTTCCTGGCCTTTAATCCTGTTGCTGGTTGCTCGTTGCTGGTTACTGGTTAAAAAATCGTCCGGTCCGTTAAGAATTAA
>JACRCK010000366.1 GCA_016219065.1 Deltaproteobacteria bacterium
ACCACCGCCTTTATCTTGCCTCCGACCTTGAAAGACGGCGGGTTGCTCTCGGAAAACACCGTCAGCAGGTTACCCTCCTTTTCGGTCAGCAGGTTCGGGTAGCCCGCAATTCCCCCGGTTTTTTCCACCTGCAAGATGAGCCGGAAAATTTCCTTTCCGGGTTTCAAACCCAACTGCTCCGGCGGCAGGGGACTGATCTCCCGGATCGATCCCCAAAGCCAGGCGCGATTAGCCGGAATAGCGGCATCGATCCGGGTCGTTCCAGAGGGTTCGATTCCCATGACGGAGGTTTTTCCGTTATTAGAGGGGGGTTGGTTGGGGGACGCTGGTCCGGGGAGCGATCCTCCCTCTTCCGGCGGGAGGGGTTTTACGACCTTCCAGGAGGGTTGTCCCTCCGTTCTCGGGAGCCCGGGATCCGGAGGTTTTATCTTGGCCGATCGATCGGGGAGGGAGGCTGGGGGCCTTGGTTTTTCATTAAGGACCTCTTCGGCAAAGGCCTCGCCTTTGCGAACGAAGGCTTCCGGTGAAATCGTTTTGATCAAGGGGAGCAGCGCTTCGGCCTGGGCTTGGGTCTCGAACCGGCCGATCCGCACGGCGTAGAGGGTCCCGATTTTCTCGATACGTAGGCTGTTTCGCTGTCCTGCGGAAAGGGCGTTAAAGATCGAGGTATACTGCAGGCGGGCGTTTTCCAATTGTTTAAAGATTCCGATCTGAATGTCATAGGCCTCGGCCCAGGCTTCCCCTCCGCCCAACAGAATAAACAGGAGCATCAGCCCCACCCCGAGTGGATGGCGCCGGTAAGATGTCGTGCGGGAAAAATGATCGTGGGGAACCGGGGCTGGAGGAAGAGCGCTTCTGAAGGCTATCGAACACATTCGCTGATCCTTTAATTTTTAACGATGAGGTTCTGCCATTTTACTTGGAATTGACGGGCTGTCAACTGATTACCCGCCGCGCCAGGACCTTCCCGGCTATGGCTACCAAACCGATCCACTTTTTGTCATCCTGGATGCTGCTTCTCGGACTGGGTCTTGCCCTTTGGCCTTGAAAGACGGCGTCGGTCAGTCCGGCGTCAAGGGATTGGTCCCGGGGTTACTCCCCCCACCCCATGAACCTGGAGGAATGATTTCCGGACCGGATTACAGAAGCGCCGGTCCCCGGTCCGGAGAGGGCAGTGCTGCAGGAAGGTCAAGGCGAGATAATATAAGGAAATTCGCCCCAGTTTTAATTCCTTATGTTAACCATAAAATGTTAACTATAAAACAAATAATCGTTGACTTTCTATTTTTTATGTGTATATACATACACCGATGCGGGTCGATACAAGCAAAAGTGAGGGTCAATCCAACGAAACTTCCCACTACCCCTGCCTATGTGCGGAGATCAGGAAAACGGGGCGTATTCTTACCAGGAAATATGACCATTATTTGAAACCCAGCGGTATCAAGACCACCCAGTTCAGTATGTTGGCGAATATTGCTGGAAACCCGGGCCTGACCGTGTCGGAGTTGGCCAAATTGTTGTGGCTGGAACAGACCACCGTTTCCAGGAACCTCCAGGTGCTGGAGAAGTCGGGCTATATTCTTCTGGAGGCCGAAGCGGCGGATTTTCGCATCAAGCGAATTTGGATGACGGATAACGGGCAATCCAAGGTGGAGGAAGCCCGGCCGTTCTGGGAGCAGGCCCAGTGGGAAATGGAACGAACTTGGGGCCGAGAGGGCATCGGGGAGCTTTTAGAGAGCCTTAAAAGAATAGCGGAATAACCGCCTATTTATATTTTTGTATGTATAAACCTATTTGGGTTCGGAAGGAACGAAAAGATGTCGCTCACCCAGGACATTAAGGACTATGCCTTAGACATCGGCTACCACCAGGTCGGCATCACCTCGGCCGATAGTTTTACGGATCACCTCGAGGAAGTTCGGTCACGGGGCGCGATCTATGATTTTTATGTTCAGGATCCGCGTCAATTCCTGATGGGCGCTCAGCCGCTGGAAACCATGCCCAGCGCCAGGTCGATCATTTCGCTGGTCTGGGATTATTCGCAAAAGGCTTTCCCTTCATCCCTGCTGGAAAAGGTCGGCCGGATCTACCAGGCCCGCTGTTACGATGCGCCGCCGGATCGCATCAACGGGGCCCGCTATCAGCTCCTGTTGAATTTCCTTGAAAAAAGGGGCTGCGAAATCGGCCGGGGGATATTCGTTCCGGAAAGGCGGGCGGCCGCGAGGGCGGGGGTGGCCACCTTCGGCAAGAACAGTTTTGCCTATGCCAAAAAAATAGGCTCCTTTGTCCTGCTGAACTCCATCGTCATCGACCAAGAGCTGGAGTACGACCCGCCGGCCTACAACAGCCGCTGCCCAATAGAGTGCACCGCCTGTATGAAGGCCTGCCCGACCGGGGCGATTTACGAACCGCTGAAGCTCGATCCCCGGCGTTGCCTGGCCTTTAACGCCTGGTGGACCCAGGATGGCCGCCCCGGCGTTACCAGTTACATTCCGTTTCTCATCCGGGAAAAAATGGGCACCCGGGTCCACGGCTGCGATATCTGTCAGGAGGTCTGCCCGAACAATTCGGCCCGGCTGAAAGCCCGGTTTCCGTCCGATCCTTTTTTGGTCCAGCTGGCCAAGGAATTCACCTTACCGAAAATGCTGGAGATGTCCGATTCGTTTTACCGAAGAACCGTCCTGCCCATCATGTACAACTATCTCACCGATAAAAAATATTTACAACGCAATGCCGCCATCGCCCTGGGAAACACCAGGAATCCGGACCATCTCCCCGTCCTGAAGCGGGCGATGAAGAACCCCGAGGAACTGGTTCGAGGCTATGCGGCCTGGGCCCTGGGCCGCATAGGCAGCGGCAAGGCGAGGGCCGTTTTAGAGTCCTGTTCCAAACGGGAAACATCCGAGTTCGTTTTGAGTGAAATAAAAGCGGCGCTGGAAAATTGAACGTTCGCCATAATTCGACCTCCCGACTTTAAGCCGGTTCAACTCCGGGTAATTGATTAGGAAGCCGATTTTTTCCCTTGATCTGGCGACGCCGTTGCCTACAATACAGTATGCGCAACGTCCTGGGCTATCTCCTGGCGGTAACAATTCCCCTTCTCTTAACCATGGTCGGCTGTGGGCCGGCAACAGCGCCCGAAACCAAGACCAAACCGGCCAAGCCGCCGGCGGTGCGCCTGGTGCAGGCCGAAAGCGGTAAGCTGCCCCGTTTGGTCACCGTCACCGGTACCCTGGCCGCCGACGAAGAGGTGGTGACCGCCTTCAAGATGGCCGGGCGGATCAGCGAGATTGCGGTGGACCTGGGCAGCCTGGTGAGCAAAGATCAGGTTATGGCCCGCCTCGATCCGACCGACTACCGTCTCCGGGCCGAACAGTCCGAGGCGGCGTTGCGCCAGATCCGGGCGCGGCTGGGGCTCGCGCCGGAAGGCACGGAAGAGGTGGTGGATCCCGAACAGACCGCTCCGGTGCGGGAAGCGCGGGCCGTGCTGAACGAGGCCCGCCTGAACCAGGACCGCCTGGCCCGGATGTATCAGCAGGACTATATTTCCCGGGCCGAACTGGATGCGGCCGTCTCCCGGATGCTCGTGGCCGAAGGGCGGTACCAGGCCAGCCTCGAGGATATCCGCGACCGTCAGGGGCTCCTGGCCCAGCGGAAAAGCGAGCTGGCCCTGGCCCGGCAGCAGTTGGCCGACACGGTGCTCAAGGCGCCCATCGACGGCGCGGTGCGCGAGCGCCGGGCTTCGACGGGAGAGTACCTGGCCCCGGGCGCCCCCGTAGCCACCTTGGTCCGGATCCACCCCCTGCGTATGAAAGTCGCCGCACCGGAACGGGAAGCCGCGGCCATCCGGATCGGGCAGACGGTCCGGGTCCGGGTGGAGGGTGACAGCGGGACCTATTCCGGACGCGTCGTCCGCGTCAGCCCCGTCATCGAAAAGCAGAGCCGCACCCTCACCGTGGAGGCCGAGATCGAGAACCGGCAGGGCCGGCTCCGGCCGGGCTCCTTTGCCACCGCCGAAATCCTGGTGGCCGCCGAACAGACGGCCGTCCTGATCCCGGCTGTGGCCATCGTCACCTTTGCCGGCATCGAGAAGGTGATCGGGGTCAAGGACGGGCGGGCAGTCGAACGGCGGATCCGCACCGGCCGCCGCACGGCCAATAAGGTGGAAATCCTCGAAGGGCTGGCCCCCGGCGACTCCGTCGTGGCCGAGCCCGGAAACCTCAGCGGCGGTCAGCCGGTCACGGTCAGCCCCTAGTGCCCCCTTGCAGAAACTCGCCGAAATCTGTATCCGCCGCCCGGTCTTTGCGGCGATGCTCATCCTGGCCTTGGTCGTGGTGGGCTTGGCCGGCTACTTCCGCCTCGGCATCGACCGGTTTCCGTCCGTCGATCTGCCCACCGTCATTGTCCGCACCCAATGGCCCGGCGCCTCCACCGAAGAGATGGAGACCGAGATCTCGAAGCGCCTCGAGGAGGTGGTCAACACCATCGAGGGCATCGACGAACTGCGCTCCATCTCCGGCCCGGGCAATTCCGTGGTCATCGTCACCTTCAGCCTCAAGCGGAACATCGACGCGGCCACCCAGGACGTGCGGGACCGCGTCGCGGCCGTGCTGAAAAACCTGCCCAACGACGTAACCCCGCCGCAGATCGCCAAATCCGACAACGATGCGCAGCCGGTGCTGACCGTGGCCCTCTCGGGGGACCGGGCGCTCCGGGAGTTGACCGAGCTGGCCGAAAAGGTCGTCAAGGTGCGACTGGAGCGCTCGACCGGTGTGGGCGAGGTCCAGATCGTCGGCGGCCTCAACCGGGCCATGAACATCTGGGTGGAGGCTGACCGGCTGGAGGCCTACCAGCTCCCGATCACGACGGTGCGCGACGCCATCGCCCAGCAGAACAAGGATTCCGCCGGGGGCAATGTGACCAGCGGCGCCCGCGAAGACATGCTCCGGACCCTGGGCAAGCTGTCGGATGCCCAGGCCTTCGACAACCTGGTCATTGCCACGATCAACGGCGCGCCGGTCCGCGTCCGCGATATCGGACGGGCCGAAGACGGCACCCGGGAACAGCGCTCCGCCGCCCGCTTGAACGGCGTGCCCACGGTGATCCTGGAGGTCCGGCGCCAGTCGGGCGCGAACACCGTGGCGGTCATTGAGGCGGCCAAGAAGAACATGGCCCTGGCCCAAAGGGAACTGCCGGCCGGCATCGGGCTGACGGTCATCCAGGATCAGTCCCGTTATATCTACGCCGCCCTCCACGAGATCAACCTGCACCTGATCCTCGGCAGCATCCTCGCTTCGCTGGTGGTGCTGGCCTTCATGCGCAACTGGCGTTCGACCCTGATCGCCGCGGTGGCCATCCCGGCTTCGGTGATTTCCACCTTCGGCATGATGCGGGCCCTGGATTTCACCCTGAACAGTGTGACCATGCTGGCCCTGGTGCTGATGGTGGGGGTGGTCATCGACGACGCCATCGTCGTCCTCGAAAACATCTATCGCTTTGTGGAGGAAAAACGCCTCAAGCCCTTCGAGGCGGCCCGGGCGGCCACGGCCGATATCGGCCTGGCGGTGATGGCCACCACCCTTTCCCTGGTGGTCATCTTCATCCCCGTATCGTTCATGTCGAGCATCTCCGGCCGCTTCCTCTATCAATTCGGCATCACCGCCGCCGTGGCGGTCATGGTGAGCCTGCTGGTCTCCTTCACCCTGACCCCCATGATGAGCGCCCGGCTGCTCAAGGCGGAGGCGGAAGAAGCCGGCGGCGGGGAGCCTCGGTCCCGGGGGGGCTTCTACCGGAGGCTGGATTCCGCCTACAGCCGGATCCTCTCCTGGGCCATGAGCCACCGGCTCGGGGTGGTCCTGATTGCCGCGGCCGTCATCCTGTCCACGATCCCCCTGTATAAACTGCTCAAGCTGGATTACCTGCCGGGCAACGTGGACGAAGGGGAGTTCAACGTCCAGATCACCGCCCCGCAGGGCACCAGCCTGACGGCTATGGACGAGATCATGCGCACCGCCGACCGGGAACTCCGGTCCCTTCCCGGGGTGCGGCTGGTGCTGGCTACGGCCGGAGGCAGCTTTATCGGCGGGGTCAACGAAGGCCGGATCTATGTGCAGTTGCTCCCCCACGCGGAACGGGTGTTCTCCCCGGGTTTGCTTCTGCGAAAAACGTTCGCCGGCCGACCCCTGGACGCCTTCACCAAGCTGGCGCCGCAAAAAAAGATCATGCAGGAGGCGCGGAAACGTTTCAAAAAATACCGCGATCTCCGGGTTTCGGTCCGGAACATTACCGGCTTCAATATCGGCGGAAGCCAGGCCGACATCGATTTCGTCCTCCGGGGGACCGATCTCCAGGCCCTCTTCACCTATTCCGAGAGCCTGCGGACCCGCTCCGAGGCGTTGGGCATCATGGATGCCGACACCACCCTGAAACTCGACAAGCCCGAGCTGCGCCTCAGCATCGACCGGGCCCGGGCCGACGACCTGGGCCTCGATCCCGGCCGGATCGGCACGGAGGTCAGGCTCCTGGTCGGCGGCGATCCGGAGGTGTCCCGGTTCCGCGACCCGGCCCTGAACGAAGATTACGATGTCCAACTCCGGCTGCGCGAGGAAGACCGGGGCGATCCGGCCGTCATCGGCCGCCTGTACGTGTCCCGCCTCGACGGCAGCACCATCCGGCTCGACAACGTGGCCCGGATCGAGCGGGTCAAGAGCCCCTCGCGGATCGATCGCCTCGACCGGCAGCGGGAAGTGCGCCTGCGGGCCTCGGTGGCCCCCGGCTACGGTCTGGCGGACCGGATCGCCGTCCTGCGCGACGCCTTTGAAAAGATGCGTCCGCCCGCCGGGTACACCACCTCCGTGTCCGGGCGGGGCCGGGAACTCGAGCGGACCTTCAGCGAGTTTGTCTGGGCCTTCGCCCTTTCGATCATATTCATGTACATGATCCTGGCTTCCCAGTTCGAAAACCTGGTCCATCCCTTGACCATTCTGCTTTCGCTGCCGCTGACCGTTCCCTTCGCCCTTTTTTCACTCTGGATCGCCGGCAACACGCTCAACCTTTACGCGGCCCTGGGCATCCTCGTGCTCTTCGGGGTGGTCAAGAAAAACGCCATCCTGCAGATCGATCACATGAACAATCTGCGCGCGGCCGGGATGGAACGAACCGAGGCGATTCTTCTGGGCAACCGCAACCGGCTGCGGCCGATTCTGATGACCACGCTCACCTTTGTGGCCGGCATGATCCCTTTGGCGATCGGCAGCGGGCCGGGCTCGGAGGAACGCCGGGTGATCGCGGTGGTGGTCATCGGCGGTCAGACACTCTCGCTGCTGCTCACCCTGATCGCCACCCCGGTCGTCTATTCGCTGCTCGACGACTTGGGACGGGTTTTCAGCCGCAGACGCCGTCCGGGCGGGCGGGAAGATGCGGCCTGAGCCCAGAAAGGAAGGAGATCCCTCTTGAATCCAATCAGGTTGAAAGGGCTGGTGGCCGGGCTCCTGATCCTGTGGCTGCTGGCTTCCGCCTGTTCCCGGGAAGATGATGTCGTAACGCTTCAGGCCTTGATCAAAAAGGGGAGCGCCCTGGCGGAAAAACATGATATCCCGGGGCTCCTGGGCCTGACCTCCGGAGATTTTACGGCTTCCCCGGGAGGCCACGACCGCCAGGGGGTGAAGGGTATACTCGGGCTGGCCTTCCGGCATTACGGCCCGCTCCGGGTGCTGTATCCCCGGCCGGGGATCGACCTGGGCCCCTCGAAACAAAGGGCCTCCGGCACCGTTTATTTCATGATCGTCAAAAAGGAACTATCTTATCCCGGCCTGGAAGCGCTTTATTCGAACCCGAGGGCCTGGCTGGCCGAAGCCGGTGAAAACGCGGACCTGTACCGCTTGAAACTGGAGTTTAAAAAAACCTCGGGGAAATGGATCGTCGTCTCCGCCCGGCTGGACCCCTTCCGGGGGCTGGGGTTCGAACCCGATTAAGCGGCGGGGATTTCGCGGGGGACGGGTGGGCGGGGAAAAGGCTTTAAAACGTGGGGAATAGAAACAGATGGGAACTATTGTGAACGATAAACCATACGGGCTGGAATTGTTGCTGGATTTGAAGGGCTGCGACCTGGCGGACCTGTCGCGTCCAAAGCTGGCGGACTATTTTGTCCGGCTCTGCGACCTGATCGAGATGAAGCGCCACGGCGAGCCGGTCTTCTGGGAGGATCACAGCGGGATCCCGCACCTGCACGGGGTGTCGGCCTTCCAGTTCATCGAGACCAGCAACGTGGTCTGCCACGCCCTCCCCCGGCTGGGGGCGGTGTACCTGAACATCTTCTCCTGCAAGGAGTTCGACACCGAAGCTGCCCGGCGTTTCAGCGTGGAGTATTGGGGGGCCGATTCGGTGGTTTCGAGCGTGGTTACCCGAACCTGAAAACGCCCTCCCGAATCGGCCCGGCCGGAAATGAAGGGGGTTATTTCTTTTTCTTTTTTTCCTGCTTGGCCTGCTTTTTTTCCTTGGCGGTTTTGGTCGGTTTCTTTTTGGCTTCCTTCTTCGAGTCCATCGCTTTGGCCATGACGATCCTCCTCAGGGCAAATTTAAATTTACCTGTTCATTACGCCATTTCGGGCCTTCCTGTCAAGACCTTACCTGCTTCTAAATCCGGTCATAATTTTAACCCGTCCGACCGAGCCGTTCCTGGAGCAGGCGCAAGTGCTTTCTTTCCTCTTCGATGACCAGCGCCAGGTCCTGCCGGCCTTCCTCGGCTTCCATAAAAGGCTCCAGCATTTCATAAAAGGCTATGGTGTCCCTTTCGAGCTCCATGGAAACGGTGAGCAGGGCCTGCATATCGGGAAGCCGGGCCAGATCCACCTCGTCCAGGGAAAAGGCCTTTTCCCCGAAGACGCTCTGAAACAGCTCCCGGCCCAGTTCGGCCACCTCCGGTTCCACGGGTTGGACCGCCAGCCGGCCCTTCAGATCGGCAAACCACTGGCGGTGTTTTTGCTCGTCGTCGGCCAGGGCAGTCAACTGTACGGCCAGGAAGGGATCGGCCGCCGCTCCGGCCGCCGTCCGGTAGGCCTGCTCCCCATTGGTTTCAATCCGCACGGCGATCTCCAGTATGTCGTCGGTGGTAAACATGGGCTGCTCCTCCCGGACCGATCATATCCTAAAGGGGTTGGGCTTGGCCAGTTGAAACCACCCGGTAGGGATGATTTAATGACTAAAGACGGGTTGTATTTGTACGAAACGCCCATGCTCGGGGCGGCATCCACGAAGCAGGGAAATAAAGGACCTGGCAAGGCTTAAGGCTAATAATCAATAATCAATTCTTAATTGTTAATTCTTAACGGACCGGACGTTTTTTTAACCAGCAACCAGCAACGAGCAACCAGCAACAGGTTTTATTTTCGTATTAAGCCCCCTCTCCTCCATCACAATTCGCCTTGACAGGGTGAAGGCGGTTCCTCTATATTTCTTTTCAGCGGTTCGATCAATATTACAAACTTATTAATCAGTTAGATCGGTTCCGGCATTAGGGGGGCGCTGCCGGCGTCCCTCATTTCCAAGAGCAAGGAGGCAACATGGATCCTCTCCGTCAGATTACCGTTCTTTCCCTGGAGCAAGCCACCGTCCTGCCCTATCTCACCTACCGTCTGGTACAGGACGGCGTCAAGGTCATCCGACTGGAGCATCCCGTGTTCGGCGACCCCAACCGGCTGGTGGGGGATAACGTCCTGAATGAAGACCGGATGAACAGCTACTTCATGCCCATCAACGCCGGTAAGAAGGCGCTGACCCTGAATCTGGGCGGGCCGGAAGGGCAGCAGATCCTGAAGGACCTGATTGTGAAATTGCAGGTCGACATCTTCGCCACCAACCAGCTTCCCAAGAACTACGGCAAGCTGGGCATCGCTTACGAGATCCTGAAAGCCGTCAAGCCGGACCTGATCTGGCTGGGCATCACCGGGTTCGGGCCGGACAGCAATGAAGCGGCCTACGACCCCATCCTCCAGGCCCGGGGCGGGTTGATGGAACTGACCGGCGAGCCGGACGGCGAACCCCAGGTGCTGGGGATTCCCCTGCCGGACATGGGGGCCAGCGAACACGCCTACGGCCTGCTGATGAAGGCCCTTTTCCGCCGTCAGGCCACCGGCCAAGGCGCCCGGATCGACCTGGCCATGTTCGACAGCACCGTTTCCTGGCTGACGGTACCCATCACCCTGAGCCGGACCTTCGGCAAGAAGATCACCCGCCGGGGCAACACCCACGAATTTTTCTCCCCCGTATCGGTCTACCCCACGGCCGACGGCTACGTATACGTGGCGGGCGGCAACGACAAACAATGGGCCGCCCTGACCCAGGTGCCGGGCTTTGAAGCCCTGAATAAAGAGGCCTATCAGAAAAATGCCGGCCGGATCGCCGACGTGAAAAATCTGAACCGGGAGCTGGCGGCCGCCACCCGGAAATATACGAGTGCCGAGCTGATCGAGATTTTTAACCGGATCGGGGTGCCCATTTCCCAAATTCACGACATGGAACAGGTGGGCCGGGACCCCCTGGTGGTAAAAAACCTGCTGAAGGCCAAAGACCCGAAGAGCGGCCTGACGCTCACCCTGGCCCCGCCGCCCCAGATGACCGATTATCTGCAATCCATCGGGCAGGAGCTGCCCTTCCCTCCCCGTTTCGGAGAGCATAACGGGGAGATCTACGGGGAGGCGCTGGGGATTGGTCCGGATCAGTTGCGGGAGATGAAGGGAAAAGGGATTATTTAGTTCGAAAATAAAGACGAACGTCCAACATTCAACATTCAACGTCCAATATCGAATTTTAAAACGTAGGGCGGTCGGCGGGGACGCTTAGCGTCTAGAACTTGCGTTCCCAGGCAGAGCATGGGAACGATAAAAACGATAAAAACCTTTCCAGGCTAGACGTGCTTGGGCTCCCCCCTTTGCGAAAGGGGGGCTGGGGGGGATTTTCATGGTTCGCGGGTGCGCCCTCTGGGCATGAAGGTTAGTACGAAAATAAACGAACATGAACATCCAGCATCGAATTTAAAGACAATAACTGCCCGACAAGGTTGCCGGGATGAACGTGATCCTGTTAATCCTGTCCGGCTCTTTGGAGGAAATCTATGACGGAAACGAAAAAACCGGCCCGGACCATCCGGGTCTTGATCGCCAAACCGGGATTGGACGGCCACGACCGGGGGGCCAAGGTCATGGCCCACGCCCTGCGGGACGCCGGTATGGAGGTCATCTACACGGGGCTGCACCAGACGGTGGAAAGCATCGTCCAGGCGGCCGTCCAGGAGGCGGTGGACGTGATCGGCCTGTCCATCATGTCCGGCGCCCATCTGCCCATCTGTAAAAAACTGATGGCTTCGCTCAAGGACAAGGGTGTGCTCGACCGCCTGGTGCTGGTGGGCGGCGTCATCCCCAAACGGGACATCCCGGTGTTGACGGAACTCGGGGTGGCCGGGGTCTTCCCCGGCGGGACGCCCTTCAAGACGCCGATTGAGTTTATTAGGGGAAATGTAAATTGATTGGGGCTTGGAGTGTTGGAGTGTTGGAGTATTGGAGTATTGGAGTATTGTTTTAAAAACCATTACTCCATTACCCCATTACTCCATTACTCCAGAAGTGCGAAAGCCTTTCAACCTGCAAACTGCAACTTCTTAAATGCCCGAATCCCATCCCATCCGCCTGCTGGTGGTGGACGACGAAAAGAATCAGCGGGAATTGCTGGAGGGATTCCTGCAGAAAAAGAGGTACGCCGTCCATTCGGCCGGGGGTGGAGAGGAGGCGCTGGCCTGGTTGCTGGAGAACGGCTGCGAGGTCATCCTCACCGACCATAAAATGCCCGGTATGGACGGCATTACTCTGCTCAAGGCCGTCAAGGCCCTGAACCCGGAGATCGTGGTGGTGCTGATGACGGCCTACGGCACGGTGGAGAAGGCCGTGGAGGCCATGAAGCTCGGGGCCTATGACTACCTGACCAAGCCGATCGACCTGGATGAATTGCTGATCCTCCTGGGACGGATCGAGGAAAGGCTGCTGCTGACCCGCGAGGTGCGGCAACTCCGCCAGGAGCTCAAAGAGAAGTTCAGCTTCGAGGGCGTGATCACCCAAAGCCCCCGGATGGAAGAAGTCCTGTCCATGGTGGCCCGGGTGGCTCCCAGCCAGTCCACGATACTGATCCGGGGCGAGAGCGGCACCGGCAAGGGGCTGCTGGCCCGGGTCATCCACTTTCAAAGCCAACGGTCGCGGGGGCCTTTTTTAACGCTGAACTGCGCAGCCATCCCGGAAAACCTGCTGGAAAGCGAACTTTTCGGCCATGAAAAAGGGGCCTTTACCGGGGCCTTCGCCCTGCACCAGGGGAAATTCGAACAGGCCCACGGCGGAACCCTGTTTCTGGACGAAATCGGCGACCTGTCCCCAGCCCTGCAAGCCAAGCTGCTGCGGGCTGTCCAGGACCGGGCCTTCGAGCGGGTGGGCGGCAGCAAGACCATCGAGGTAGACGTGCGGCTGATTTCGGCCACCCACCAGAACCTGGAACAGCGCATCCGCGAGCAGCGCTTCCGGGAGGATCTTTACTACCGTTTAAACGTGGTCTCCCTTTTTCTTCCGCCTTTGCGGGAACGGAAGGAAGACATCCCCATCCTGCTGGATCATTTCCTGAAGAAATTCGGGAAAGCCAATCGGAAAGAGCGCCTCGAGGTTTCCAGCGAGGCCCGAGACCTGCTCCTGCGCTATGACTACCCGGGCAATATCCGGGAGCTGGAAAACCTGGTGGAAAGGGCCGTGGTCCTCTGCCGGGGACAAATGATCACTACCCAGGAACTCCCTTTTCATCTGAAGGAAGGGGTCCGGGAAACGGGCGGCGCCCCGCCGGCTGCGGACCTGTCCCTGACCGACCAGTTGGACGCCCTGGAAAAGACCCTGATCCAACAGGCCCTGGAAGCGGCGGCCGGGGTCCAGACCCGGGCCGCCGAAAAGCTGGGCATCAGCGAGCGGGTGCTGCGTTATAAGTTGAAGAAGTACCAGCTTTAGAATAAAAAAGACGAACATCGAACATCGAACGTCCAACATCGAACATGGAATTTAATACGAAAATAGGATTCGAGGGTTCAAGGATTCCAGGGTTCGAGCCGCGGATAGACGGCTTTTGGTTCTTTACTTGAATCCTCGACCCCTTGGACCCTCGAATCCTGAGCCTTTATTTTCAGGCTTCATGGGCGCTCGCCCCAAGCAGGGCGGTTTAATAACAATTAGGTAAGGGGAGGATTGTCGAGGCCCTGGGGTGGGCTGAAAAACGTTGATTTTTAAACCGTGTCAGGTACACTGATCAGCGGAACGTTTGAACCAGGATTTTTGGGTAATCTTTAACCGGTTACAAGGAGGATCCTGATTATGCCTACCTACGAATTTAAATGCAACAAGTGCGGCGAACTTTTCAGCGTTATTCTGTCGGTGAAGGAATACGAAAAAAAGGAAACGACCTGCCCGAAATGCGGGGGGCGGGACCTGGAGCAACAAATCACCCACTTTATGACCAAAACATCCCGGAAAAGTTAGCCCGTCGATCCAACCTTGATGAACTCGCAAAAAGTCCGTAAGGGGGTCATTGCGAGGAGTGAAGCGACGAAGTAATCCCCAGGAATCAGCTAGTTTCAGCGGGGGATTGCTTCGCTCCGCTCGCAATGACAACTTTTTGCGAAACCATCAACCTTTGAGCCCCTCCTTTTCCTGGGTGGGTTTTTATGACCAAAAAAAATTCCGGAGGATAACTGATGATCGCTGTAATCGCTACGATCCCGATCAAAGAAGAGAAGATGAACGAGGCCCTGGAAGCCTTCAAGCAATTGCTGACAGAAGTGGCGAAAGAAGAAGGGACCCTTTATTACACCCTGAACGTTGCCAACTCCGCGCCGAATACCCTGGTGGTGATGGAGCGTTACCAAGACAAGGAGGCCCTGGCCTTTCATTCCTCCACCCCCCATTTCAAGGCCCTCATGGCCCGGGCCTCGGAATTCTTTTCCGGGGCGCCGGAAATTACTATTTTGAAAGAACTGGCTTCGATTTAATACGAAAATAAAATATAACATCGCTTTTTAGGCGGCTTCGGGTAACTTAACCAAGTCCACTTTATATCCCAAGGCCTCCATTCTACGTTGGAGACGGGTAACCAGGTGGGCCTCATTTAAACGAT
>JACRCK010000358.1 GCA_016219065.1 Deltaproteobacteria bacterium
AAAAGTCACGTTTAACAAATCCAACAGCTGGGGATTGCCCATGGCGGCCTCGGCCAGATGGACATACTCCGGCGGTAAAAATCGGGCCACATAACCGGGGGCTCGTTCCAGATCATAAATGGAAAAATTATCCTGGTAAATGGTATTCAGCACGATCAGGCCCTCGGGGTCGCTGATCCGAAAAGGGGTCGTCTCTTTTTTAAGTTCCCCGGCGGCGGCCCGGGAATATTCCGGAATGCGGGCCGGGTCTTGATAACTCAAATGATCCCCTTTGCCGATGTCCGGGCCGAAGTTTAAATTGACGATCAACAGATCCAGGCTGATGAAGATCACCAGGGCGGTTTTAAGTGTCCCCAGGGGAAAGGCGCGGCGCCGGCCTAAAACGATCAGATAGGCGGTCCCCAAAAGAAGGAGATAAAAGGTGTACCGGCTGATCCATTCGATCCAGATATTGAGGCTTTTTCCGACGGCCTCGACCTGAAAAGGGGCGGAGAAATACAGGAGGCAATAAGCCAGCAACCCTCCTCCCAGCGAAAAATAAAACAGGCCCCGCAAGGAACGGGCCAAAACGACGATTTCTCGGCGACGGGCCTCCTGGATTAAATAGTGGCAGCCGAACCCGGCCAGCACGGCCAGGGAGAAGGCCGTCAGGGAAATCCCCCGGCTCGGGATGCGAAAGAGCTGCAGCCCGGGGAGGACGTCATACAAAACTTTAAAGAGCGAGGTCTGATCTCCCAGGGCCAGCAGAAAACCGAACAAGGCTGCCAGGCTGAAGAATTTGACCATCTTTTCTTTGGCCGGCAGCCAGACCCAGCAGGCGAGCAGCAGAGGAAAAAGGCCCAGGTAGGCGAAATCCTCGGAGGCATCCTTGGAAGCCCAGAGGATGGGAGTGAGGAGATGGACCAGGTGCAGGATACTGAAGGATCCCTGGACTTTCCAGGCATAGGAAGCTTCAGCCTGGCTGCTGGCCAGGATAGAGGTGATCATGGGCAGCAATTGGACGGCCGATAAACCCAGGCAAAAAAGACCGGCCGTTATAAAATAACCGGTTTCCGCCAGGACCCGGCCCCAGACCTTTTCCTGAAAAAGGGATCCGAGGCGAAACAGGTAGTAGAGGGCGATCAGCAGCAGGATATAATAAAAAAAATTGGCATTACCGGCCAGAAAAGAAAAGGAAAGGAATAATCCCGCCGTCATGGCCCAGAGGAGTTTCCGTTGCGCCAGGGCCCGGTCGAGGCAATAGAGGATCAGGGGCAGCCAGATGAAGGTGTGGACGATGTTGCGGTGATGGAGGTGGGACAGCAGAAAGCCCCCCAACATGAAGCACATCCCGCTGACGGCGGCCGAAAAACGGGGCAACCCCTGCTGCCGGGTATAGCCGTAGGTAAACATTCCGGCCAACCAGTAATGCAGGGCCATCTGGACCTGGAGGCGGTCGACGTTATAAAAGTTGGCAAAGAGGCCGACGAGCAAATCCGGAGGGTAAAAGGCGCCGAAATCGGCCGCCAGGTATGGTAAGCCCGTGCCCAGATGGCTGTCCCAAAGGACCAGTCGCCCTTCCCGGAGTTGCTGATAAAAAAACTCCCGCAAGGGCATGAGTTCCGGGAAGTCGCTGATCAGGTAGATCCTGTCCCAGGGATTGAGGAAATTCCAAAATTTTAAGGTTACCAGGAATCCAAAAAATAAAAAGACCAGCAGGTCTTTAGGGATGGGACTGGATTTGAAAAAGTTCTTCATTAGGGATTTGGACGGCACTCTCTATCCCCGGAGCGATCGGTCCGAACCGGTCCCCCGGAAAGACGGGGGCCGGGCTTTTTCCTCCGGGTTGTTTTGATAAATAGATCGATTATATTAACAAAAATAATTGTAAAAGTCATTATCTTGGTGGGACGAGATGGATGGAGAAAAAAGGGGTTTTGGACGAGCCCCCGCGAAGCCTGAAAATTTTATCCGCATTCGATGTTGGACGTTCGATGTTCGATGTTAAACGTTCGTCTTTTTATTTTTGTATTAAAGGTACCCGACCTCCCGATAGCGCTTGATCTTCTGAGGGATGACCTTTTCCCAGTAGTGATCAAAAACAAAATCGCTGTAATCGTGGAGCGGGGCCGGTCCGGTATCCACCAGCAGGCAGCGGCACTCATTGCCGGTCATCAAGATGAAGATATTGTTGGGACTGACCGAAGTTTTGGTTTTCGGGTAGCGGTCAAACAGTTCGATAAGCCGGCCGACGAAGGTGGCCACTTCTTTTTTTACCTGCTGGTGCAGGGGCGTGCCCGGAGGTCCCAGATCGTCGTAAATCTTCGCCAGGGATTCTCCGGCCAGCTTTTCCTTGATCATGTAACTGCCGTAAGGGTCGCTTTCCAGGATTTTCGCGACCGGGATGGCGTGCTTGAGGAAGAAATCGGTGACCTCGTATTCCTCCCGCAGGTGTTCCCGACTGTACGGCCGGGGTTTGGCGAATTTCAGGACGGAGTAGACATCTTCCTCAAAATCATAAACAATCCCGTTTTCCCCTTCCCCGATTTTCGGCAATTTGACCTGATAGTGTTTCCCCTGGAGTTCAATGGGCACTTTTCCGGAGGAGACGGCGCTGAGACCCCGGATGATATGGCCGGATTCGTTGTCCAGATAGAGGTCCCGCAGGTCTTCGGCCAGTCTGGCCACGTATTCCCGGGAACCAAAAGTCAGCGCGGATTCCGATTGATCCTCCCGGAGGAAGGCGCTGTAGTAGCCGGCGGCCTTGAGGGCCGCCACCAGGTCGGAGATGCGGGCGTATTGGGGGGCGAAGAGGATTTCAAAGAGCCCCACCTCCCGTCCGGAGAGAGAGCGGAAACCGCAAACCCGGCATTCGTCCATCTGGACCCGTCCGAGGCGGATCCGCGTTCCTTCCAGGGAGATGTCCTGGGGGGTTTCGATCGAGGTTAGAATTCCCTCCTCGCAGCGGGGACAGATTTCTTTGCTGCCGCCATTCATTGCCCGGCTCCTCCTTCGGTAGAGGACCCGTTCTGCATCACCAACAGCTTTTCGTGGCTGAGGGTGAGCTGGTAGAGTCGTTCCGCCAGGATCGTCGCTATGTTTTTGATCAATTTGTACGGGGCGGTCAGATTGGCTTCCAGCAGTTCGTTAAAGCGATCCTGATCGATCTCGATCAGTTTGCAGGGGGTGGCCGCCACCACGGTCATAGAGCGGGGCACGTGGAGCAGGAAGGCCAGTTCTCCCAGGACGGACCCCCGTCCGATCCGCATCTGCCAGGAGCCCGGCTTGGTATAGTGGCCCCGCCGCACTTCCAGTTCTCCTTCCAGGATCAGGTAAAAATTTTCGCCGATGGCCCCTTCGCGCAGGACGATTTCCTCTGGCTCGAATTCGATGGTCTTGGCGGTTTTCAGCAGGAGAAAGATCTCCGAAGGCTTGAGGCCCCGGAAAATTTCAAATTCTTTAGCCTCATCCCGTTCCGACTGGGTCACCTCCTGAGGAACCAGCCATTGCAGATAACCCGTGCGCTGATATTTCCGGATACGGTCCGGCAGGACCTCGTTCCAGTATTTGTCGAAGGTAAAACCGTCGTAGTTTTTTTTCAGGGTGGTGCCCGGATCGATCAGGACGAACTGGGCGGGGTCCTTGAATTTTCCCCCTTCACTCAAGACGTAGATATTGTTGGGACTGATGCTGACCTTGCAATCCGGCCGCTCGCGGAAGAGTTCCAGTAAGCGGTTCAGAAATTTCTCCAGACCTTCGAGGATCAGTTGCTGGCTCCGGACTGTCAGGCTGTTGAAGCGCAGGTAGAGACTGGTGATGGACTCGCCCTCTACAAATTCCTTGACGCAAAAACGGCCCAGCGGATCGAGATAATAAATCTTGGGCACGTACACATCTTGGGAAAGGAAGAAATCGGTAGTCATGGCCTCTTCCAGCAGCCGTTCCCGGCAGACCGGCTGCTGTTTGGCCACCTTGAGGCACAGGGGCCCCAGCCCGGCGGGCAGGGGCAGGCTTTGGGGCTGGAGGGGGTAGACGATCCCCCGGTCGCCTTCTCCCAGCGGCGGCAGGCCGACCGATAGGATGAGCCCGCCATAAGGCTGGCTGCAGGTTGGGAGGCCCCGGGCCGCGGCCTGCTGCAGGGCTTCAAAAAAGGTTACCGCCTGTTCTTCCAGTTCCGGGGCTTCATAATCTTTCAAGGCTTGGGTACCGGTGTCCATGATTTCCCTCGATCAATTTATTTTTCAGTAAAAAATTCCTTTTCCGCCCGCCACCCCATAAGGAATACCAGCGAGGCCAGCAGGGGGAAAATACCCAGCCAGCCGAAAAGGGTTCGGGCCGAAACGTGAAACGTCGTAACCAGCAGATACACGATCCCGATAGCCGCCAAACCGAAGACCCGGCTGCCGAAGCTGGTGGTCGACTTGGCCCGGCCCTGAATATGGGCTTCGGAATAGCGGTTGATGATGGCGTCGATGCCCACGGCCTCCGCCGCCTGTCCGGCCCCCACCAGGGCGCCCACCAGGCAGGCCAGGAGGACATCATTGACCAGGTTGAAGCCGAAGAAGGACAGGGCGATCAGCACCAGGGAACCGGCCGTCAGGAAAAAAGAGGAGCGATAGGCCAGGAAAAAGGGGATGATCAGCAGGGTCACCACCACCTTGCCGGCGGACTGGGCCGATTCAAAATAACCGTAGGCCGACAGGCCCTTGGCGATGTTGGCCAGGTACACGACGGACAACACAGTGAAGGATCCCCGCCCCACCGCCACCAGGGAGCGGCCGATCAACAATAGGCGCAGGGGTTTGCTGGTCCAGGTATAACGCAGGCCTTCCTTCTGACTGGCCCAATAGGATTTTTGGCGCACTTTCTTATAGTCAATGACCGCTTCTCCGGACAGCCGCAGCCGGGAGACCAAAAGGAAGGAAAGGAAAAAGAAAACCGGCCCCCAGATGACGGCTATTTTCAAACCCAGCCACCCGGCAACCAGACTGGCCAGGGCGTAGCCGGTGATGTTGCTCAGGTGATTGGCGGCGTCGACCTGGGAAATGATTTTGGTCCCTTCGGATACCGGGAAGCTGACCTTGATCACCTTGTCGGCCGCGGGTTTGAAAAAAATAAAAACAAAATCACCCAGAAATGATAATACCAGATATACCGGATAGGGGTAACCCATCAGGACGGCGGCCACCAGCAGGATTCCTAAAACGGTCCGGATGAGATCGGCGTACATTAGAGAACTGCGGATGCGTAATTTGTCGATGAACGGTCCGGAGATGGCGTTGATCAGAATCTCGCAGACATAACGACCGACCAGGACCAGGCCGGCGATCAGCGGGTCCTTGCTTTTGGCCGCCACCAGGAGAACCGCCAGGATGCGCAGGAAACCGTCTCCGACCCGGGAAAAGACCCGGCTGGAAATAAGGAGATAGAAATCTCGGCGGACATCGGCGGGTATCATGGCTGATTGGGGCTAACTTATAGCATTCACAGAGGAAGGAGTCAAATAATAATACCTGCTTCCATACCGGTAAAAGGGAAATCCGCTGCCGGTTTGACTTTATAAAATCCTGGCAGTATAATCGCTTAACTCCAACCAAAAAAAATGAAATTTTTTTGGTTGGAAAAAACCGCTGAACAAGAACCCCAGAGAACGTAGTTTTTTTATTTAGATTCACAGCCATTGTTCTGAGAATTTGTCTCTAACAATGGCTGTAAGAATCTAAAAAACGGTACAGGCATGGCGTATCAACTCCAAATTATCCCATCGGTCGGCCGGCGTTGGACCTTTCCTTTGGAAAAGCCCTTGACCAAAATAGGCCGGGCTCCCCATTGCGAGGTGGTTCTGAACGATCCCCTGGTTTCACGGGAACATGCGTTGCTCCAAAATAGGCCGGAAGGGATCGTGTTGGAGGACCTGAACAGCGCCAACGGAACCCTGGTCAACGATCAGCGGATCACCAAGGTTTCGCTGCATCCCGGAGATAAGTTGCGTCTAGGGCTGTCGGAAATCCTCCTGGAACAGATACCCGAAGAAGAGGTCCTGCGGGTCCCGCCGGTTCAGACCCCGGATCAGGGACTCAGGCCGGGCGTCCGGGAGGCAGTCGCAGAGCCGCGGCAGGCTGAGCCGGAGAAGCCTAAAATAACCCAGCCTGCGCCGGCGCCGGAGACGAAGCCGCCGGGCAGACCGGAACTCTCCGGTCCGCCTATTCCCCTGGTGGCCCCCCATCAGGAAGCCCCCCTCCTTTTAATCATTCATCCGGGATGCCCGCGTATGGAACAACAATTGGAGCCGCTGGTCGGGTCGGGAGCGGTGATCCGGCAGGCTTTGCAGCGGGACCAGGTCCGGGCGGCGCTGAGGAGTTCAGCACCTGATTGCATTCTGCTCTGCCATCAGATGCCGGCAACTTTGGAGATTTATCAGGAACTGCGTTCCCAGGCACCCAATGTGCCGGTCGTTTTATTGCTCCACGGGGACCCTTGGACGGAAACCCTGCCCCTGATTCAGTCCGGGGTGGATGAAATTCTGAATCATTTGGACTTCACGGAATTCCAGGTGCGCATTCGCAACATGGTTGAAATGAACCGCTTGCGAAAAGAGGCCCTGCTGGTGACTTCCCAGGTGGAGAAGCGGGTCAGCGATGACGTCTCCGAAGCGGAACGCATCAACCGGCTGAAACGCTATCTTTCACCCCAGTTGGTGGCGGCGGTCCTTTCCGGAGAGGAGTCCCACGTCCTCAAACCCACCCGGCAGGAAGTTACCATCGTCTTCTCGGACCTACGCAACTATACCCAGTTTTCCGAAGTTTCCGAACCGGAAGAGATTATCTCCATGTTGAAAGATTTTCACGCGCTGTACGGTGAAATCATCTTCCAATATGACGGGACCCTCGAACGGTTTGCCGGTGACGGGGTAATGGTTTTCTTCGGCGCCCCGGTCCCCTTTAAAGACCATGCCCGCCGGGCGGTGGCCATGGCGGCGGATGCCCGGGAACGTTTACTGGGTCTCCGGAACAAATGGGAAAGGTTGGGCTATAGCCTGGACATTTCCTTCGGCATTTCGACTGGTTATGTTTTTGTAGGCAATATCGGTTTCGAAGGACGGATGGACTATGCGGCGATCGGCAAGACCACCAACCTGGCGGCCCGTCTCTGTGCCGCCGCCAAGGGCGGGCAGATCCTGATCAGCCGGAAGACCCTTTTTCAGGTCGAGGATATCGTGGAGGTGGAGGAAATCGGCGCCCTGGAAGTCAAAGGGTTCAGCCACCCGGTGGCGGCCTACAATGTGCTATGCCTCAAAGCCCCGTACATCCCCACACCGGTAAGTTGATCGCTATAACCTGGCTGTCGCCGGAGTAATGGAGTATTGGAGTCAGGCGAGACACCTGCCCTACACCTTCACCGAACAAAAACTCTCGTGTACCAGAGCCTTAAGCTCCTCCGCCGAACGCCGAACGGTACTTTTGTATTAAATTCGATGTTCGATGTTGGACGTTCGATGTTCGACGTTCGTTTGTTTTCAGGGAAAGGGCCGGGGGACCGGCAAGGTCGTTCGTCTTCGGGTAGAATTATACCGGAGGCTGCCGCGAAAAAGAAATGGAAAAAAGAAGGCTCAATTAATGGTTTTGGTGC
>JACRCK010000365.1 GCA_016219065.1 Deltaproteobacteria bacterium
CCCTGTTCGCGGGGAGCACCCGTGCGGCAAGAAAAAACCTGGAGGGATCGCCCCAAACTTGAGACCGGCTCGGTCTGGCAGACCGAGTCGGTCTGATCCCAGGGAGGGGTGAACCACCCCAGTCAGGCAGGGGCTTTTCAGCTTGACAATGCAGCCTTAGTCATGTTACTTAGCTAATAAGCGGTTCATAGTTTAGGAGAAACCCGTGGAGATTCATCAGGTCAACATTCATGAAGCCAAGACGCACCTTTCCCGGCTTATCCAGGAAGCACTGGCTGGGAAAACGGTGATTATAGCTCGGGATAATCGACCGCTGGTGAAACTCGAGGTTTTGCCGGAAGCCCAATCGCCAAGAACGATCGGAGGAGCCAAGGACTTGGTTCTGCACCTGGCGGATGATTTTGACGCCCCGCTGGAGGATTTTCAGGAATACCTGGCATGAAAACCCTGTTGGATACCCACGTGTTTCTTTGGCTGTTGACTGATGACGAACGACTGAGCAGCCAGGCCCGGCAGGTTTATTTGGATCCGAAGACCAGCGTTTATTTGAGCGCCGCCAGCTTCTGGGAGATCGGGATAAAAATCAGCTTGGGAAAATTGACTTTGAAGGAAGGTTGGTTGAAGGTCTGCGAAGAGCAGATGCAGGCCAACGCCATGCTATGGCTCCCGATAGAAAAGCGACACTGCGAACAGGTTTCCCGCCTTCCCTTTCACCACCGGGACCCCTTTGACCGTATGCTCGTCGCCCAAGCCCAAGTGGAAGATCTGGTTCTGGTCAGCAGCGACGTTTGTTTCCCGGCCTACGGTCTCCCCTGTCTTTGGTAGGGCCTCGTCAGACCGCTTATTCGATCGACCCCAGGCGGATGCTACAGACTCCATGGACAACCAAAACTGCTCCATCCGGGTTTTAGGCGAAGTGCCGCTTCCCGACCGTTGGGTTCAATTGCTGGAAGATCGGGCAGGCGGCGTATATCTGCGCGAAGTGTCGGCGGATCGTGAAACGATCCTGTCCAACGCTTCGATTTTCAGTGATCCCAGCGCACTGGCTGAAGCCAGAGAATTATTTCCCGACCTTTTGCCCCTGGGGGGAATGCCGGTGGACGCCGCCTAAGTGTTAACCTGAATTTTTTCAAAAAAAATGTTCATCCAATTCGTATAGGTTTTATGCTATTTCCTTGTTCTTTTTTGAAATCGTTTGCACCCAGGGGGACGGTTGCTTTTTTAAGTCCATATTTTTTCATACGGGCTCTTAACGTGGGCCGGGACATCTGCAGTTGAGCGCAGGTCTTTCCCAAGTGCCAGTCCTGGCTGTTTAGAATGCCGAGGATATGGTCCCGTTCAAAATCCTCCCGGCTTCCCTCGGGGGCCTCCAGCCGCAAGGAATGGGGAGCGTCCTGAAGACAGGCCTCGGTATGTTCCCTGGTCAGCACCAGGTCCGGGGTCAACACGGCGCAGCGGGTCAGCACGTTTTCCAGCTGCCGGACGTTTCCCGGCCAGTCATGCTGCAGCAACAGCTCCAGGGCCCCTGGAGAAAGCCGCTTGCGTTTGGCGATATTTTGCGCGCCCATTTTCCTGAGGAAGAAATCCGTCAAAAGGGGAATGTCCGATTTCCGATTGCGCAAGGGGGGCGCGTTGATCGTCACCACCTTCAACCGATAGTAAAGATCTTCCCGGAATTTGCCGTCTTGAACCCGTTTGGTCAGGTCCCGATTGGTGGCGGCTACGATCCTGGCCTTCGAGAATATGGGCTGATTGCCCCCGACCCGCACAAACTCGCCCGATTGCAGGAAGCGCAAAAGCTTGCCCTGCATGTTCAGGGGCAGCTCCCCGATTTCGTCAAAAAAAATGGTGCCCTCCCCGGTTAATTCCAGGCGCCCCTTTCTGGTTTCCTGGGCGCCGGTGAAGGCCCCTTTTTCATAGCCGAAAAGTTCGCTCTCCACGAGGGAATCCACCAAAGTCGAGCAATCCATCACCGTAAAGGGCCGGTCTTTCCAGGGACTGTTGTAATGGATGCTCCGGGCGATCAACTCCTTCCCGGTGCCGCTTTCGCCCTGGATGAGCACCGTCACCCGCGATTCCGAGACCAGGGCGATAACCTTGAACACCTCCTTCATTTTCCGGCTGCGGGCGATGATCAAGGGTTGCGGATCGGATTGACCCGCCTCCGGTTCAGGGACTTCCCCCTCTTTTTGGCTGCGGGCCTGCCTGGTTTGTTCCAACCGACGGATCAGGGCATCCATTTCCGCCACGTCGATGGGCTTATGGAGGTAATCGAAAGCCCCCAGCTTGATCGCTCTGATGGTGCTTTCCATGTCCTGGTAGGCGGTGATGATGATCACCGGCAGTTCCGGGAATCGGCTCCGCAGTTCCTCCAGTACCTCCAGTCCGCTCAGGCCGGGCAGCCGGATATCTAAAATCACCAGTGCGGGGCGGAAGCTTTCCACCAGCGCCAGCCCGGCGGGACCGTCGGCGGCCGTGGCAACTTCCCAGTTTCTAAGCCTGAAAAACATCTCCATGGATTCCAGGATGGCCCTTTGGTCGTCAATAATACACACTCTGGATTTCATGGGCGCTCTCCATTCCAGGGCAGCAGCATGGTGAAGCCTACCCCCTGAGGAAGGCGTTCGGAGACGAAAACCCGCCCGCCGTGGGCTTCTACGATTTTCTTGACGTTACCTAAACCCAAGCCGATGCCTCCGGCTTTTTGGCTGAAAAAGGGATCAAAGACGTAAGGCCGCTTTTCTGCGGGAATTCCCGGCCCATCGTCGGCCACGCGCACCTGGACCCAGGTTTTTCCCACTTCCCGCCCCAGCCTGGTACTGATGAAGATGCGGCCTCCCGCGGCCAGCGCTTCCAGGGCGTTGAGCAGCAAATTGATCAGCGCCTGTTCGAATCGTTCCGGGTCCAGGGAAACCCGGGTGATCTTCGCCGAAAAACGCGTACTGACGCGAACCCCTTGATAAGTCAATCTTTGTTCCACCGTTTTAAGACAGCCCGTGATCAGTTCCCGCAGGTCAACCGATCGGACCTTGAGACGAAAGGGAATGGTCAGGTCCATCATTTCCAGGACCCGGCGCCGAATCAGCTCCGTCTCGCGGAGGGTCGAGGCCAGCAGTTTCCGGCGGGCCTCCCCGGGCAACTGCTTCTCCGAAAACAGTTGCAGGTTCATTTTGATGGCAGTCAACGGATTGTTGATTTCATGGGCCAGCGACCCGGCCAGGTTGGCCAGGGCGCCCAGCTTTTCCACCTCCCGGTTTTTTCTTTCCAGCTCTACCCGCTCGCTGATGTCCCGGCAGACGCCGATGTTCGCCAGTTGCCCGCCGAAGGAGGAGAGCTTGGCCATGATTTCGGTAGGCAGGTGCCGGCCGTCCCGGTGCAACCGCAGGTATTCCAGTCGGGAAGCGCTGGGCAGGCCTTTGCGGCTGTCCGCGTAAGCCGCCTCCACCGCCGACCTGGAATCAGCGGCGACGAATTCCAGATAATGATGTCCTTCGATTTCCTCGGCGCTGTGGCCGTGCATTCTGGCAAAGGCGATATTGCAGTAAATGATCGTCCCCTCGGCCAGGACGAAATAGCCGTCGTTGATGTCCTCCACCAAAATCTTGTACTTGCGTTCGGATTCGGCCAGTTTCCTGGTTCGATCCGCCACCTCCTGTTCCAGGTGTTTGGCCTGGTTGCGGAGGTACTCTTCGTGCAATTCCTGAAAGTAGGCGCTGAACTGCGTTACGGTGGCTACCAGGCACTGGTGAAGGCGCAGGAGGGCCGGC
>JACRCK010000362.1 GCA_016219065.1 Deltaproteobacteria bacterium
ATAGGGGTATGGATCTCGCACTCCGTCCGATAGGTCTGTGTAAGTGTCACGTCGGCCTGGGCAAACCCTTGGGCCAGGTCCCCCCGTTCGTATATTTCGACCGGCTTGACCCGGTTCCCTTCCGGGTGGACCGGCGGAGCCTGGGGATCGAGCGCTTTCCGCTCATCGACCACGAAGGGGAAAACTTCGTAGTCCACCTGGATGACCCGTACGGCATCCCAGGCCAGGTAAGGCGTTTCCGCGGCTACGGCGGCGATCGTTTCGCCCTCGTACAGGCACTCGGGGTCGAAGAGCTTGACCTTCTTTTCCTTGGTGTAGGGCCAGGTAACCCCGGCTTCGCCGGTGGCGGCGCTGATTACGGCCCGGACCCCTTTGATCTTTTCCGCCTCGGTGGTAGCCACCTTTTTCACCCGGGCATGGGGATAGGGAGAGCGCAGGATGGCCCCGTAAAGCATGCGGGGCAGGGAAAGGTCGGAGGGATAAACGGCCCGGCCGCTCACCCGCTCAAAGGATGAGGACCGTGCAGGCCCCGCATTCGCCCCGTTCGCAGCCGACCTTGGTGCCAGTGAGCCCGAGCCTTTCCCGCAGCACATAGAGGAGCGACCACCGGGACTCGACCAGCAGTTGGTGGCGACGGCCGTTGATCGAAAGGGTTATTTGGGCCGTTTCCTGGGCCTTTAAAACTTCGGGCTCCGGGCGGTCTCGGCCGCAAGATTGCCCGTGGCCGCCGCAACCGCCGCGCCCGTCCCCATGGAGGTTAGGAAATGGCGTCTGCTGATGCCCTCGGTCTGCGCTGAACCATTCTTGCCGATCTTTTTCTTTTTCATAGAGACCTCCGAATGATTACAGGTTGAACAATGACATGCCGGATTTGGCCCGAATAAAACGTCGTTTAGCTCGGGTCATACTCTATTTTGAAAAGTTCTCTTATAGCCCCTGAAAAACTTATTATCGCCCCTTTTCAGGAGGCAAAATTAAAATTTTTTTTACCCTATCCACGGGTCCCCTCGACCCGACCGCTGTTTTCAATGGCGACCGCCACACGGCGCGACGCCGTCGCCTGTCGACCAGCTGCTAGCGCATTGCTCCATAGGCCAGTGTCCAGAAGTCGGTGAATACCTGCGGCGGTTCCGGAGAATCCATCAGACGCTGCGTGAAGAGGATGCCGAGCATTCCCTCCGCAGGATCGGTGTAGGCCGATGGGCCTAAGCCGCCGTCCCAACCGAATCGACCCGGAGTGTGGAAGATTTCTTTGCGCTGAATGTCCACCGCTATGCCGAACGTCATCATGACGGAACTTTTTCGTCAAATCCAATCAAAGGTCACGGATCAGACGAGCCATGCCGGGAGACCCGATTTCCTTGGCAAAGTACGGATCGGGCCATTCATCGAGCAGCCTGAAACCGTGTTTCTCATAGGCCCGCTGGGCCGGGGTATTTCCCAGGTAAATCGATATCTGGGCCCGACGATAGCCTTTCTTTCGTCCGCTGGCGAGTATGTGGTCCAGCAGTCTGTCGACGATGCCTTTTCTACGAAAAGCGGGAAGCGTCGCAACGCTGTCGATGACCCAGGCTCCCGGGAGCGCAGGTGGAATAGACGCCGTGATCCGTGGCGTTTTCCCGGCGGCCAGTTCCCCAGGAGGGGTACCCAGCTTCCTGAAGACTTCAGGCAGGGCCTCCATAAGCTTGGGGTAGCCCTGGGTATCCGGATCATAGCCGCCCAGCCCGGATACGGGCCCCTCTGCGGCTTCCGCTACCAGGTAACAGGAGTAATGAAACGGATGGGGGTCGCCGGTTACGGTCATGACCCGCAGAAAATTCAGGCAGTACTCTTCCGGCTGATTAAGAATGACTTCCCATATGCCTCGTCCCACATGGGCCCTCCCCGCGGTCAAAATGAGCCAGGCCAGAAAGGCAGCATCATCGACGTCGGCATTGCGAATCTTAAGATCCAACATTGTTCTCCTTGTGCTGGAATTTTACTTCGACCGGTTTCAGGACGGTTTCATTTGGACTGAGAAATTCACTTGAGGTAACGAAATCGGGTTCGACCCCAATTCCTTTAAGGACCTGGTATTTCTGGACAAAATACTCTCGGGAGCCAGGCCCACTTCTTTCCCACGAGTTTCAAAGTCACCTTATTTCTTTGCTTTGTTGGACTATTCCTGTCATCAGAACACACGTAATTCGCCTCCAGTTCTCCCGCTGAATTCCATCTGGGATTAACGAGCTCGGCAACGAAATACTCGTATTGGTATTGGGGGTGCCGCCCGGAGATGCCGGAAAGACCCTTCCAGATCAGGGTTCCGCTCTTCCCATAGACGTACCATTTCTCGCCGTCCAAACCATCCGGTTGAACGGAGGCGAAATACTTCTTTTGGTCGTTCGAAAAGGAAACGTACTGGCCAGCCGCCCTGGTCTGGCCCGTATTATTGTCCAGCAACACCCCGGTAAACACGCCGTCCATCGACTTGTGGATGAGGTGCAGGCCGAGGGTCCGCTTATAGCCGCAGTAGGAATAGGAGGTACCGTCGAGTTCGGCATCGTACGGCGGTTTATCGATGAAGTCCCTGCTGCCCCCGGCCCAACTTACCCGCAGACGATGTTTCATGATTCTCTTTGCGCCAAACGGGGCCTGCCTGAGCACAGCGGCATCTTCATTTTGGAACGCCTCCCGGCAGTCCATCGTCAGCTTATCAGATTGGCCGAGTGCCCCTCCGGCGAGTGAAAAAACGGCGAGTATCATTGCGATAATGCTTTTCATGATTCCGCTTTCCCGGTACCGGCATGTCCATTAGGAGCCGAGGTCGATCACCGCCGGGAACCGGTCTTCGGACTTCCGAAGAATTCGCCGGGGTCTCGGACCCTCTTTATACCGGCTTAAGACTCCCTTTTGGCTTGCTTGGCTTCCCTCGGACGATGAAAATCTTTTAAGTCAAGGCACCCCGCCCCTTCCTTCTCGGGCGATTGGTCTACCTCTTTCCTTAATTGATACGCCTTGAGCTTTTTATTGAACTCGTACAAATCGCTAAGCTCTTTGATTACTCTATCGATTTTGGTCATTTTCGAGCTTTCGGTCAAGTCTCCCCCCGCGGAATTTGATAGTTCAACGGGCGTCTGTCACGTCCTCCCGGCTGTCACCGCGAAAGGTCATGGTCTCAAATCCCCACAGGCCGACAACCATCACCGCGGCAACGGCCATAATCACCGTGTGGACGGCAAATGTGCTTGGCGTCAAGGGGAGTCCCTCTTGCTGAGTGATCCCATAGGTTGAATTGAACATGAAATGCATGAAGACCGCGGATAAGATGCTGCGCCGCGTATTGTTGTAAACCCACGTGGTAAGTACCGACAGAGACACGACCTGGAGACTCCAAAGCCAGAAGAGAAAGGTGCCAAATCCCAGCCCTTCTTGAGGAGTACCTTTGATAAAGAAAAGCGGAAAGTGCCAGGCCGCCCAGATAAGACCAAGAATCAGGCTCGCCACCAGCGCATTCCATTTGTTCTGCAGGCGGTCGAGGGCGAAACCACGCCAGCCGAGTTCTTCACCGAGGGGACCACCGATGAAATTTGCGCCGATAAAGAGCATCAGGGCAGCAGGCCGCGTGAGCGTCTGCGCCGCCCCCCCGAGTGGCGGAAGCGCGTTACCGAGCAGGTTATCCGCCAGCAGACCTAGAGTCAACAAAAAGGGGAACAGACCAATAATGACGGCGAACCATCTCAACCCAATCAACTTGAAGCTGACCACGCGCTTCCAGAAGTCATTTCTCCCGCCTATTATCGCCGGTTTAAAAACCTACCAAACCTGCCGGGAAAGAAACCGGCCAGGGGATGCTGAGGGCAGGATTCAGCGCCGCGGGGCTGACCACAGGACGAACCCGAAGGGGGCCGGGATCCCCGGTGGGCAAGAGCTCCC
>JACRCK010000361.1 GCA_016219065.1 Deltaproteobacteria bacterium
ATACCTGATTAATACGAAAATACCGTTCGGCGTTCAGCGTTCGGTGTTCGGCGTAATAGTTTAATACCGATACAAAGCAAGGAGGTTTGTGCATGGACAAGGCTTTAGTGCTGATCGATCTGCAAAACGACTACTTTCCCGGCGGAAAGATGGAACTGGCCGGGAGCCTGGAGGCGGTGGCCAGGGCCGGAAAGCGGCTCGAGGCCTTCCGCCGTCAAGGGTTGCCCGTTATCCATATCCAGCATCTCGCCCTGAGACCCGGCGCCTCCTTTTTTCTGCCCGGCACGGCCGGCGCGGAAATCCATCCCCGGGTGCAGCCGCTGGCCGGGGAAACGGTCATTCAGAAAAATTATCCCAACGGGTTTCGTCAAACCGGGCTCCTGGAAGGCCTGCAAGCCCTGGGAGTCCGGCAACTGGCGCTGGCCGGCATGATGACCCATATGTGCGTCGAGGCCACCACCCGGGCGGCCTGCGATCTGGGCTTCGAATGCCTGCTGGCCCACGATGCCTGCGCCACGAGGGCTTTATCCTTCGGGGCGGTCAGCGTTCCGGCCGAACAGGTCCAGGCGGCTTTCGTGGCCGCGCTGCAAGGCCTCTATGCCCGGGTCCAAACGGCCGGGGATATCGCCGCCGGACTTTAATAGGGGCGTCCCCTGATCCTCCGGTTTCTGTCGTTCTTCCCGGGCGGTAAATTATACCCGTGAAATTTTTCGGCAGTTAGGGTAAGGTAGGCGGACCGGTCAAGCCATGTTCACCAATATCCTCTTTTTCATGCTGGCCCTGTTCGTCTTTCACACCGGGCCAACCGATTACCCCGCCGCCCATCCCTCCTGGGTTTATTTCTGGGGGGTCCTGGTGGCCTACCTGTTTTTCGGCAACGAGGTCCGTCACCGTTTTAAACAGTTGAAGCTCCCGGAAGGGGAAGCGGCGGCGGGGTCTTTTGTCCTGCAGCACCGCTTCCAGCAAATCCAGCAGCGGCTGATGATCGAGTCGCTGCTCTTTTTCGGCGTCGAAGTTTATTTTCTGAATTTGCGGGCCTTGCTGCGCTTCCTTCCCGGAACCCAACCCTTCGGATCCTTCGAGGGAATTTTAGGTTTGTCCATTTACCTGCTCCACCTGTTGCCGATCTGGCATTTCGCTTTCCCGGCCCATAAGCTTCTTTTTCACAGCACCCTGACCCGCCGGGGCTATGTCCGCTCCCAGTTTCAGTTCAACCTGCCCATTCTTTTTCCCTGGCTGCTGGTAACGACCTTTTCCGATATCCTGGAATATACGGTCGGCCCCCGGCTGCGGGGCTACCTGGATCATCCCCTGGGCGAGCTGTCTTACCTGCTGGGTTTTCTTTTGGTCTTATCCATTTTCCTCCCTTACCTGATCAAGATCTGGTGGCAGTGCCGGCCGATCCCCGACGGGCCCAAGAAAGAGGAGATCCAGGAGTTTTGCCGCGCGGCGGGTTCCCCCTTCCGGGAGATCCTGCTCTGGCCGGTTTTCGAGGGGCAGATGCTGACGGCCGGCGTCATGGGCCTGGTAAAGCGGTTTCGCTACCTGCTGATCACCCCGGCGCTGCTCCAGTTGCTGGACCCCGAGGAGCTGAAAGGGGTGGTGGCCCACGAGATCGGGCACATCCGAAAAAAGCACCTGTTTTTTTACCTCCTTTTTTTCGCCGGCTACGTGCTCATCGCCCTGCTTTTCTACCAACTGGCCAGCCGGTACGTGCTGACCCGGCCGGAAGTTCTGCAGCTGCTCGCCCGCTGGCAGAGTTATTCCGAAGGCCTGATTTCCCTGTTCACCATGCTCCCCCTGGCCGTCCTGTTGGTCCTCTATTTCCGTTTTCTGTTCGGTTTTTTCATGCGCAACTTCGAGCGGCAGGCCGATCTCCAGGCCCTGCAAATGATCGGGACCCCGGAACCGCTGATCGGGTCGTTGGAGAAAATCAGCCTTTATTCCGGGCAGGACCGCAACCTGCCCAGTTGGCACCATTACAGCATCGCCGAGCGGGTGGCCTTTCTCGAACAGGGCAGCCGGGAGCCGGGGCGGATCGCCCGGCATCACCGCAAGGTCTTCCGGTCGGTGGCCGTGTTCGTGCTGCTCCTGGTCGGCCTGGGGTTTTACGGCTGGCGTTCGCCGGGGATTTTCATGGCGGAGAGACAGAGCGAGGCCCGGATCCTGGAGAAACTGCTGGAGAAAGAACTGCGGGCCCGGCCGGACGATCCCCGGATCCTCGCCGGTCTGGGGCTGATCTATCAGGAGCAGAAAAAGTACGGTCCGGCGGAGGAGGCCTACAAAAAGGTGCTGAAGCAGGATCCCCGCAACCCCCTGGTCCTGAACAACCTGGCCTGGATGTACGCCACCAGTCCGGATCCCCAGTTTTTCAAGCCCAAGGAGGCCCTGGCCTTGAGCCAGGCGGCCGCGGCCCTGAAGCCGGACCCGGTCGTCTGGGACACCCTGGCCGAGGCCTACCTGGTCAACGGCCGTCCGGACCTCTCCCTGCGGATCATGGAGGAGATCCTGGCCGGAGACCCCGACAAACGCGAGTACTTCGAAGGGCAGCGGGAGCGGTTCCGGAAAGAATGGGAAAAGAAAAAACAGGAGGAAGAAAAGACGAAAATGACGGTCTGAAGGACGAAATTTCGCTAAGCAGAAAAATAGCGGGACAGGTCCTTCATAGCCTTCACGATAGCCACTACGGCCTCGTGGATCCCCTCGGCGAAAGAACCTTCCTCCGGGCTTTTGCTCTTTCCGACGTGCTGCCGCACAACCGACTTGATTTCCTCCAGCCGTTGACTGTGCTGTTCGACCTGCCGACGGTCCTCACCCTTCAGGTCTTCAGAACATCCTCATTGAATTTACGGATCAGTTCATCCGCTTCGGCAAGTATTTCATCCAAGGTCTTGGATTCGGGGAAGTTCGTGAAGGGATTTCCTTTTTATTAACTGGCTTTGAATCTGAATATCTGATATTCAGATATTCAGGATTCAGGAGGATGATCATGGAGTTGAATACCACCCGCATAGGGAAAAGAGGGGTTGTGGTCATACCGGCCGGACTCCGCCGTAAATATCGTTTGGAAGAGGGATCTTTAATGGTGGCTGAAGAAAGAGCGGAAGGCATTCTCCTGCGGCCTGTGGCCACGGTCCCTATCGAAATATATTCCCTTAAACGTCAGGCCGAATTTCTTTTAAATAATGCGGTAGACTTGGCTGATTACGCCTGGGCTGTAAAACAGGTTCAAAAAATGGGGCTTGATCCGGACAAAATCCCTCATAAAAAACCAACAACTTAATGGCCTTTTCTCCGTCCAAAAAGAAGATCCCCGTCGTAAAAAAAGACCGGATTTTTCTTGACGCCAATGTCTTATTTTCCGCCGCCTATGGCAGCTCTGGTTTAAAGCGTTTTTGGAACTTAGCACGAAAGGGCCGTTGTCTTTTGTTGGCTTCCGGCTATGTAGTGGAAGGGACCCGGCGAAATCTCTCCCTTTCCAATCATTTAAAGAATTTGGAAAATTTGCTGTCCAGCATGGAAATCATAGCAGATGTCGATTTTCAAATCCCCTGCCCGATTGATCTGCCGGAAAAAGATCGTCCAGTGTTTTTGGCCGCCCTGGCCGGTAAGGCTGATTATCTCGTTACCGGCGATCGGACCCATTTCGGAAAGTTTTTCGATCAAACCATACAAGGGATAAAAATTCTGCTGCCCAAAGATTATCTCCAAAGTCTCACCTGACCGATCCTCGCTGCTCCCGGATTACAGGGAGGAATGTGGGCACTTTAACAGAAAAATGCTTTCCCAGCTTTTTTATTTGACCTGCATGTAATTTACCGGGTACCCTAGTCGTACCGAGGGGGCGGCGAGCACCAGAATTCGTCGGCTTGGCGCCGATCCTATGCCTCAACCGAGTGGGTTTGCCGGCACGCGGCGTTTTCCCTCTCGGAAATAAGCGGCCATAAAAATGCCGACCTTGGTCGTTTGCAGGTTCAAGACGGACCGATAAGACCGTTTCTCCCTGGCAGCGGGGACGAAGTCAACAGGAGGAATTCATGGCGGAAAACTGGTTGGCCAACGCTTATGAGGGCATGTCCCGGCGGCAGTTTATCGCGCGGATGAGCGCGGTGGGTTTCGGGCTGGCGGGTTTCGCCGCCGCCGCCGATCCGGTGGAGGGAGAGGTCATTACCACTCCGCTCCGGGGGCTGGCGGCGAAGGAAGGGGCGGTCGCCCGGGGTGATTTCCGGATCCCGATCTACGAGGCCCATCCCGAAACGTTGGGGAAATACCCGATCGTGCTGGTCCTGCCCGAGATCTTCGGGATGCATGCCCACATTAAGGACGTCACGCGGCGCTTCGCCCGGGAAGGCTTCCTGGCCATTACTTTCGAACCTTATGCCCGGGAGGGGGGCGTAGTGCATCTGCCCGATATCGCCGCCGTGCGGCAGGTGGTCGACCGGGTCCCGGACGGGCAGGTGCTGCAGGACCTGGACGCCCTGGTGGACTATGCCCGGCGGCATCCGGCCGGGCAGGAGGACCGGATCGGCGTGACGGGTTTCTGTCGGGGAGGGCTGTATACGCTGCTTTTCGCGGTCCACAGCCGTGAGCTGAAGGCGGCCGTGGCCTGGTACGGTCAAATCCGGCCGGCCCTGACCCCGGGGGTCCGAGCGGCCGGCCCCCTCGATCTGGCCGGTCAGATAAAAGTCCCCGTCCTCGGTCTTTACGGCGAGGAGGACCTGGGGATCCCGGTGGCCGACGTCAGGGAACTGGAGGCCGCGATCAAGGCCAAAGGTCAGACGGCGGAGTTCGTGCTTTATCCCAAAGCGCCGCACGCCTTTTTCGCGGATTACCGCCCCAGTTACCGGGCGGAGGCCGCAGCGGACGCCTGGCGGCGCTGCCTGGCCTGGTTCGATAGATATTTGAAAGAATAAAGGGGGGGTGGTGTCGGGCGAATGAATTTCGCTATTTGCGCCTACCCGGCACACCGGCGTGACGGCAAGGAAATCTGGCCTCATGGTTAAAACGTTTGATGGAAGTTAAAGGGTGCCGATCTTCCGGCCGCCCCGTCCCGCCACCCAACAACGGGCCTTTTCCATTGGTCAGGTGGTGCGGTCCAACTCTTTTCTCACCGCCAGTCCCAGTTTTTCCAGGATATAGGGTTTTTTCACGTAAGCGCCGGCACCCAAGGCTTGAGCGGAATGCACCCGATCCGACTCGGAAAACCCGCTCACGATAATCGCTTTCTGTTGGGGGTGGATCTCAAGAATCCTTTGGTAGGTGTCCAGTCCGTCCATACCGGGATCCATGATCATGTCCAGAACCAGGAGATCAACCTGATGCTTCCGCAGGTAAACCACCGCCTGCTCACCACTGGCAACCCCGGTCACCTGGTAATTCAGTTTCTTGAGCATCTCTTCGGCCAAATCACGCTGCCCCTGGACATCATCCACAATCAGAATGATTTCGCCTTTCCCGCGGTATTCGGAAGTCGGGACTCTACCCGGTTCCGGGCGGATTTTTTCCCTCGTCGCCGGAAAATAGAGGGTGAAGGTGCTTCCCTGGCTCTCTTTGCTCTGGACGTCAATGTATCCCTGATGGTCTTTCACCGTACCCCAAACTACCGCCAGTCCTAAGCCGGTCCCGCTTCGGCCCATGATTTTTTTCGTATAAAAAGGCTCAAAAATGCGCTTGAGATCAGTCGCCTGTATTCCTTCCCCGGTATCGGACACGGAAAGGACGCAATAATCCCCCTCCCGGATCTCATCATAGCCCCGAATCGGTCGGTCCAGATACTGATTGAACGTTTTAACGGTCAGGGCGCCCCCGTTGGGCATGGCCTCACTGGCATTCGCGACCAGGTTGAAGAAAGCCTTGCCGAGGTGTACGGTAGAACCGGATATATTCAATAGCGCTGGTTCAAGATCGGTCCTGATGGTTACCAAAGAATTGCAGGAATATAGATTTTCAAACTCCAAGGAATTCTGGCAAGCGACGATGATTTCGTTCAGATTGATTGCCTGTCTTGCGGATACCCCCCGACGGGCCAGGGTGAGCAGATCTTGGACAATAGCGGCCGCCTTCTGGCTTCCGTTCAGAATATTCTCCAGACCGGGCTTGATCGGGCTCAAAGCATCTACCTCATAGAGGAGCAGTTCGGAATAGCCGACAATAATACCAATAACATTGTTGAGATCGTGGGCGACGCCGCCCGCCAGAGTTCCCAGCGCCTCCATTTTCCGCCCGCTGCAACCGTTCCTCCAAGCTCCGTTTTTCTACTTCCGCCCGCTTGCGCTCGGCAATATCCCGGGTGACGCCTAATACCCCAACCGGCCGGCCTGCGGCATTCCGAATAAAGGACACGATCACCTCGGCCCATTCGTAAGTTCCATTCTTGTGGAGCTGTAGCAACTCCAAGGTTCTGGACCTTTTCGGATCGACACCTGCTTCATTTTCCCGGGCCAGTTCTTCCTGTAGAGTCTGTAGCGCCTGTGGCAGCGATTCCGGCGATAGGGTCTGCGCCAGGGTTAATTCCAGGGCTTCTTGAGGCGTAAAACCGCGGATCGCTAATGCCGAAGGACTAATATAGGTAAAGCGCAGGGATTCCAAATCCAGGGTCCAGATGATATCCGTCGCATTCTCAGCCAGCAGGCGATACTTTTCTTCACTCTCCCGTTGCTGCTTCAGAGAACGGTCTAACTGATCCAACATAAAACCTATCGGCAGACCGGTAACCAGGGTCAGGATGGAAATGTTTACAACGAACATCGTCCATTTATCTGGAGGGGCGTTGAACTCGGCTACCCAGGCCGGATGCTGCGGGGGGATGGCCCAATAAAGCAAGACGAGCATCCCGGCGTTGAGCCCTGTGGCCGCAACCGTTCCCCGCACCCCGTATAATAACGTAACCATTACCGCACACATGACCAGCCATCCGGAGCGGGCATAGTGCGGTCCTAATTCCACAAAATAGGTTATCGTCATCGTGTAAAGCAGCGCCAACCAAAGAAGCGAGTTGATGTTATGGGATCGTTGCGAGATAAAAAAAAAGTACAAAACCAGGAAGAGCCAGACCCCGAGGTCAAAAGCGATGAGACCGTAATTGCCCTCGGCAAAGAAGACCAGCAGTGATTTTGAAAAGGAAATAGGCAAGACTATGATGCTAAGTAGAAGGATGGATCGAACACCCCAACGCCTCCAGCCTTGAAGATCCAGCGTTTCCGGAGGTCCCAGCCTTGACCTTAAAGAGTGGAAAGAGGAAATAAATCTCATGATGATATCTTCACCTCACTGGGCATTTACGCCGGTTGATCCCAACGGCGGGTTTCTTTTCTCGAGGGTAGATTTATAAGATGCCCGGGATAGGCCCATTTTTCCCTGGACCTGGAAATTATTCTTTGACCTTCCGCTTCAGCAGGGCCAGTCCTACTTCCAACCGGTTCAGAACGGCCGCCGGCGCCACCGTAAGCTAAACGCTGCGGATATAAAACGACTAGCCCCCGGGTTGGTCTAATAAAGGAAGTATACTCCCCCGCCATAGCCACCCTGGGCAACCTGAGAACGGGAGGGGATAACCCCCACCCCCCTTTGCAAAGGGGGGGGAAGGGGGGGATTTAGCCTTCGGAAGAGCTCACCTGGGGTGACTGTTACCAACCTAAATGAAACGACCTTCTCAATCAGGTTTTATGCACCTTTTTATGTTTTTTAGTCGATAATTTTTGCCACTATAAGGGCTATTAATCAATAATCAATTCTTAAGGTTAATTGTAATTCTTAACGGGCCGGACGTTTTTTAACCAGTAACCAGCAACGAGCAACCAGCAACAGGTTTTATTTTCGTACTAAAGGTCCGTTGGGAGTTTCCCCTGGCGTTCAAGATCTTTTAAGACCAGGCGCAGTTCGCCGTAAGACACGTCTGCACCCAAGGCTTCTTTGGCCGGAGTCAGCCCCCGATAGGGGTGGTTCTGCCAATAAGCGGCAATGCGGGCCGCCTTTTCCGGCCCCACCAAGCGATCGAGGCCCAGTTCACCGGTGCCGACAAAATGGGCCAGATGGCTGGTGATGGTCGATAAGGCCAATCCCCGGGCCGCCGCCACCTCGTCCACACTTTTACCTTCGAGAAAAATCTTCAGCGATTCTTCCCGGGTCTTTAATTTCTCCTTTTTAGCCTTACCGGGCGGACCGCCGGCGATCCCTGGAGACGTCTCCGGGTCGGGCAGTTGGTGTTTCGATCGGTATTGGGCGACCTGCTTCAGGATTTCGGACCCCAGGGCCTGGCCTTTCTGGCCCTTCAGGCCCTTGATGGCCCGGAGTTCTTCCAAGTCGGCCGGAAGCTTTTGGCAGATCTCGACCAGGGTGTTGTTGTGGAGCACCCAAAACGGCGGTTTGCCCATCTCCTGGGCCTTGGCCGTCCGCCATTGCTTGAGCGTCTGGTAAAGCTCGGCGTGGCTGATGGTCCCGGTGTCGATCGTTGCCGCCCCCGCTTCTTTGGAACGCACCGGTTTGGCCCCGGGCTCCTCGAAAAGGGCGCGGGCCCGCACCTGGAGATAATCGGCAAAGATGATGCCCGCCCGGCAGGCTTGGAGGCAGTACACTTTTCCGGCCGCCTCCTGAAGCACCAGCGCCAGGGCCTTTTGCAGGGCCCGGCGCACTTCGCGGTTGTCGGTCTCAAAGGAAACAACCCGCAGCGGACCGCTGATCAGCGCTTCAATCTTTTCGGCAAAATAAACGGCCGCCTTGCCAACCCGTTCCTGGAGCAGGGGCGATTGCTCCAGATCGAGGACCGGAGCCGCGATCTGTCTCCGCTGGGCGGTAAACTTTTCGGCAATGGCATTTATATCGGTCTTGACGGTCTCGATCAGGGAACCGAAAAAAGAAGGCCCCAAACCCGTCAAAACCGTTTTATGGTCCGCGGCGATTCTAAGGACGGAGACGAGGCTGCGCAACAGGGGGGAAAAGTCAAACAGCTCATCCAGCAACACCTCCTGAAACTCCCGCTTGGCCGCTTGGAGTTGTTCTTCATCCGGGGCGTTTGCTGCGATCTGGCGGTTGAATTCTCCGATGACGGCGCTGCTTTTAATGCTGCGGCCTTCAATGGGGCTGCTGAGCACCAAGCCTTCGAGACTGCGGCAGCGGCTCAGGGCCACATAAACCTGGCCGTCGGCAAAGGCCGCCCGGGCATCGATGACCGCCCGGTCGAAGGTCAGCCCCTGGCTTTTATGAATGGTGATGGCCCAGGCCAATTTCAGGGGGAACTGGATGAACCTACCCGCTTCGGTTTCTTCGATCTCCTTGGTCGTTTCGTTCAAACCATATTTGACGTTTTTCCATTCCACCGGTTCGACCACTAGCGGCTCTGCCTCGCCGGGGCACTGGACGATCAATTCCTCCCGGCCGCTGCTTTTCAGCCGGCCGATTTTCCCGTTGAAATAGCGTTTTTCCGGAGAACCGTCGTTTTTGACGAACATCACCTGGGCCCCGGATTTGAGCACCAGATCGGCATCCGTCGGAAAGGCATAGTCCGGAAATTCGCCTTCGATCCGGGCCTGGACCCGCCGCTCCCGGCCGGGCAAGGCGGCCAGCCGGGATTGGTTGATTTTCCGGGCCTGGTAATTATGGGTGGTCAGGGTAATGGTCCCTTCCGGGGCCGCGGCGGCCAGGACCGGATCATAGCGCCGGTTCAGGGCCAGGAGGTCGTCCGGATCCATCCGGTTTTCCCGGACCTTGGCCAGCAGGTCGATGAAACGGGGATCGCTTTGCCGGTAGATATGCCGGAGCTCGATAGGGACATAGCTGGTCCGCCCCAAAGCCCGGCTGCTGAAGAAAAACATGGTCCCATAGTGAGGGCGCAGGAGTTCCCATTCCTCGTCTTTGACCACCGGGGCCAGTTGCTGCAGATCGCCGATCAGCAGCAATTGCACGCCGCCGAAAGGCCGGTCTCCGGGCCGGAAGCGGCGCAGCACGGCGTCAATGCCGTCCAGGAGGTCGGCCCGCACCATGCTGATCTCGTCGATGACCAGTAGATCGAGGCTGCGGATGAGGTCGATCTTCTGCCGGTTGAAGCGGTATTGGCCGGCGAGCGGATCGCCGCCCGGTTCCGTTTCGGGCACCAGGGGTCCGAAAGGCAGTTGGAAGAAGGAGTGAATGGTGACCCCGCCGGCATTGATGGCCGCCACCCCGGTCGGGGCGACGACGACCATCCGCTTGGGCGACAAGGATTTCAAGGTGTGTAAGAAATGGGTTTTACCGGTCCCGGCCTTTCCGGTGAGGAAGATATGGCGGCCGGTGTACTGCACATATTCGCAGGCCAGCCGGAGTGGTGGGTTATCGCTGAAATCGCTCATCTTGGAATTCTACAAGGGGATCGAAGAAAATTCAACCTGTTCTTGGCCAGACCCTGATTTTCAAATTTTTATGCTTGACATAACGCATAAAAAAGTAAAAAAATAAATTCATTGAGGTGCATTATGCGCCGTAGGGCTATACATCCCGGCGAACATCTCGCCGAACAACTGCAAGTTCTGGGCATGAGCGCGGCTGAATTAGCCCGCCAGCTCAAAGTGCCTACCAATCGTATAACCGAAATCTTGAACGGTCAGAGAAGCGTAACCGGGGACACGGCCTTGCGCCTGGGACACTTTTTCAGAACGAGTCCGGAATTCTGGTTGAACTTGCAGAAGCTATACGAATTGCGTCTGGCGGAGACGAAATCAGGGGAAATGATTAAGGCCTTGCCGAGGCTCTCCAAGTCGCTGAACATACAAGGCGGCATGGTACACTGAGGCAAAAAAAGTTGGCCCAGGCCTTTGGGGTAGGCCTGGGGGCCTTTTCCCGTTATGAATGGGGCGCAACACTTCCTCCCGGCCCAATCGTGAAACGGCTCAAGTTTGATAGAACGGCATCCAGAATTGCCGGCGGAAATAGGAATCTTAATCCTCCCGTGTTCATTTAGCGCGATCCAGCTCTTTTCTCACAGCCAGGCCCAGTTTCTCCAGGACATAGGGTTTTTTCACATAGGCGCCCGCGCCGATAGCCCGGGCGGCATTTACCTGATCCGTTTCCGAAAAACCGCTGACGATAATCGCCTTTTGTTGGGGATGAATCTCAAGGATTTTCTTGTAGGTGTCCAGGCCATCCATACCGGGATCCATAATCATGTCCAGAACCACGAGATCAACCGTATGCTCCTTCAAGAAAGCCACCGCCTCCTCACCGCTGGAAACGCTGGTCAAGTCGTAATTTAATTTCTTGAGCATCGTAGTTGCCAAATCACGCTGTCCCTTGACGTCATCTATAATAAGAATGGCTTCGCCCTTCCCCAGGTATTCGGAAATGGGGATCCGAACATTTTCAGTAGTTATTTCTTCCCTCGTCACCGGGAAATAGAGGGTAAAAGAGCTTCCTTTTCCCTCTTCACTCTGAACGTTTATGTATCCCTGATGATCCCGCACCGTACCCCAGACCACCGCCAGCCCTAATCCGGTTCCGCTTCGGCCCATGACTTTCTTGGTATAAAAAGGCTCGAAAATCCGATTCAGATCAGCATCCGGTATCCCTTCCCCCGTATCGGACACGGAAAGGACAACATAATCGCCCTCCCGGACCTCATCATATCCCCGGACCGGTTTGTCCAGATACAGATTGGTGGTTTTAATGGTCAGGGTGCCGCCATTCGGCATGGCCTCACTGGCATTGGAGACCAGATTGAATAAGGCCTTGCCGAGATGGACGGCAGAGCCGGAGATGTTCAATAAGCCCGGTTCAAGATCCGTCCGGATTTTTACCGAAGGATGGTAGGCACCCAGATTTTTAAGTTCCGGGGAATTCTGATAATCGACGATAATCTGGTTCAGATTAAGGACCTGACTGCCGGATACCCCTCTTCTGGCCAAGGTCAGCAAATCCTGGACAATGGCGGCCGCCTTCTGGCTCCCGCTCAAAATATTCTCCAGACCGGGCCGGAGTGGGCTTTCGGCATCTACGTCAAGAAGGAGTAGTTCCGAATACCCGACAATAATGCCCAGAACATTGTTGAGATCGTGGGCGACGCCGCCCGCCAG
>JACRCK010000367.1 GCA_016219065.1 Deltaproteobacteria bacterium
GGGCCGATCTCCCGGATATTCTCCCCGGCCGTCTCCGGCTCCTCCGGAAAATTAATGGTAAACCCGACCTGGAGCCCGCAGGAGATGGACATCATCTGCTCGCCGATCCAGGCAAAGGGCAGGAAGGAGACAAAATCGTCTTCCGGGTTGCAGGGGTCCACTTTCATCATGGCCTGACCCATGGTCAACATATTGTAATGGGACAGCAGGGCCCCCTTGGGCAGGGCCGTGGTCCCGGAAGTGTAAAAGAGCAGCGCAATATCCCGAGTCTTCCCGGCGGCTACTGTTTTCTCGAACAGGCCGGGATCCTTTTTTTCCAGGTCTCGTCCCCGTTCCATGACTTCGCTCAGGCTGATCAGCATGGGATCGTCGTAACCCCGCATGCCCTTGGGGTCATCCCAGATGATCTTTTTCAGATAGGGGCAGCGGTCCTTGATCGACAGGGCCTTGTCCACTTCTTCCTGTCCCTCCCCCACCAGAAAAACGGCGTCGGAATGGTTGATGATATAGGCCACTTCGTCCATGAGCGAATCCTGGAAAAGCCAGACCGCGATGCCGCCCGCCGCTAGGGTACCCATCTCCGCCCAGAGCCCCTCCGGCCGGTTGTCCCCGATCATGGCCACCTTGTCTTCGCGCTGGAGTCCCAGACTGATCATGCCCAAGGCGATGTATTTTACTTTATCCAGGTAGTCCTGCCAGGTAATGGGCGCCCAGATGCCGAATTCCTTCTCCCGCATGGCCGCTTTCCCGGACCCATATTTTTTAGCCGTTTCCACCAGGACCTTGGGCAGGGTCAGCTCCTCGGTGATCTGGAAGGGGATGGTAAAGGTTTTATCTCCGTGTGGCATACAGATCCTCCTCACCCAGGTAGGCGTCGACCACTTGCGGATTGGCCTGGACTTCTTTCGGCGTGCCCGTGACGATCTTATTCCCGAAATTCAACACCGAAACACTATCGGAAATATCCATAACCACCCCCATGTCGTGCTCCACCAGAATACAGGTAACTTTCCAGCGCTCTTCTTCGCTGATATCGATGATGAAACGGGCCATATCCTCCACTTCCTCCAGGTTCAATCCGGCCAGCGGTTCGTCCAGGAGGAGCAGTTTGGGGTTCAGGGCCAGGGCCCGCCCCAGTTCCACCCGCTTCTGCATGCCGTAGGGGAGCATCCCTACGGTCTTGTTCCGGATGGACTCGATCTCCAGGAGGTCGATGATCTCCTCTTCGATGAATTCCCGGGCCTTGATCTCCTCCCGGGCGGTCTTGCCGAAATAGACGGCCCCGCTAATGATGCCGGATTTCAGATGAATGTGCCGTCCCAGGCGGATGTTGTCCAGCACGGTCATGCCCTTGAAGAGTTCGATCTTCTGAAAGGTTCTAGACAGGCCCAACCCGGCCCGCCGGTGAGGGGACAGCCGGGTGATCTCCTGCCCCTGATAGTGAATGCCCCCTTTTTGGGGGTGGTACAGGCCGTTGATGCAGTTGAGCATGACGGTTTTACCGGCGCCGTTGGGCCCGATGATCGAGTGAATTTCCCCCTGCCGAACCTCAAAACTCACCCCGGAGAGGGCGGCCACTTTTCCGAAATACATGTGGATATCATCCACTTTCAGCATTACCGGCCCAAGCTGTTCCGACGCCATAGGGCGATTCTCCTTCCTTAACTGGGAAGTATGGTTTTTTATGCCTTACCTAAACAGGGAAGGCGGCCTGAATATGGTTACCTGATTGAAAAGAGTGAGGAGGGCAATTTAAGGACAATATTATCGTCAATGTTGTAAATTACACCTATTTATTTATTTTTAGAAATAATAAAATATTGTAATCATTTTGGATGGTAGGGATTATGGATATCTAAATTTGGGAAGGATGTCAAGTTGATAAAATAGTAGGTAAATAGTAGGTAAAAACTACTATTCAGGCGAATAGGACAAAAGATGGGACCTTAAATTGATTTTTTTATGCTTCAATTTAAGTTTACTCCGAATGTTATGCCGGTGAAATAAAACCGTATTTTTGGATAGAAAGAGCAACTCGGCAATCTCCTTGTTGGTTTTGCCTTCCTTGACCAGGTTGGCCACCTTGATTTCCATGGAGGTCAAATTGAAATACTTGGAAGACATACGGCCGATAAAGGGCGAGATGATGTTATTGAGATTGGACTCCATGATGTCGATCAGGGTCTGTTGCGTGGTGTTCAGCCGCCCTTTTTTAAGCCGTTCCACGTAAGGGGAAATCAATTCCTTGACATTGGACAATACGTCTTCCCCCAATTCCTTCTTGTCCTCTTCCCGCTGTTTCAAAAGGACCTTCAGGGCCGTATTGACTTCTTCCAGATGGTGGGACTGGGCCTTGAGCTCCACTTCCCTCTTCCGCAGGGCCTTTTCCACCCGTTTGCGCTCTTCCACTTCCTGCTTGAGCTGGGTATTGATCTTGGCCAGTTCGGCCGTCCGCTCCTTGACCCGGTCTTCCAGGTGGTCGTGGTATTTTTTCAATTCCTGTTCGGCCTGCTTCTGGGCGCTGATATCCCTCAGGATGACGATATTCCCGGCCTGCCGGCCGTCACGATTTTTATAAATCGTCGAGCTGATCTGCACGTCCAGTACCCGGCCGTCCTTGGTCAGTCGTTTGGTTTCAAAAAGCCTGATCTTTTTCCCCTGCAGCATCAGTTTGATGGCTTTTTGGGTTTCCGGCCAATTTTCCTCGGGCACAAATTGGATCTGTGTGCCCGTGACCTCTTCGCTGGAAAAGCCGAAGGTCTGCTCAAAGGCGGGGTTGACATACGTGGCCGTGCCGTTCATGGTATAGACCACGATGGGATCCGGAGAAGAGGTCAGCAACGAACGATATCTTTCTTCGCTTTCGCGCAGCGTTTCTTCGGTCTGTTTTCGTTCGGCCAATTCCCGGCGGACCTCAGTGTACAGTTTGGCTTTATCAATGGCCACCAGCGCCAGTTCAGCAAAACGTCCCAGGAAGGCCAGATCTTCATCCTGGAACCTTTTATCGGGATCGACACTGGCCAGACCGATGACCCCGTGAAACCGGTTTCTGTCCTTGAGGGGGATGCCGACCACAGAACAGAGGGCGTCCAGAGACCGGTCGCTGATGCGATCCTTCCAGTCACGGTAATCGTCCACCAGAATGGGCTGTTTGGTCTCCCAGACCTTACCGCCCACCCCTTCCCCCATCTTCACGCGCCGGCCCAGTTGTTTTTCAAAAAAACCCATGCCGACCCGCATTTGCATTTTCGTATCCCCGGGCTCCAGGAGATAGATAAACCCGCTTTCGGTCTGGCTCAGCCGGGCGGCCCGATGCAGTATGACCTCCAATAATTCTTCCTTGTCCAGGCGGTCAATCAGCCCCAGGGACGTCTCGTGCAAGGCGGTCAAGTGTTCATTTTTTCGCCGCAGTAAGCGCTCCGCTTCCCCGAGCCGGAAGATTTCCTCTTGCAGGTCTTCCAGCCCGGCAGGCCGTTCAGCCGGTTGGCTTTGGCCGGTCGCTTGTCCCGACATAGTGTTGTTCCTTTGTGGCGTTAGGGATGGGGGAGTAATGGCGTCACCGTCCCCGGCCCGGGATTAAATAATTTGGTTTTAATTTTGGAGTACCCGGCCAAGATTGTCAAAAAAAAAACCGGCCCGGGCCTGGTCTTCCGGCATCCGGCTTGACAGGTCGGAAGAAAAAACGCATAATAACGGCGGCTGATTGAACGATCTGGGAAAGGAGGTGACCCCTTGGGACGACATAAAAAAATTGAACGGACCCGGGAAATCGAACGCCGGCGCCATCGGAAGCTGAAACGGAAGAAACTGGCCGCCAAAGCCGGCGGCCAGGTTCCCCCAACCGCCTAAATAAAATCAAATTCGAAACTCGAAATTCGAAATTCGAAACAAATTCGAATGATCAAAGCCCAAATGACCGAAACATAAGGTTCCACTGTTTCGAATTTCGAATTTGGGTCATTTGATTTTGTTTCGGATTTCGTGCTTCGGATTTCGAATTTAAAAGTGCCGTTGTTTGACGGGTCGAGATGAATTCTCAGAATTTTTTTTGGAGATCTAAAAAGTTCTGACCCGCTGCTCGTAGCTGTTTTCAATGGTCTGCACCAATCCGGTCAGCAGGCTGTTCACGGGGACCAGCCGGCCTAGTTTTTCTCCTTCCCGCACAATGGCACCGTTGATGTAATCGATCTCCGTCTTCTTTTGCCGCAGCACATCCTGGAGCATGGAGGAAATATTCGGACCGGTCTGGCGGCACACTTTGCGGACCTCCTCCAGCGGGTTGTCGAAAAGCAAGGGGATCCCCCGGGCTTCGGCCACCTGAACCGCCTCCCGCACCGCTGCGGCCATGATCCGTTCCGTAGCCGGAAAATCCAACAAGCCGCCGTTGCGCAAACCGGTCAAAGCCGTCAGGGCGTTGATCCCCACGTTGACCATCAGCTTGCTCCAGATCAGGCTACAGATCCGGGGTACGATCCGGGTCGCGAAACCGGCCGCGGCCAGACAGGTCCGGGCCAACCGCAGACCGGGATGGGCCTCCTCCGAGGATTCCCCGAACCCCAGGCCGATATAGGTATCCCCCACCCCGGCGTGCCGGATCCGACCGGGCCCCAGGGAGGTGGCCCCGTGGGAAGTGATGCCGGCCAGGATCTTTTCCGGCGGCAGGTATTTTCCCAGGAGTTCCACGTTGCCCACGCCGTTTTGAAGCGTTAAAAAATAAGGGCCGGAGGGCAGGGCCTGGAGCTGCCGGGCCACGCCCTCGGTGTCGTAGGCCTTCACGCAGATCAGAATCAACTCAACATCCCCCAGGGCGGCCGGATCCAGGGTGACCGGCACCATTTCCCGCACTTCCTCTTCCCCGGTCAGCAGCTCGATGCCCTGACGGCCGATCAGGGCCGCCCGCTCCGGGCGATGATCGAGCACCCGGACTTCCAGCCCCGCCCGAGCCAGCTTCACTGCCAGCAGGCCGCCCATGGCCCCCGGCCCCACGACCCCGATTTTCATTTCTTTTTCCTTTTACTGCGACCGGTAAGCCGCTCAAGCTCTTTGGCCTCCATGGCAAAGCCGTGCTCCGGACCGGGGAAAACCCCCTCCCGGACTTCCCGAATATAGTCCGTCAGGGCCTGGCGGATGATGGGGTGTAACCGGACGTACTGTTTGACGAATTTGGGTTGAAATTTTTCGTAAAGGCCCAGCAGGTCGTTGGTGACCAGCACCTGTCCGTCGCACTCCGGTCCGGCCCCTATGCCGATGGTGGGCATCTTGAGGGAGCGGGTGATCAAACCGGCCAGTTTGTCCGGAAGGCATTCCATGACCACTCCAAAAGCCCCGGCCTCCTCCAGGGCCAGGGCGGAATCGAGCAGCCGCCGGGCCGTCTCCGCATCCCGGCCCTGGACCCGGAAGCCCCCCAGTTTGGAAACCGTCTGCGGGGTCAGTCCGATATGGGCCATGACCGGGATCCCGGCCTCGACTACGGCCTTAACCGTCTCGGCCACCTCCCGCCCGCCTTCCAGTTTTACCGCCTCACAGCCGGCCTCTTTTATAAAACGTCCGGCATTGCGGATGGCTTCCTCCCGGCTGATATTGTAGGACATGAAGGGCATATCCCCCACCAGCAGGGCGGTGCGGACCCCCCGCCGGACGGCCCGGCAATGATGCAGCATATCTGCCATGGTCACCGGGACCGTGGAATCATAACCCAGTACCACCATGCCCAGGGAATCCCCTACCAGGACCACATCGATGCCGGACTGATCGATAAAGGAAGCCAGGGAATAATCATAGGCCGTCAACATGGCGATTTTTTCACCGGCCTTTTTCTTTTTCTGCAAATCCGCCGTGGTAATTTTTTTTGGTTCCATCTTCCCCCCCAATAAACTACTGTCGCTAAATTCGATAGTTTTAGGATTCAAAGGGTCAGCGGATACAAGGATTCAAACGAAAATTAATTCAATAATTTTATTGATCACTTGGTCCCTCGACCCCTTGAATCCTTGAAGCCCATTTCTAAAATGAAAAACCCCCGGACGCAGTCCAGGGGTTTCAGCTTTCAGGGCTTCCCCGTCCCGGTCCGTTTCCCGGATCCAAGCGGTATGACCTTCATTTTAGCCTTATTAAAATCTTGTCACCACAAAGGCGCCAAGGGCGCGAAGAATTTTAATTTTATCCTTTGCGTTCTTTGGGTCTTTGCGGTGAAGCAGCGGGCCGCTACAAGCCGGCGGCCAGTTTGGCGGCCTTGACCGTGTTTTTCATCAGCATGGTTATGGTCATGGGCCCTACTCCGCCGGGAACGGGTGTAATCAAACCGGCTACTTCCTTGACGTTTTCAAAATCCACGTCACCGGCCAAAATCGCTTTGCCGGACTCGCTCATCCCAATCCGGTTGACCCCGACATCGATCACGGCGGCCCCCGTCTTGACCCAGTCGGCCTTGACATACTTGGCTACGCCGGCGGCCACGACCAGGATATCCGCCCGGCGGCAATGGTCGATGATCTTGTCCCGCGGGGTTCCGGTATGGACGATCGTTACCGTGGAATTGGCCCCTTTTTGTTTCTGGAGCATGATATTGGCAATGGGTTTCCCGACGATATTGGAGCGGCCGACCACCACCAACTCGGCCCCCTTGGTCTCGACTCCGGAACGGACCAGCAGTTCCTGGATCCCGGCCGGGGTGCAGGGCAGGTAATCGGCTTCACCGATCATCAACTTCCCTACATTGACCGGATGAAACCCGTCTACATCCTTCGCGGGATCGATAGCATAGAGGACCTTGGTTTCATTGATGTGCTTGGGCACCGGCAACTGCACCAGGATCCCATGGATCTGGGGATCCTTATTGTATTTATCGATTAAAGCCAGCAAGGCCGCCTCGCTGATGTCCGCCGGCTGATTGTCCTGGATGGAATAAAAACCTAACTCCTTGGAAGTCTTCTGCTTTGCGGTCACATAGCTTACCGAGGCCGGGTTTTCGCCGACCAGGATGGTTACCAGGCCGGGTGACACTCCCTTTTTGGCCTTCATTTCTTCCACTTCTTTTTTTAATTCTTCACGAATCTGCTTGGCAACTTCGGCACCGCTGATGATTTTTGCCGCCATAAAACTTCTCCTTTCGGGTCACGATTTGCATGATTTCAAAATCTGGAAGGAACGAATGATTTACCGGTTTTAAATTCCCCTTCTATTTAGCAAATGCCTTTGCAGGGAGTCAATTAAAAACTTGAATTTAATTTTTAGCGAAAACCGCCGATATATTTATCGAGCAATACCATTCGGCTGCCGGTTAATCCACTCGAGGTGAAACACCATGGCCCAAATCGATGCCTTTTTTAAATTAATGAACGAACAGGGGGCTTCCGACCTCCACCTTTCCTCCGGGACCCAGCCCCTGCTCCGTATTCGGGGCGATTTGGAGCGCATCAAATATAAAATCCTGGAAAATGACGACCTGCGCTCCCTGCTTTTTGAGATAACCCCGGAAGACAAAATCAAGGAATTCGAAGAATCGGGGGATATCGACTTCTCCCACGAAGTGCCCGGCCTGGCCCGTTACCGGGTCAATTTCTTCCGCCAATTGCATGGCATCGGGGCCGTTTTTCGTGAAATTCCCAGTAAAATCATGACGATCGATGAACTGGGCCTGCCTCTGGTCATGAAAAGGATGGCCCTGCTGCCCAAGGGGCTGGTTTTGGTCACCGGACCGACCGGCAGTGGGAAATCCACCACGCTGGCCGCCATTGTCGATCACGCCAACCGTTCCCGCAAGGACCATATTCTGACCATCGAGGACCCGGTCGAATTCGTGCACCAGAACATCAGTTGCACCATCAACCACCGGGAAGTGGGCCGCCACACCCGTTCCTTTTCCGCCGCCCTCCGTGGGGCTTTGCGGGAGGACCCGGACATCATCATGGTCGGGGAAATGCGTGACCTGGAAACCATCTCCCTGGCCATCGAGGCCGCTGAAACCGGCCACCTGGTATTCGCCACCCTCCATACCATCAGCGCCTCTAAAACCGTGGACCGTATTATCGAAGTCTTTCCCTCCCATCAGCAGGGTCAGATCCGGGCCACACTGGCGGATTCCCTGCGAGCCGTGGTGGCGCAAACCCTGTTTAAACGGATCGACCGGAAAGGCCGGGTGGCCGCCTTGGAAATCCTGATCGCCACCCATGCCGTCCGCAACCTGATCCGGGAGGGCAAGACCTTTCAAGTCCCCTCGGTCATCCAGACCGGGAAAAAATACGGCATGACCACTCTGGACGATTCCATCATGGACTATCTGAAAAAAGGGGTCATTTCCGGGGACGACGCCTACTCGAAATGCGTGGACAAGGAAAAATTCAAATCCTATGTCTCCGAACTGGTGACCGACTTCACGGAGGTCTAAAACAGGAGATTGGAGTGCTGGAGTATTGGAGTGTTGGGTGTGGGAGAAGGGATTTTTGAGAACCAGTACCCCTCTACTCCATTACTCCAGCACTCCAGTCAGGCCTTTTGAAAACATTTTTTAGAGATACGAATTGTGTTAGAATGCAATAATTCGTATTGCAACGGAAAGAGGAACCTATGCGGCAGGCCGACCTTGATTTTTTATTAGCCCGAATTATCCGCAGTTACCCCCACATCTCGGATATCCTTTTTACCGTGGGGCGGCCGATTCAGGTGGAAGCGAACGGCGAGCTGGTTTCCATCAACCTGACGCCGCCCATCACCTCTCTTTCACCTTTCCAGACCGAAACGGCGGCCCTGCGCCTGATGCATGCCGATCGCCGGCTGGTCCTCGACCTGCTGCAAAAGGGTTCCTGCGACCTTTCCTATGAAATCGAAGACAAAGTCCGGTTTCGGGTCAATGTTTTTTCCCAGCGGAATTCCCTGGGCATCGTAATGCGCAAACTGCCGGTGGAAATCCCGACCATCACTACCCTGGGGCTCCCCTCCGTGTTCAAAAAGATGGCCCAGGAAAAAAACGGCATCATCCTCTTCACCGGAGCTACCGGAACCGGGAAAACCACTTCGCTGGCGGCTATTCTGAATGATATCAACCAGCTCCTGCCGGTGCACGTCATCACCCTGGAAGACCCCATCGAATACATTCACCCCCACCAGAAAGCCACCTTCAACCAGCGGGAACTGGGGACCGACTTTGATTCCTATTCCCACGGCCTGCGGGCGGCTTTGCGTCAGGCCCCCAAGGTCATTCTGGTCGGAGAAATCCGCGATCGGGAAACCCTGGAGATCGCCCTGACCGCCGCCGAAACCGGCCACCTGGTCTTCAGCACGCTCCATACCGTGGACGCCGCCCATACCCTGAACCGGGTCATGGGCATGTTCCCCCTGGAAGAAGAACGCCAGGTCCGGACCCGCCTGGCCGGAGCGCTCCGCTGGGTGGTCTGCCAGCGGCTGCTGCCCCAGGTCGCCGGCGGACGCTTTGCCGTTTTTGAAATCATGGGCGCCTCCCTGCGGATCCAGGATTTGATCTTAAACGGTGAAGCGGAAGGGAAAACCTTTTACGACGTCATCGAGGGCAGCCGTCCCTTCGGCAGCCGGACTTTCGATCAGGACATTCTGGACGCCTACGAAGGGGGGATCATCACCGAGGATACGGCGCAACTCTATTCTTCCAAGCGTTCGGTCGTTCACCTGGGCATCGATCAGATTAAAAGCCGTCGCGGGGAAAAGACCACGGACATTTCCGGTCTCAAACTGGATGTGAACTACGATCATCAGCGGCCCCACCGCTGATTAAGGACGGGGATTATGAACAACCTTTGGGTGCATTCCGAACCTCTGACGTTAGACGGCAAGTCAATCCTGCTGGCTTTGGAGCCCACCGCTTTGGGTGAAATGATTATTCCGGAGTTAAAGCAGGCCGGTATGGAAATCCGCCTGGCCGCTTCCCTGGAAGAGGCTGCCCGGCAAGTCACCTTTTCACCTCCCGACTTCCTGATCCTCAGCGAAGGGTTCGGCACCCGCCAGCCCCATTTGAATCCGCTGCTCACCCTGCTGACCAAGCTGCCCGCCGCGGCCCGCCGCAACCTCATTGTGGTCTGGGTCAGCCCGACGGTGAAAACCAGGGATTATTTCACCGCCTATACCCTCAGCGTCAACCTGGTGCTGCAGCCCGATTACTTGCCGGACCTCGTTCGTCTGTTGACCGAAACCTGGCAGGAAGTGCTGGATCTGTTCGAGGGCTACGTTCATCTACGCGAGCAGGAACAGCTCTAAGGTTTTCCCGGCGTGGCCCCGGTCCCTTCCCGTTTGCAATGGCGCATCCAAAACTGCCTCCATACCATTCTGGAAGTTCACGAGCATATGGGCGGCAAAACGATCAGTCCGGAAATCATCCAGCAGTTGGAGGACCTGAAGGAGCTGATTCACCGTTTCGAACCGGCGACCCTGACCGAAACGGATTTACGGAGGATCGAGGCCTCCACCAACCTGCTGCTCCAGGAATTGGCCAAGGTTTTCCGGATTAAAAACCTGGGCCCCATCCATTCCGGCTACCGGAACTGAAAGACCGGGAGTGCTGGAGTGCTGGAGTAATGGAGTATTGGAGTATTGGAGTATTGGAGTGTTGGAGTGTTGGAGTGTTGGAGTGTTGGAGTGTTGGAGTGTTGGAAGAGCGGAATGGTAGCCTAACGTTTCCCCCATTACTCCATCACTCCATTACTCCAATATCCATTCGATCGCTTAACGGAAATGACAGGCCACCCAGTACCCGGGCCGGGATTCCCGCAACGGGGCTTCCACCCGGGTGCAGATGGATTCCCGGTAAGGGCAGCGGGGGTGGAAAACGCAACCCGGCGGAGGGTTGAGGGGGTCAGGCAGATCGGCGTCCGGAACAACCGCCTTTCCGGGCCTTCCGGCCCCGGGAGACGACTTCCAGAGGGTTTCGGTATAGGGGTGCCAGGGCGGCTGGAGGAATTCGTCCCGGGTCCCCAGTTCCACTATTTTTCCTAAATACATGACGGCAATGCGATCGCTGACGTGGCTGACTACCTGCAAATCATGGGAAATAAATAGGTAGGTCAGGCGGAATTGTTCCTGAAGATCCAGCAGCAAGTTGATGATCTGCGCCTGAATGGACACATCCAGGGCGGATACCGGTTCGTCGGCGATGATCAATTGCGGCCTCAAGGCCAGGGAACGGGCCAGGCCGATCCGCTGGCGCTGGCCCCCGCTGAATTCGTGGGGATAACGATCAAAAACCTCGGGGCCCAGGCCCACAATACGCAACAGTTCCAGGACGGCTTGGCGGCGTCCGCCGGGCGGATCCTGGCGATGAATGACCAGGGGCTCCTCGATGAGGCGCCCCACCCGCAGCCTGGGATTCAGGGAGGAATAGGGATCCTGGAACACCAGTTGCATCCTTTTGCGCAAATCCCGCATTTCCTTCGGCCCCAGCCCGGTGATCTCCCGGTCCTCGAAAAACACCTTCCCCGCCGAGGGGTCTTCCAAACGCAACAGCAACCGCGCCAGGGTGGATTTTCCGCAACCGCTTTCGCCGACCAGTCCTAGGGTTTCCCCGGGAAAGATGGACAGATCCACCCCGCCGACCGCCGTCAGGGTAGCGCGGCCCCGCCGCAGGAAGCCCTTCGTTACGGTGTACGTTTTTTCGATTTGAGTCGCCTGGATTAAGGGCTTCATGCTCTCTCGTACTTCCAGCAGCGCACCAGGTGCCCCCGGCCGGTGTCCTTTAATTCCGGTTCTTCCCGGCAGCGCCCCAGTCCCCAGGGACAGCGGTCCTGAAAGGCGCACCCGGCCGGCAAATCGATGAGGTCCGGCACCCGGCCGGCGATAACCGGCAGCCGGGCCTTGGGCCGCAGGTCGACCCGGGGCAGGGAAGCCAGAAGCCCCTGGGTGTAGGGGTGCAGCGGTTCGGCAAACAGGCTTGCCACGGCGGCCAGTTCCACGATCCGGCCGGCGTACATGACGGCCACCCGGCGACAGGTTTCGGCCACCACCCGGAGATTGTGGGTGATCAGCAGGAGCGAGAGCCCGGCGGCTTGCTGCAGTTCCCGGATCAGCCCCAGGATCTGGGCCTGAATGGTCACATCTAGGGCGGTAGTGGGTTCATCGGCGATGAGCAGGCTGGGTCGGCAAGAGAGGGCCATCGCGATCATCACCCGCTGGCGCAGCCCGCCGCTGAGTTGATGGGGATATTGGTTGAGGCGCTGCTCCGGCGCCGGGATTTGGACCCCCTTGAGCAGCTCGATCACCCGTTCCCTGATGGCACCCGGTGACAGTTGATCCCCCAGGTGCAGGGCCACGGCCTCGGCAATCTGGTCGCCAATGGGGATAACCGGATTTAAAGAGGTCAGGGGTTCCTGAAAAATCATGGCGATATCCCGGCCCCGAACCCGACGCGTGGCCTCCTTTTCCAGGGCTAACAAATCGCGGCCCTGGAAAACAATCCGACCGGATAGTATTTTCCCGGGTGGTTCGGGAACGAGGCGCAGGATCGACAGGGCGGTGACGCTCTTGCCGCAGCCCGATTCACCTACCAGCCCGAAGGCCTCGCCGGCGTTCAGCGTGAAACTCACCCCGTTCACCGCCGGGGCCGTTCCTTCCTCGGTAAAAAAAAAGGTCTTCAGCTCTTCTACGGACAGGAGGGGGGGTTGGGTCGGGGTGAAGTCCGGGGTCATGGGCGGAGGGTCTTGCCCTTCATTGACAATCGATAATTAACAATTGACAATTGATTATTATTTTCTATCACTTATGGCCCTGGGCGCCATGAAGCATGTCAGACGACTAATTGTCAATTGCCAATTGTCAATTTTTAATTGACACCCGGCAGTTTCCAGTCCCGGATATGACGCTGCACGTCCTGAACCAACCGGTCACCGGGATCGTTGCGCAGACGAATAAACTGCTGATAGTATTGATAGGCCTCGGGAATATTGCCGGTCTCTTCCTCCAGACGGGCCAAGTTATAACAGACTTCCGGAAGCCGGGGATCGCGGAGCAGGGACCTTTTCCAGTACTGGCGGGCCAATTCCCGGTTCCCTTTTTTGTTATAAATTATGCCCAGATTGGCTAGGGCCCCGGCGTTGTTGGGGTCCAGTGTCAGGCTGCGTTCCAGCCACCGGCCCGCCTCTTCACTGTTGCCCAGCCTGATCCAGACCACCCCCAAATTCTGGAGGGCCGGTATCATCCGCGGATCGGCTTCGATGGCCTTTTCGTAGGCTTGAACGGCTTCTTTCAGACGGCCGGTTTTCTGGTACAAGAGCCCCAGGTTGGTCAGGACGTAGGGATTATACGGATCCTGGGCCAGGATTTCCCGGTACCGGGCCTGGGCCAATTCAATTTTGCCTTCCTGTTGCCAAATGTAGGCCTGTTCATAGGCCTTCTTCAGATTCTCCTGGCCCTGGGGATCCGTTTCGATCCCCCGACCGGAGGCCTGGGAGGCCGATTCCTTCGCGGCGGCTTTCCTGCCCGCCGGCCCGGCGGTTTTATCTTTCCGGACTTCCGGAACAGGGGCAGCGACTCCTTTGGGCGGCACCTGTTCCGTCCCGGCCCAGAAAGACCTTCCGGCCTGCGAGGGTGGACTTTGCTTCTCTTCCTCTTTGACCACCGTGGCCGCCCGGGAAGGCGGGAGGGTCGCCAGGGTTGGAGGTCGAACGGCAACGGTCCCGTCGGCCCCGGCTGAGGCCGGAGGCGGTGTCCTTTTGACGGTCTCGGCCTGGCCTTCCGGGAGACTGGAGGCCTTTCCGGCGGTTGCCGGTGCCGTGCGGATCCCGCTTGCCGGGAGCGACCTTCCCGCCAGACCCTTGGCCTCCCCCGCCGACTTCGGCTGGGCCGGACGCTGAGAAGCTGCCGGAAACAGTAGAAAATAGACCCCCGCAATCATCAGCAGGCCGACCCCGATAAGGACATAAACCGTCCGGGAACCTCTCGGACCCCCTGCGATTTTCGTGGTGGCCATTAAGGCCATCGTCTTATCCGCGGAGTCTTCCTTTTCCTGGATCTTCTTGAGGGAATCCCGTATCAAACTCATACCTGCTCCTGTATGAACCCGGCCGGGATGATCTGGACAATTTTATTGGCCGTCCCCCACCAGTTCAGATATTCACTACCCAGCCAGAGGACCATAAATCCGCCGATAACGATAAGCACCATGACCACCAAGGAAACCGGTGACAGCGCTTCCTTCCCTCCCCAAAAATTTCCTGCTTCGAGTCTTCCGGATAAACTGGCAATCCCTTTCCGGGCCATTTTTCGGGTTATAGCCTTGGTTTCCTGAACGTATCCGGCCAGTAGGGCTCGGTCGGCTGCCAGATTGATTAACCGGGGGATGCCACGAGAAAAGGCGTTAATCTCCCGAATGGCCCCCCGAGTGAATTGGATGGACCCTGTATCCCCGGCCACCAACAGCCGGTGATTCAGATAGCGCTCGGTTTCCCTCCGATTCAACGGATAGAGATAATAGCGCACCCCGATCCGTTGATTAAGCTGTCGGAGTTCCTTCCGGGCCAATTTGGCTTCCAACTCCTTCTGGCCGATCAGGATGATCTGAATCAGCTTTTCCTGGTCCGTCTCCAGGTTGGAAAGAATGCGGATCTCTTCCAGGACTTCCGGGCTCAGGTTCTGGGATTCGTCGAAAATAAGGACGACGGTCTTCCCTTCGGCTTTCCGATCCAGGATAAATCCGTTCAATTGATCCAGCATTTCCCGTTTGCTGCGGCCGCGGGGAGACAGTCCCAGATCCTGGAGGATATTGGCCAGCAGATCCTCTTCCGCCAGAAAGGGGTGCAGGATCAGGGCGGTGATGTACCGCTCGTCCAGTTTTTCCAAGAGGGCCCGGCAGATCATGGTCTTCCCGGCGCCGACTTCGCCCACCAGCATCAAAAACCCGATTTTTTGCTCCAAACCGTACACCAGGTGATCCAGGGCTTCCTGGTGTTTCTCGGTCAGGCAAAGGAATTTGGGGTCCGGAGTCACGTTATAGGGCTTTTCTCTCAGCCCGAAAAAATCCCGATAGATGCTGGAGACGTTCATTTCTTATTCCGGTTTATTGAGGACAGGTCGGACAAAACTGCCTTTCATCCAGACTTTTTTGCTTCTGCAGATCCCCGGCCCGCTGCAAGTCCTGCCGCGTGAAATCCAGGATCTGGGGCTGCTGGAGAATTTTAGGGGTAATCAGGATGACCAGTTCCGATTTTTCCTTGATTTCCTGCGTGTTTTTAAAGAGATAGCCCAGCAGAGGGATATCCATCAGTCCCGGGACCCCCGTATCCTGGTTACGTTTTCGCTCCCGGATCAGGCCGGCGATGACGATGGTCTGTCCGTCCCTCACGCGGGCTACGGTCTGGGCCTGCCTTACCGATACCACCGGAGCCTCGGTTGTAATGGGGGTGGTTCCCGAAAACCCGACTTGCTGGGTCCGGCGGGTGACTTCTTCGGTGACGCTGGGCTGAATATCCAGCAGGATATTCCCCTCCCCATCGATCTGGGGGGTCACATTCAATATGACCCCGATGGTAACATTGCGCGGCGTAGCCGTTATGATCGGGGGCCCGCCGGTGCTGGTGGAAATGGAGACTTCAAAATAAACCTCCTCCACCGCCGCCTTGATGATGGATTTCTGGTTGTTCAAAGTGGAAACCCGGGGGGAAGAAATGACGTTCACCTGCCCCTGCTGGGAAAGCAGGTCCAGCATAGCGGTAAATTGCAGGGTGGCAATCCCGGCCTGGAGACCGGTGGTAGCTGCCGGTACCTGCCAACTCGGAGGGATGGTGTTGCTGGTTCCGGTCAGGTTCTGGTTGCCCGTCCATCCTAAGCCGGCGCTAGTCATCTGGGGCAGAAAACGCCAGTCGATTCCCATCTGGAAACGGTCGTTGAGAGTAACCTCGATGATCTTGGCTTCGATGATGACCTGGCGATTCACGGTCCGTTCCACCTGCTGGAGAAATTTTTCCACCATCTCCAGGTTGCGGGGTAAGTCGTTTACCATGAGGGTGCAGGCCAACTTGTTTACTGCCAGAGAGCCTCTTTCCGAGAGCAGGGCCCTCAACCCGGTTTTGATTTTGTCGTCGAGCTTGCCGTCTTTGTCCCGCCCTTCGATCTCGTTCCAGAGATTGGTTGTCTCTTCGCTTTTAACTTCACTGACCACCGTGGTGCCGCTGGTCGAGGTGGCCACCCCACCGCTCATGGTAGTGGTGGAGGGCCCCGCTCCGCCGCTACCCCTGACCACCGAAATCCCCGAACGGTTGGCAGACAGGTAGTTGAGGTTGTACATCCGGGTTTCCATTTTGGGTTTCGTCACCTGAATATAGCGGCCCTCCTGCTTGTAATCCAGACCCAGCGGCTTCAACAGGGAGTCCAGCGCCCTGGGTAAAGTGACTTTTTTCAAGTCCACCGTGATCTTGCCTCCGACCTCCGGGTCCACGATAATGTTATAGTTGCTCTCCCGGGAAAAGGCCATGAGCACATCCCGGACTTCGGCTTCCCGGTAGGACAGGGAATACAGCCGTTCCTTGAATACCTCTCCCTCAATCTCGGCGGGTTTGGGCAGGGTCTGGACCACCGGGAGTGCGGCCGGCAGGTCGGGGGGCCGCTCCTTGGCCAGCGGGGTCTGGGGAAGCGGGGGCGGATCGGGAATTCGGGCGACCTTGGATTCCGTGGCGCACCCGGCCAGAATCAATAGTGCGACCGCCAGACACGGCAATAAAAACCCTAACATGGTTCGGCGCATATGTTTTGACCTCATCGAAATTTCTTTTCTTGGGGTGAACGGGGCGCCCGGTGCTCGCTGATCACCACTGGGCTCTGAAAAAGGTTCAAGACGATCTCTTCCCCTTCCTTCTTGAGAATGACCTTATTCCGGTCTATCCGCCATACACAGTATTCGTCCAACAGCTCCCCTTCCTGAAAAATCCGCCGATTGATGGCGGCCACTCCTCCCTTATCGGTCCAGAGAATGCCGCTCAGGGCATATTCCTTGGGGAGCCTTTTGGCCTCCGCCGGCGTCTTGCCGTCCCCGGTTTTCAGTAAAGTCAATTCCTTGATTATTTTGGACGGATAGGCGAAAGGATTTCTATCGGGACCGCCGATTTCCGGAGTCCCGCTGGGTGAAGCCCCCCACAGCTCCTTTCCGCCAAATCCCAATATAAGGAGTACCCCAGAGAGGTTCAGCATGATGGCCCGGGCGGATTTTTTATTTTTTTTAAAAAACATGGGAAGGGCGGATTATCCGTTTATAGTTTTAGTCGCTTTTCATTAAAAATCCTGGACGAAAGGTCAGTTGCACTTTGGGCAACCCTTCTTTGTTCCCTTGGATCTGGACCTCATCCACTTCCATAAACAAGGGCAGCCGTTCCACCCGGTACAGATATTCCCGGACACTTTCATAGGAACCGGTCAGATTGACCTGGGCCTGCACCTTTTTATACTTTGGGGATAGGTCGCCCTCGTCTTTTTTTCCCGGGGAAGTCCCGGCCTTTCCGGATTTCCCTTCGGTCAGTTCATTCTTCTTCCCAAAAGACAAGGCCAGGATTTCCAGCTTGAGGCGGCTGCTTTCGGAGGCCAACTGGTCCAGAAAAACGCGTATCTGTTCCTGCCCGACCGCTTTATCTTTGGCCGAGGTCAGGAAACGGCTTTTTTCTTCCACCCGGTTCCTGAGCCTGTTCAGTTCCGGGATGGTGTTGACGGTCGAAGCCATTTTTTCTTCTAGTTCTTTGAGCCGGGCCTGTCGGGCCAGGACTTCCTGGCCCATGGGCCGCAGCAATAAAAAGTCCGCCAGAAAATACAAGACAATCGCCGCCGCCGCGGCCAGCATGACTTTTTCCCGGGTTTTCAGGTTGATCTTCATCCCCAGCCGCTCTTAAAATTGTAGTTTGCCCGACAGGGTAAAATCAACCGCCGGACTTTTAAAGGTTTCGCTGCGTTTAACATCCTCGAGTCGGATTTCTTTAAAACCCTGCTGCGCGGCCAGGGCTTGACTGAATTGGTCTAGGGAACGGAGCACTTCCTCCCCGGCCCCGAACACCGTTCCTTTCAATTGGATCCCACCTTTCCAGGGGGTCGTTTCCCCGTTGAGCGCCACCGGTCCCCCGGCACTGTTTGGGCCCTCGGCCGGATTTTTGGCTCTGGGCCCCGGTTCCGGATCTTCTTTAATTGGCTCGGCCGTCAGGGATAAAGCGGTTAAGGTCATGTTCGAGGGAATATTCCGGCTAATTTTACCCAGAATTTCCTGAACGGGCAGCCTGGCCACCATGCGCGGGGGATAGACGGAAAGCTTCTGATCCAGAGCCGCTTCCTCCTGCCTGAGCCGTCCCATTTCAGTACCGGTGCCCTGCAACCGGGTCAGCTCGACCTGCCTTTTGGCAATCCGGCGGTTGAGCTGGTCCAGGTCACTGCGCAACCCCAGGGCCTGGTATCCCAAAAACCCTAAAAAGGCCAGGGGACCCAGTCCGTAAATCAGGGCCTTCTTCCCGGTTTCCCAGAAAACTTGCCCGGAAGATTTCCGCTTAAAGGGCAGTAGGTTGATGGCCGGGTCGTCATCCATCGCCAAGCCGAGGGGGGCAATGAAAAGCGGATACAACCCCATGAAGCCAGCGGGATCGACTTCCGGATCCATTTCCAGTTTGTCCCAGAAATCGTAATCGGCCACGGGCAGGTTGAAACTCCGCCCGATTGCCGGCCGCAATCCCTGCAACAAGGATCCGCCGCCGGAGAGAAAAATCCGGTCGATACTCTGGTTTTCCGCCTGGGTTTTAAAGTAGCCGAAGGACCGGTCGATCTCCATGATTAAGCGATCAACGATCGGCATTAGGGCTTCCCGAATGGCTTCTAGGGTTAACCCCCCTTCGGTCTGCTCCTCGTCGATTTCATCGAGCGGGATGCCGTACTCGAACTTGATCTTCTCCGCTTCCTGGTAATTCAGAATACCTCCGGGATGGTCGATCCGGGAAAGATCCATCAGGGCCTCGGTCAGGCTTTCGCCCCCGATCCCGATTTCCCTGGAGAAGACCACCTCTTCTTTTTGGACCATGGCGATCGTGCTGGTATGGGCCCCGATGTCGATCAGGGCTACGGACTCGTTCGGGGCGCGGTCTTTATTCAAGAGGTAGGTCTTAGTCAGGGCGATCGGTACCAAACTCAAACAAAACGGATTGAGATTGGCTCCATTTAAGAGATTAATCCGCTGGTTGACCTGGTCCCGCATGGCCGCCGCCACCAGCACGTCCTGTTTGGCTTCCTTTTTGTCCGCCAGCTTACCGACCAGGGCCACATCGATGACGGCATTTTCCAGGACAAAAGGAAAGATGGTCTGCCCTTGGAAGCGAACCGCTGCTTTCACCTCGTCCAGGGGCATATCGGGAAAGGTCATTTTTCTCAAAGCCACTTGCGTGCCGGAAAGGGGGGTGCTGGCCCAGGATCCTTCCAGACCCATTGCGGAGATTGAACTTTTTAAAGTCTCCTGGAGCCACTTATCATACCCGATCGGGTCCTCCTCGCCCCGGGAGGAAAATTGTTCATAGCGGAATTTACTGAGCCGCCAACGGTGTTTTCTCTTTTCCAGGGCAATAATCTTGATCGACTGGGTGCCGATATCCAAACCAACCCATCGAACTTTTCCAGACGGCATAAGTCCCAGTTTCCCTTTCCCGAGGTTTCAAAACAAAGAATAGAACCGTTGAGGTATTCACGTAAAAAGATGGAAGACTGCGCGCAAGCATATTAATATCAAATTTAAGAGCATTGCAAGAAAAAAAACCGACCGGGCGGAAAGACCTTTAATGGTGATAATGTTAATATTTTCAATCCATTAAATAGAAAATGGGATTCTTCGGGCCGATCTTTCCCTCTGCTCAGGCCGCCTGGCCCCCTCTCCCCCCTCCCCCCTCTAAGCTTTAAAAAAAATTAAACGTTTCGGGAAATATTTAGATCATTAGCATGGAGGGTGCCGGCAAAAGTCAGCGGACCGGACTGGATTATATTCGCTATGAGGATAAAAAACCTAGCAGGCTTCACCACCATGGAGTTGATAACGGTCATTTCCATCCTGGCCATTCTCACCGGGATCGCCATCGTTACGGTCGGAAATCCCAGGCAGTTTCAGGCCATCGCGGAAGCCGAAGCACTGAAAGCCAACTTGCGTTTCACGCAATCCAAAGCTATGGCCGACCTCCCGGGAAACGTCTGGAGTCTGAATGTCGACTCCGGTTCGTACACCCTGCTAAGAAACGGGGCCGCTCCAGTGCCGGCGGTGAATATTCCCGGCACCTACTCCGGAACCTACACCCTGCCGTCCGGGGTTTCCGTTACCGGCGGAACGGGGTCGTTCCGGTTTAATTTTCGAGGCCAACCGGTCAATGCCCTAGGCGTACCCTTAGCGGCCGATCAATCCCTCTCGGTGTACGGGGCCCCTCAGATTTTCATTACCCGGCAGACGGGATTTATACCATGAGCGACCTTCAGTTTCCTTCCGGGGCGAATTCCGGGCATCGTTTAAGGGATCAGCGGGGCTTCACGCTGCTGGAATCCATCGCCACGATCATCATCGGCGGTATCATCGCCATGATGATCATCCCGTTTTTCCAGTCCGGTATTACCGAAAGCCACCGGCCGGCCCTCTGGCTTCAGGACGCGGTGGCCTTGAACCGGGTCATGGAAAATGTCAACGTTTTTTACCGAGCCCTGCCGACCAAAAATCTGCCGGCCCTACAGAACCTGTCCCTTTCCGTAGGCGCGGTCAACACCTCCCAGAATAACAGTTTCGGAATTTATGCGGTCCTGGAAAACGGGTTTATCCGGTTCAACAGCACGGGCAATGAAACCGCCGGGGGGTCCCGGATCTTAAAAATTTCCATTCGCAGCGTTAGCAATCCCGGGTACCAGTTGACCCAACTATTTACCGTTCAATAAACGACCGGGTAGGAATTCGCTTATGAAAAAGGACTTTATTAATATAAATAATCACCGGGGTTTCACCCTGATCGAGATTATCGTGGCCATGACGATCATGGGCCTGCTGGTGCTGTTGGGGAGTTTCGGGCTGCAAAGTGCCGTCGACGGCTACACCCTGGCCCGGGACAACGCCCATCTCTCGCAAAAAGCCCAAGCCGCCCTAGACCGGATGGCGATCGAGTTTGCTAGCATCACCTTCAACGGGGCGCAGAGCCGCTACAATATCATTACCGGCAACAACAGCAGCCTCACGTACACGGCCAATTTCGGAGGCGCCGATGAAAATCACACCATTGCCTTGGGGGGGTCCCAGGTCCAATTGGACAACATTCCCCTGACCGACATAGTAGGCGCATTCCAGTTAACCTATATGAATTCCAATGGCGCCGTGGTGGGGGGCGCCGTCGATCCGGCGGTGCGGATTATCGGAGTTTCCCTGACCTTGAACGGGCCGAACGGGATCACCCGGATTTTTAACACCCGCGTGGCCTTACAGCGGTAGGGGTTGATGATGAAAACCTATTTATTCCGGTTTTTAGCGAAAAGAAAATTTTGCGATCAACGGGGGATTACCCTGTTGCTGCTGGTATTCATCATAACGGCACTGGTGGGCGTCGGGACGGCCATCTATACCTTCAGTACCAGCTCGACCTTTACCGAGCTGACGGAAAACAACCGGAACCGCGCCTATCAACTGGCCTGGGCCGGCCTGAATTACGCTGCCGAGCAGTATGCCGCCGGTACCGATCTCAGCTCGAATCAGTTCAAAAATAAGACCTATACCCTGACCAACAACCGGGGCCAGATCACTTACAACGTCAACATCGTCGGCGGGTATTACCACGTCGTGTCCATCGGCACGGTGAACGCCAACGACGGGCTGCTGCTGGCCCGGGCCCAGGTCGGTTCCCGGGCCAATCAGTTCCCGGTCGGGCCCACTTCCAACAACGAAATCATGAAGACCACCTTCCGGCAGCTTTCGGCCTTCAATCCCCGAAGCCTTACAGACGCCGCCAATCACACCATGATCCGGACCGGCGAATACGTGGCTACCGGCGGGACGCACCTCTACTGGGCCGCTTTCACCGACCTGGGGACCTACCCTCGCCCCGACGACGACAACCCCGGGTGCAACATTGGCTTTCACGTAGGCTTTCTGGCCGAAAACTACGTCCAGCAACTGCGCCAGGTCTGGAATACTTACAACTACGTCGATTATGATGCCCAGGCCAAGATGGGCTGGTACAAAGGCTTGGCCGCCGCCGTTTCCGGATTGAACTTCCGCTGGCACGAGGTACCGACCGGTTCCGGTAAATACGAAGGCTACGGCCTCTCCTTCTTGCGGTATACCTACAGCAGCGCCGGCTGTGGAGCCGGTTATGACTACATACCCAACAGCATCAAACCCCCCGGCCAAGCCGGCAAGCTGCTCCTGGTCCTCTGGGAACAGCGGGTGTCGGCCGGAACGGAACGGCGGCGCTGGCTGGCCTATGCCGTCCTGGGGACCCCAGCCACCTTTCCCACCCCCCCCGCTGGAGCCGATCTCAAAGTCATCGGGGCCCAGGACAACGTGGATGGCTTGTTGAACGACAACGCCGGCCTGGTGGTCCGGATCCGGGAGCAATTCATCAACGGCCGACGGGTGAACGACCTGCTGGCCCTTTACTCCGACGCCTCCCCTTATTTCGGCCGATCGCCCAACACGGTCTGCCCGGACCTGAACCGAAAGCGCATGACCCCGGAATGGATTGACGACACCTTGTTCCCCAGATGGCCCTCCAACAATTTTGATCCCTTTACCTGCGGGTCGGACGCCATCTTAAATTTCTGGCGTCCGGATGCCTGCAGGACCAGTGACCCCAATTATTATGATTATTTCACGCTCATGAGCACTGCTTCCCAGACAGGTTTCGGGGACCTGCCCGGGACGATCTGCGGGGCCAATACCGTCCAATGGGTGATCAACCCGGCCTATGCCTTCAGTCTGGTCAATCCGCTCAACGATCCCAACATCGATTCCGGTGGAAACCTCTTAAACACCGATCGGGTTTCGGTCTTTCCCGATAAGGGAACGTTACGAACCTACAAGTTCATTCTGGATGACTTTACGGCCCAGTCCCCGGAGATCGGTCTGCACGGCATGGGGAGGCTGAATAATTCCGACCGGGTAGTGGCCTTCGATGACTGGGCCCTCCAGGTCCTAGGCCGAAGTGAATGTCCCTGAACGGATCAGGAAAGGGGAGTAGTTTATGAAAAAACGGTTTTACCTGCAGGTGTCGATAATGGTAAGTTGTCTGCTGGCGTCAACCGGCGTCCCCGGGTTCTCCTTTGTCACGCCGGAGCACTATGAAAAATTAAAGCAGGAGGCCCGCACCAAGGAAAAAAATGAAAACAAGCCGGACCGGGAAGTCCCCGGCAAAATCCAGGTTCATCATCCCGCCGAAGCAACCCCTTCCCCGCTCGGTCCGACTAAAAAATGAGCGATTTCAGGAGGAACGGTCGTGAAAATCCGAATCCGCGTAGCCGGATTCCTGGGCAACCGGCCCTTGCACCTGGAAGGGCTGGTTGAACTGGAGCAGGGCCTTTCCTTTAAAAAAATCCTCAAACCGGCTGACCGTTCCCCAGCCTTTAAGAACTATCCCTGCCTTCAAGAAATCTTTCGGCAAAAAATTCAACCCACGGTCTTGATCAACGGCGATTCCCTGCCTCTCCCGGAAGGATTGAATTACCGCCTGGCCGACGGCGATGAAATCACCATTGTAACGGCTTTAGCAGGAGGGTAAGGCAGCGGGCAGCGATCGATAAAACCAGAGATCAGAGGCCTTACCCGAATAGTCTGTTCAGTGCCCGGCTGGCCCGCATCTGCCAATAGGCCCAACTGGCCGGAATGGCAAGGCGCGGGTCGAAATTGGGATTTTTCACCCGGCCCAGGGAGGACAGGTAATTGACGTGCTCGGCCACGGACAGGGTACAACCCTTCATGTGCACATAAGGGGCCTTCCGGTTTTCAAAACAATCCCAGAGAGCGGAGCCGATTTTCAACAGCATATCGTTCGATCCGGTTTGACGCGCATCCACCGCCGCCGGCGAACGATAGCCCGGTTCGATCTTCACCTTTTCCCCGTCCAGGTTCCCTTCCCAACTGGTGCAGTCACCGGCGAAGATAACCCGCTCATGCGGTTCCAGGTAGAGAGGTCCCTCCACTTTTCCCACTACATAGCGGATTTTCTTCATTTTTTGCTCCACCTGCGGATCGAAGCCCCTGAGGATATGCACGGCCTCCTGCAGGGCCCCGGGGCAGCCTCCCCAGCAATAATCCCGCGAGTGGCTTTCCGGGAAAGTCCCCACGGTGCAGGTCAGGTTGCCGCCCGGGGGGAAGTATTCGTCCACCCGCTCCAGGCAAAACTGAAAATCCCTGGTTTTTTCCTGGACCGCCTCTAAAGGAAAATCCCCGCCCACCTCGATCTCTTCCAAGTTCAGGGGGCCAAAACCCCTCTCCGAGGCCATTTTCAGGTGGATCAGGTCCTGCGGGTCCACGCGAACCATATGGCAGCCTACCGTGTCCACAGCGCAGGAATTGGTTCCCATGACGATGGCCCCCATTGCGAAGGGGGTAGGGGTCAGCATCATTTTCTGCCCGGCGGTGATGGCGTCGATAGCGATAAACCGGGGCTGGATGACTTCCTGCAGGTCGGCAATCTTATGCTCCAGAAAGCTGGTGTGATCGATCAGGCGGTGCCGGTCATCCTGAAGGCCGATAAAATTTTTCAGACTCAGGGTCAAACGGGTCCAGGGATGGGCTTTGAATTTGGGCAGGTTGATCAGGAAGTCACATTCCCGGACCGGCCGGGGCACGAAGATCAGATCCCGCAGCCGGCCTTCCTGCTTCAGTTCTACGGGCACCTGGCGCACTTCATCGAAATAATAGATCCGGGCCCGGTGTTTCCGGAGCACCGGCAGGTAACCGGCCATTTTGAAATTGAAACGGGTGGGGACGGTGATCCCCGACCGTTCGCCTACGGCCAGTTCCTTCATGGCCCCGGCCTTGGACCGGACGGCGGACAATACCCCGTCCAGAAATTCCTTCCGGGTGAAGGCGTGGGGAAAGATCTCCGGGTGGGCCATAACCACGTTGGGTTTCAAGAGCACTTTTCCTTCCGGAATAACCCCCAATTCTTCCATCCCCTCCCGGACAATGGCGGCGATCCGATCCGGGTCATAGGTTTCACACCGACGGATCAAGACTTTGTGCTTCTCCATGCTCTCCTCCTTTGGTCCCTTAGTCGTTCATTAACAATTAATAATTGATTATTCATATTCTTAATATCAACTAGATCTAAATTTAACCAATAAAAAAAAGAATATCGAAAAATTCCTAGAGCTGATTTGTTCGGGTTTTGCGGAATTTTTTTCTTGACTGTTTCTCCATGAATGTTCTATATAGAATTTAATTGTTCTCTATAGAGAATACCATGACCGGTCTGGAAAAAGAAAAAAAGGTCCAATTCAAAAAGGTCCCCGCCCTCGTCAAGGGGTTCAAGGTCCTGGAGCTCCTGGCCAATTCCCGGACCCCGCTGGGGGTCACGGAAATAACGAACCTGCTCGAATTGAACAAAAGCACTGTCTTCAATATCGTCCACACCCTGCTGGAACTGGGGTTTCTGGACAGCAGCCCCGAGAACAAGGTCCGTTTGGGGTTGAAATTTCATGACCTCAGCCGCGTGGCCGATCCTTACGCCGTCCTCATTTCCAAGATCCATCCCTTCCTGGAGGAGATCAACCGGCAGACCCGGCTCTCCGTCTTTCTGGGATTACGCTCCGACCATAAAGCCGTTATCATCGACAAGGTGGACTCGCCCCAGGGCATCAAGGTCTCATCCGAAATCGGCATGAAGATCCCCTTGATCGCCGGTTCGCACGGCCGGGCCTTGTTGTCCCATCTCTCCGATCAGCAACTCGATGAAATACTAACCGCCCATAAAATAAATCCTTTTACAGCAAAATCCTGTACCAGCCTGGGCCGGATAAAGCAGGAAATTAAAAAAACCAGAGAAGAACGTTTTGCCTATGATGACGAGGGCTACCTGGAGGGCATCCGCTCCCTGGCCATCCCCATTCTGACGGGCCGGAGCGATTTTCAATCCGCGGTCTGGATCGTCGGCCTGAAGAGCCAGATCACGGATGAAATGATCCCGGGGTATAAAAAACTGCTAAAACAAACCGGAGCACACCTGGAGGCCCTTTTTTCCAGGTAAGGAGGTTTTCTTGAACGGGAACGGCCAAAGTCGACTATTTTGGAATCCTTGGCTGGAAACGCTGGACCCGGAAGCCCTGTGGGCCATTGAATTGAAAAATCTCAGGCGGCTGATCGGTTATGCCAAGGAACATTCGGCCCTGTTTCAGGAACGCTACCGGGATATTTTTCCCGAAGATATCCGTAGTCTGGCCGATGTGCGCCGGCTTCCGTTGATCGACAAGGAGGATCTCCGACGGGCCCAGGAGGATCGTGAGCCTTTCCCGTACGGGGATCTCCTGGGCGTGCCCCTGCCCGAGGTGACGGATTTTCGCCAGACTTCGGGCACTACCGGCCGGCCGGTTTATGTCCCCGAATCCTATGAGAGTTGGCAATGGCGGATCGAAGTCTGGTGTCATATTCTCTGGATGGCGGGTTTCCGGGAAACGGACCGGGTTTTTCTTCCTTTCGGGTATAATGTTTACGTGGCCTTTTGGGAGGGGCACTATGCCGCAGAGAAACTGGGCTGCGAGGTGGTCCCCGGGGGCGCCCTCGATACCGCGGGGCGTCTGAGTAAAATCCAGGAAGTGCGGGCCACGGCCCTGCTGAATACCCCCACGTACGGCCTGCACCTGGGAGAGTCGGCCCTTAATAAGGGCATCGATCCCCAGTCCCTGGGCATCCGGCGCATGCTCTGCGCCGGCGAACCCCTGCCTCCGGCCACCCGCCGCCGGCTGGAACAGCTTTGGGGCGCCGAGGTCTATGACCACATCGGAGGCACGGAACCCTGCGCCTGGGCGGCCATGTGCCGGGAAAGAGCGGGACTGCACGTCATGGAACCCTTCTTCCTGGTGGAGATCCTGGACCTGGAGACGATGACCCGGACGGTAGAGCCGGGCGAAATGGGGGTCGCCGTGGTCACGCCCCTGGGCCGGCGTTCCTTCCCCCTGATTCGTTTCAACACCAAAGACGTGGTCCGCCGCGCCGAAAGCGGCTGCTCCTGCGGCCGGACCTCCGGGAAGATCGAAGCCGTAGTGGGCCGGGCCGATGACTTGACCAAAATCCGGGGGGTCCTGTTTACACCGGTTACGGTGGAGGAGTTGGTCCGGAAGGAATTTCCGGAAGTCGTGGAATTCGAAATACTAGTGACCCGCGAGGGGATCATGGATGAAATCGCCCTGAAGGTCGAGCTGGCGGAAGCCAAAGGCGCCGCAGGCTTTAAAGAATTTTGCGGCCCCTTAAGGGAAAAATTGAAGTCCAAGACCAACTTGCGTTTCCGGATCGAACAGGCCGCCCCCGGCGCCCTGCCCCGCTACACCCTGAAAGCCAAGCGTTTCAAGGATCTTCGGAAGGAGGGGGCCAATGGCTGAGCCCTGGACCAATGGACAATGGGACGAACTGGAAGCAATGAAAAAGATCATCGACCAAATGGATGGACTGCTGACCGATCTGAGAGGACGGGGTCAGGGGGTGCCGATCATCGAGAAAAATGTCAGGGCCCTGAAAAGCTTCGTAGCGGTCCTGCAGTACGGGATCTCGGATTTGGTGGAGGTCAGGAAGACAGGAGTGCTGGAGTGATGGAGTGATGGAGTATTGGAGTGTTGGGGTGCTAAAACATTACTCCATTTCTCCAACACGCCATCACTCCAGTCCTTTTTAAATCCCGTTTGGTTAGCGTTTTTAATACCGAGCACAGGAGGAAACAGTGAGACTGCCAAAATTTAGATATCTGGAGCCGAAAAGCCTCGAAGAGGCCTCGGCCATGCTTTGGGACGACCCGGGGGCCAAAATATTTGCCGGCGGAACGGACCTGCTGGTCAATATGAAACACCGGGTCGAGGTGCCGGCGGCCCTGGTGAACCTTAAAAAAGTCAAAGGGCTGGATACCATCCGGACGGATAACGGCACGGTGCGGATCGGGGCCCTGACGCCTTTGAAAAAGATTTATCAGGACCCGGTGCTCTCCGGAAAATTTCCGGTCCTGGCCCAGGCGGCCGCCGCGGTGGGCTCTTATCACCACCAGGTCATGGGCACCCTCGGCGGGAATCTCTGCCAGCAGAACCGCTGCAAATTTTTCAACCAGTCCCAGTGGTGGCGCAGCGCCAATGCCCCCTGTCTCAAGGTGGGGGGACAAGTCTGCCACGTGGTTCAGAAACAGGAAACCTGCTACTCCAGTTACTGCGGGGATCTGGCTCCGGCCCTGCTGGTCCTGGAGGCCCGGCTCCTCTTGAAGAAAAACAAAGCTGCGAGGGAGATCCCTTTGCCCGACTTTTACTCCGGTGACGGTAAGGCCCCCCTGGCTCTGGAACGGGGGGAGGTTCTAACGGAAATTATCATCCCCGCGGCTGAGCCAGGCAGTTTTTCGAATTACGTCAAGTTCGCCAACCGGGAGAGCATCGATTTTCCGATTGTCGGCCTGGCCTTGCAGACCTCCCCGGAAAGAAAAGAATATCGCCTGGCTTTTACGGCTGTGGACCGCCGGCCCGTCAGGGGTCAAACGGCGGAAACTTTCTTGAACGGGAAAACCCTTTCTCCGGATGTCGCCGAGGAGGCGGCCCGACTGGCCTCCAAGGACGCCACTCCGGTCAAGAATTCCCTTTACGCGCCCGCCTATAAGAGAATGCTCATGGGCCGCCTGCTGCAAAGCGTGTTAACCCATCAGAAGGAGGAGAATTGATGAAAACCGCCATCGAACTCCGGATTAACGGCGAGAATTATGAACTCCTGGTTTCCCCGAATAATACCCTATTGGAGGTGTTGCGGGAAAAGCTGGGGCTCATGGGAACCAAGCGCGGCTGTGACCTGGGAGCCTGCGGGGCCTGCACGGTCCTGCTCGACGGGGAGGCCGTTCTTTCCTGTCTGCTGCTGGCCCTGGATGCTGTCGGCAGGGAAGTCACCACCATAGAAGGTTTGAGTGAAACCGGCGAACTCCATCCCCTGCAGCAGGCCTTTGTGGATCAGGGCGCCTTGCAATGCGGCTTCTGCACGCCGGGCATGATCCTGACCGCTCAAGCCATTCTCCTGGAAGATCCCCGGCCTACGGAAGCGACCATCAAGAAAAAAATGTCCGGCAATCTCTGCCGTTGCACCGGCTATAAAAAGGTGGTGGACGTCATGCGCGGCGTTCCAACCCCGGCCGGAAAGGAGGCCTAACCATGGGAACGACCTTCAGCGTAGTCGGTCAGCGGTTGCCGATGCACGACGGGGCCGCCAAGGCCAAGGGCACGGCCCAGTTCACGGATGATATTCTGTTGCCGGGCATGCTCCACGGAAAAATTCTGCGCAGTCCCCTGCCCCACGCCCGGATCCTGCGCATCGACACCTCCCGGGCCGAGAAGCTGCCCGGCGTGAAGGGGGTGGTGACCGGAAAAGATATCCCGGACCGCGTCTACGGTATCGTCCCCAAGGCCCATGACGAGCATGCCCTGGCCCGGGATAAGGTGCGCTATATCGGCGACGACGTCGCGGCCGTCTGCGCCGTGGACCCGGAGATTGCCGAAGAAGCTCTGGAGCTGATTCGGGTGGACTATGAGGAACTCCCCGCCGTGTTCGACCCCCTGGAAGCGATTAAGGAAGGGGCGCCGCTCATCCACGACGGGGTCCCCCACAACACTTCTTTTTCCATCCACAAGGAATTCGGAAACGTGGCCAAGGCCTTTCAGGAAAGCGACTTCGTTTTTGAAGACCGGTTCTATTCCCAGGCGGTCAACCACGCCCCCCTGGAACCGCACGCCGCTGTCGCCCAATACGATCCGCTCAAAGGGGAAATAATCCTCCATTCCTCCACCCAGATCCCCTTTTTCCTGCGCCGGAACCTGGCCTCGACCCTGATGATCCCCGAAGCCCAGGTCCGGGTGATCAAGCCCAAGGTGGGGGGCGGCTTCGGCCAGAAGATCGACATGTTCGCCAAGGATTTCTGCGCCGCCTGGTTCGCCCGCCAGACCGGTAAACCGGTCAAATTCGTCTACGACCGGGAAGAGGTTTTCATCGCCACCCGGCAGCGGCACCCCATGTACATTACGGTCAAAACCGGCGTGCAGAAGGACGGGACCATCATGGCCCAACAGTTCCTGGCCCATGCCGACGGCGGAGCCTTCAACAGCACCGCCCCGACCATGATGGCCCTCTCCTGTTACTTTCTGATGATCCCCTATCGAGTGCCCAACCTGATCTACGAAGGCCATCACGTCTATACCAACAAACCGGTGGGCGGGGCCATGCGGGGGCACGGCATTCCTCAGGCCCGTTTCGCCGTGGAACGCCAGTTGGATCTGATCGCCGAGCGGATCGGAGTGGACCCGGTGGAACTGCGGTTGAAAAACAGCATCCACGCCGGCGAGCCCCACCCGGCCCAATTCATCATCAACTCCTGCGGTTTTTCCGATTCCCTGAAGCTGGCGGCCGACGCCATCGGCTGGCAGGAAAAGCGGGGGAAACTCCCCCGGGGACGAGGAGTCGGCCTGGCCGGCGCCTCCTTCCCGAGCGGGGTCAGCAACATGAGCCACATCAGCTCCGGCTCCGTGGTCCAGATGGGCCAGGACGGGGCCGTCAACGTCCTTTCGGGGGCCGCGGACATCGGCCAGGGGGCGGAAACGGTCATCTCGCAGATCGTGGCCGAGGTGCTCGGCGTTCCGCTGGCAGACATCCGGATCACGGCGGCCGATACCGGGCTGACGCCGCTGGATCCGGGCACCTTCGGCAGCGGGGTCACGGTGCGGGCCGGGAACGCCGCCCGTCTGGCGGCCGAAGAGGTGCGGGGCAAGCTCTTTAAATTCGTGGCCGACAAGCTGGAGGCCAACCCGGACGACCTGGTGGCCCGGGACCGGATGATCTTTGTCAAAGGATCACCGGACCGCGGGATGACTTTGAGGCAGGCCATCAAAGGCTATCAGTATGCCGATTTGCCGATGCCCATCGTGGGCCGGTCCGCCTGGTTCGCCCCCTCCACCGAACCGACCACCCTGTTCCAGCAGGAAGGGAACTTCGCCCCCAACTATTCCTTCATGACCCAGGCCGCCGAAGTGGAGGTAGACCTGATTACCGGGAAAATCAAGCTCCTGAAGATGGTCACTGCCCACGACTGCGGCCGGGCCATCAACCCCATGCTGGTGGAGGGACAACTGGAAGGCTCCGTGGTCGGCGGCATGGGTCAGGCCCTTTATGAAAACGTCATCGTGGAAAACGGCCAGGTGATGAACCCCTCGTTTCTGGACTATGGTTTCCCCACTTTTATGGAAATGCCCGAAATCGGGGCCATCGATATAGAGACCGACGACCCGGTTGGGCCTTTCGGGGCCAAGGAAGCCGGGGAAGGGACCCAGTTGTCCCCGGCCCCGGCCATCGTCAACGCCCTCTACGACGCCATCGGAGTCGATTTCATGGAACTGCCGGTAACCCCGGAGCATATCCTGGAGGCTTTGCAAAAAGCGAAAGGATAAAATCACGGGCGTAGGAGCCACCCAAGTTAAGACCGACTCGGTCTGCCAGACCGAGTCGGTCTGAGCGCGGCTTCGAATTTCAGAGTTCCATGTTTCATGTTCGATGTTTTTTTATCGGTCTCTTTCGCAGCTAGGGAACGGAAAGAAGTAGGGCCTTTTTCTTTCCATTTTGCATTTTGAAATTTAAAAATAAATATAACTTGGGGAACCACCAACCTAATTCCATAATTCGATGTTGGGCGTTGGATGTTCGATGTTGGACGTTCGTCTTTTTCCCTCGACTAAGGAGCACCCATGACTATCGATGGAGCCAATCCCTTTCCCCCTGAGCGGATCGACTTGTATACGGCCCGGCGGTGGTGGTCGGGAATTCCGCTGGGCCAAATGCTGGACCGAACCTGCGACCTGTACCCGGACCAAGAAGCTTTGGTGGCCGGAGAAGTACGCCTGACCTACCGTCAGATTCGGGAGTGGACGGACCGGGCCGCCGTCGTCTTTCTCGAATTGGGTCTCCAAAAAGGAGACCGGGTCTTATTGCAGCTCCCCAATTGGGTCGAATTTGTTTATGCCTATTACGGGTTGCTCAAAATCGGCGCCGTCCCGGTCTTTTGCCTTCCCCGTTTCTCCCGCCGGGAAATGGATCACTTCCGGGAAATCACTGAGGCGAAAATCTGGTTGGGTCCCCGGCAGTTTGAAAAAATCGATTACCTGCCCCTGATCCAATCCTTTCAAGACCGACCCGGCTTTTTAAAGCACCTGCTGCTGGCCAATCCTCCTGCGGAACCACTGCCCCCGGGGACCCTCTCGTTCAACGAACGGCTGCAGCAGGTGGATCTGGGCCGCCCTCCCGGAAAGGACCTGGCCTCCTTAAGCCCCGATCCCAATGAAACCTGCCACCTCATGCCCACCGGGGGGACCACGGATCTCCCCAAGCTGGTCCCCCGGACCCACAATGATTTTTACTGCAACTTCGAATACCGGGCCAAGGCCTGGCAACGGTGTCCCCGGGACATCACCCTGATTGCCACTCCCCTGACCCACAACATGGCCATCGAGGTCTCCCTGAACCCCACGTTTCTTACCGGGGGCAAAGTGGTGCTCATCGATGCCACCGGCCCCCGGGAAATCCTGGAGGCCCTGGAACGGGAGCGGGTGACCACCACCATTCTGGTGGTGGCCCAACTGCATCGGGTGCTGGAAGTCCCGGACCTGAAGCGCTATGACCTTTCCTCTCTGGCGGTAATCGCCGGAGCCGGCTCCTATGTACCGGCCGAGCTGATAAAAAAAGTATACGCCCGCATCGGCTGCAAGTTTTATAATGTCTACGGCAGCTCGGAGGGGCCCTGCACCCAAACCCGTTATGAAGACCCGCCGGAGATCGTGTTCCATTCCGTCGGGCGGCCCATCTGTCCCTACGATGAATTCCGGGTGATCGACTTCGCTGGGCAGCCGCTGGCGCCGGGCCAGGAGGGCGAACTGGTGGCCCGCGGTCCCTGTATCTTCCAGGGCTATTATAAATCGGAAGCCGAAAATAAAGAGGTCTTTACGGCGGACGGTTTTTATCGCACGGGAGACCTCGTCCGCTTCGACCCGGAGGGCCGGATGATCATCACCGGCCGAAAAAAGGACGTCATTATCCGCGGCGGTGAAAACATCAGCGCCAAGGAAGTGGAGGAACTGGTCGGCGGGCATCCCGACGTGGACCTGGTGGCCGCCGTCGGCATGCCGGACCTGGTTCTCGGCGAGCGGGTCTGCGCCTTCATCAAACCGAAACCGGACCGGGTCATCACTTTCGAAGACGTCATCTCTTTCCTGAAAAATAAAAGCACCTCGGTACTCTATCTGCCGGAGCGGATTGAAGTTATTTCGGAAATCCCGTTGACCCCGGTGGGGAAAATTGACAAGAAAAAACTCCGGGAGGAAATCAGGCAGAAAATAGAAGCCGAAGCGGCCCGGGGGGGCCGGTAATCCCCTCACTCCCGAACCCTGGCCTTCAACCAATCAGAACAGGAGTCCCTTTATGGAAAATCCGTTGAATCGGTTTCTCGCCCAGGCGGGCCGCTGGCTGAACATCATCGGGGGGACGGCCCTGACGGCCATGATGGTCCTGACCGTCGCCGACGTGATCCTCCGCGCCTTCGGCCACCCCATTCTCGGCACCTACGAAATGGTTTCCCTGCTGCTGGCCCTGGTGGCCGGGTTTACCATTCCCCGGATGTCCCTGGATCGGGTCCATGTCAACATGGATTTTATCCTCCCCAAGCTGCCCTCCCGGGTCCGGACCGGCCTGGAAATCACCACCCGCCTCCTGCTGCTGGTGCTCTTTGTCGTCATCGGGATCAATCTTTTTATGATCGCCCGCGAATTTCAAGTCTCCGGGGAGGTATCGTCCACCCTGCGGATCCCCTTTTACCCGATCGCCTACGGCCTGGGGGTCTGCTGCCTGCTGGAGAGTCTGGTGTTCCTGGCGGAGATCGGAAACCTTTGGAGGAAGCGCCATGTCTGAGGTCGTGATCGGGATCATCGCCCTGAGTTTCCTGCTGCTCCTTTTTGTCACCGGGATCGAACTCGGTTTTGCCATGGCCCTGGTCGGTTTCCTGGGCTTTGCCTATCTGAACGGCCTCCCTTCCGCCATGCAGCTCCTGGCCCGGGACCTGTATGATGTAGTCACCAACTACGGCTTTACGGTCTTTCCTCTTTTCATCCTCATGGGCCAGATCGGTTTCAACTCCGGGATGGCCGTCCGGCTCTTCGACGCCGCCCACAAGTTTATCGGTCACGTGCCCGGAGGACTGGCCATGGCGACCGTCATGGGCGCCAGCGGTTTCAAGGCCATTTGCGGATCCGCCGCCGCCACCTCGGCCACCTTCGCCAGCGTGGCCATCCCGGAGATGGACCGCTACGGTTACCACCGCCGGCTGTCCACGGGCATCGTGGCCACCGTGGGGACCCTGGGCTGCATCATTCCGCCCAGCGTCGTCCTGATCGTCTTCGGGATCATCACCGAGCAATCCATCGGTCAGCTCTTCCTGGCCGGCATCATTCCGGGGGTGATCATCGCCCTCTTCTTCCTGGGCATCATCTACGGCTGGGCCCGGATCAACCCGGCCATCGCCCCCCGGTCGGACCCGGCCCCCTGGAAAGTCCGGATCCGGTCCCTGCCGGAAGTAGGCTGGATCCTGCTGATTTTTGTCGTGGTGGTCGGCGGGATCATGGCGGGCTTTTTCACCCCCACCGAGGCCGGCGCCGTGGGCACCTTCTCCGTCCTGCTGCTGGCGGTCCTCCGCCGGGATATGAAATTCAAGGAGTACACCACTTCCGTAACCCAGGCCCTGCGGACCGCCGGCATGATTCTCATGCTCATCGCCGGTTCCACCGTTCTGGGGCATTTCATCGCCGTAACCAACATCCCCCAGAAAACGGCCGAATGGCTGGTAACCCTGCCGCTCAACCGCTACGTCATCCTGTTCATCATCTGCCTCATTTACGAATTCGGCGGTTCATTTATCGACGACCTGGCCTTCATGATCCTGGCCACCCCCATTTTTTATCCGGCCGTTCAAAAGCTCGGTTTCGATCCGATCTGGTTCGGGATCGTGGTGGGAGTGGTGGTTATGATCGGGGTGGTGATCCCGCCGGTGGCCATTTGTGTTTTTGTGGTCAAATCCATTACCAAGGTCCCCTTGAGTGAAATTTACCGTGGGGTGGCCCCCTTTCTGATTTCTCTGATAGTAGTCTGGGGACTCCTTTTTCTATTTCCCCAACTGGCCCTCTGGCTGCCTTCGCTGTTTTATAAGTGATCCGGAAAGGAGGGGCGGCGTCGATCAACGTGCACGGCATCAATAATCAATAATCAATTGTTAATTATCAATTATTAATGAAAAGCATGGCATTCGAAAAAAAAACCCTAAAGGAGGTACGCATTATGGCAAAAAGAGCGATGGGGTTCCTGGTGGCTTTCTCGATGCTGTTGGTCATCCCCTCTTTGATTTGGGGGGCCGATCCGGTCAAACTCAAATTCGCCAATTATTTCCCGCCGACCCATATGAATTCGGTGATGATGGGAAAATTCTGCGAGGAGCTCAACAAAAAACTGGCCGGCAAGGTGGAGCTGACTCAGTACGCCGGTTCGACGCTGCTAGCGGCCCCGAAAATGGCCGCCGGCGTGGCTAGCGGGATCGCTGATCTTGGCTTGTCCAATCTGTCATATACCCGGGGCCGCTTCCCGGTGATGGAGATCATGGATCTGCCCCTCGGTTTCCCGAGCGCCTGGATCGCCAGCCACGTAGCCAATGATTTCTATCAGAAATTCAAACCCAAGGACTTCGATCAATACCAAGTGCTCATGTTCAGCACCTCGCCCATCAATGTCATCCAGACCCTGAAAAAGCCGGTTAAATCCCTGGAGGACCTCAAGGGCCTGAAACTCCGGGGCACCGGCCGGTTGGGGGACATTGTCAAGGCCCTGGGAGCGACGCCCGTTCCCATCGAAACACCCGACCTCTACGATTCTTTGAAACGAGGTGTGATCGAAGGGGTGCTGCTGCCCATCGAGACCCTGAAAGGGTTCAAAACCGGCGAATTGCTGAAATTTACCACGGCCTCCTGGAAGGTGGGCAGCGCCTATTGTTTTTATGTGGTCATGAATAAAGACAAGTGGAACAGCCTCCCGCCGGATGTGCAAAAGGTCATTGCGGACTTTTCCCAGGAATTTAAAGAGAGCTGGGCCGCGGCCTGGAACAACATCGACCTCGAAGGAAAGGACTTTTTCCTGAAACAGGGGGGGCAGATCATCCCCGTGGCCGATGCGGAGAGTGCCCGGTGGGTCAAGGCGGCCGAGCCGGTCATCGCCGATTACAAGAAAGATTTGATCTCCAAGGGCCATAAAGCGGAAGAGATCGAAGGCTGGCTGGCCTTCGTCCGGGAGCGGATTGAATACTGGAAGGGCCAGGAAAAGAGCCGGAAAATTCCAACGACTTATCAGTATTAAAACGCAGGAGTAATGGAGTATTGGAGTGATGGAGTATTGTTTTTACTCCGTCACTCCAACATCCATTCGAAATCGTTGTAACTGTAGGTTGGGTAGAACACCGCGAAACCCAACGTTGGTGGCGGCAACCTAATCTCCCACGAAGCATGAAAAAGCTTGGGGGGTTAATTCTTTGCGGACCGGACGTTTTTTAACCAGTAACCAGCAACGAGCAACCAGTAACAGGTTTTATTTTCGTATTAGAGCCCTCGGCTCCGGCCCCCCCGGCGTCCCGATCCACCGGGTTTCCCCCTGCACCGCTAAAAAAGCCCCCCGGATAATCCTCTTTTCGACCAGCCTTTCGGCCTCTGCCAGGCCTTTCTCCAAAGCCACTTTTTTTTCCCTCTGAGTAAGTCGTCCCACCTCCCGGGTCACTTTGAGCAACGGAATGTCGGTCTCCGGATCGAGTGCTCCGGCCGGTGTCCTGAAAACCCTGCCGGATCTCACATCCGTCCGGGCCGCAATCCAGGTGGCCGCGGCATCGGCGGTGGTGCAGTCTCCGGCCCAGACGGAAACGATATCGGCTACCCCGGTGGAAAAAGACCGGCCGGTCCAGCCACTGGTGGCCACCCCGCCGATTTTATCCTCGGCCGCTATTTCCAAATAATGGGTGACCTCCCCTTCCGGATGCGTTTTCAAGCCCACGCGAACGGGTTGATCGGCACAAGTGATCAAGGCCACGTCTCCTCCGTTGTTGACGATCACCCGGTCGGCGCCCAAGCGGACCGCCTCCTGCAATACCTCATCGGCCGTCAACCCGGCAACCGCAGCCAGGCCGGTCAACTCCGGAGAAATCGCGCGGCAGATTTGGACGGCCCGGCTTAAGAGCGTCGGACCGTTGGCCGGGTTTTTTATTTTTCCGGAGGGTTTTTTCATTAGAGGCTGAATAGCCGCCAGTTCGCCTAATACCTCGAGCGCCAAGACAGCGGCCCGGGCGGCCATGACCGGCCGGGGCTCGCCGTCGGCCCAGACGGAGACGGTCAGCGTCAGGGGACCGTAGTCGACCAGGATGAGATCGGGACGGTGTACCTGGAGGGGGCCGGGGAAGGGCGGGGCAAAGGCGTTCGGCGTGAAAGCCTTGGCGGATCTTTTGGGTACGGTGATGACGTTCATCGCCCGATGTTCACTCTTGATTAGGATTCGTCTGTTCGAGGAGCATCGGGGGCCTGCTTGTCCAATGATTTTCGATATCGCACGCACCCTGCCATAAATTTCGGCCACTCGGGAACA
>JACRCK010000374.1 GCA_016219065.1 Deltaproteobacteria bacterium
GTCGGCCCATTATATCCAGGGCTTCGGTTCCGCTTTCCGCTTCGGTTACCTCAAAAGACCGTTTGCGCAGGCGGTTGGCCAGGGTTTTTCGGAAATCTTCCTCATCGTCTACCAAAAGAACCTTTATTCCTTCCATGGATCTCCTCCGAATTGAGCGAAAAAAAACCGGCAACCGCAGCGGTTAGACATCCCCTGAACCCGGTACCTGTAGAAACGTCCCGATCTCCTGCATCATTTTTTCTTTATAACTCCGGACTTTGGCCGGATCTCCCAGGACCATGTCCAGTTGCCGGGTATGGACGGAATCGAAGTCTTGAAACGGATCAAGGAAAGCCATTTCCAGGCGGAGGTGATCATGCTGACCGGCCACGCCTCGGTGGAATCCGGGATCGAAGGGATGCGCCTGGGGGCCTTCGACTACCTGATGAAACCTTGCGACATCAACGACCTGACCATTAAGATCCAGGATGCCTATCAGCGGAAACTGGCCCTGGGTGAAAACTGAGCCAAATCGCCAAGCTTGAAATCCCAAGTTAAATTCGAAATCCGAAACACGAAATTCGAAACAAAAAGCAATTTACAAAATTTAAATGACCGAAACAACCCCCCCTAAGCCCAAGGTTAGGCCAGGGGTTTATGAATTTTGAATTTTGGCCCTTTGAATTTGTTTTGAATTTCGGATTTCGAGTTTCGAATTTGAAATGCCGTTATTTGACGGCGCCGGATAATTTCTCAAAAATCACTTAAACAATCTAGTACAATGGCAGGGCCACGGGCAGGTAGCGGTCGCTGCCGATCTCCCGAAATTGCAGACGGATTTCCTTGGCCGAGGAGGCCTCGCCCGGGAAAAAGATAAACCCGTTGACCAGTTCCATGGGTTTGACCGGGCGGTTTTCCAGGGATTTGGTGCGGAGGTCTTCCGAAATTTCCCGGTAGACCGGATGATCGCCGATCGCCTGAGCGCCCCCCACCGTGGCCCCGGCGGCCGCCCCGATGGCCGCACCGCCTAAAGCGTAGCTCCCCACATTTCTTCCCGTGGCAATCCCGATGGCCGCCCCGATCAGGGCCCCGGCGGCGCCCGCCAGAAAACCGGAAGACGCGGCGCTGCTCCCGATGGCCGCCGGCTGGGCGCTTTTGGCTACCCGGTCATAGGCCAGGCGTTTATCCAGGACCGGCCAGAAGTTGTTCTGCTGATCCACCAGAAAGGTCTGGGCCGGATTGATTTCCAGGGGATAGGCGCCCTTGTTGTCGATGACCACCTGGACCGGAAACAATCCGGCCCCCCGGATGTCGAATCCGAAAACGGCCTGGGCTTCATTGGGCTCCGGATAGGCCCGGGCCCCGATCTCCAACCCGGCCACCCTGACCATGTTGGGATAGGCCGCCGGCATCCGGAAGGGGACCACCTGCTGGGAATAGGGGCTACAGGCCGCCAGCAGGAAAACCATTCCTAAAGATAAAACCAGATTTTTAAAGACGGCAGATTTTTTCATAGCGGACCTTTCCAGGAAAAAGTTTTTAATTATACGTTTATTGACGCCCGAACCGCCTCGTTGGTTAAACCCGAAACCGCCGGATTTCCCATGCTCGGGACGAGCACCCGAGAAGCATGGAAATTTTTTCGCAGTTTGGGGTTTTCGTAGGGGCGGCGTCCTCGCCGCCCGCTCGGCCCTCCAGGTCAGGATGGGGCCCCAACCAGACCGTGGAAGCCCTAAAAAGCCATCCCCCTCACCTGGTTGGCAGGCGAGACGCCTGCCCTACGACTCGAACCCTGGAATCCTTGAATCCTATTTTCGTACTAAAATGATAAGCGCGTTTTAGGATGGTGAAAAGAAAATAATTTGAGGGAGAGATGGGGAGGAATTGCGGCTTAAAAAATGGTCGGGATGACTGGATTTGAACCAGCGACCCCAGCGTCCCGAACGCTGTGCTCTACCAGACTGAGCCACATCCCGACCGACAAATTTTAATATTACCTCATTCGAACCAATTTGTAAATATCAAATAAACAAGACCAGCCCCCTAAGTTAGATGGAAGAGGGGAGATGGGAGATGGAAGCAACCACATAGAGGCCAGATCGTAGGGACGGTTCGGGAACCGCCCTTGCAGGTTGGGTAGAGTGAAACGAAACCCAACAAACCGATATTACTTCGCGGCCCGCAATACCTCGATGAAATTTTTCAGGATCCGGGCTGTGGCGCCCCAGATGGTATCCCCCTGATAATCAATGAAATAATTCATAAAGGTCTTTCCTTCCCAGGTGAAGGGGCCTTCCTGGAGCCGCGTCGGGTCCAGCAGGAGATCCAGGGGCAGTTCAATCAACCGGTCCACTTCAAAGGAACTGAGGCGAAAAGGGTAGGGGTAGGGAATGAGACCCACGTAAGGACAGATTTTAAACTGGGTGACGGTGGCCGTGTCATCCAGTTCTCCCCATATTTCGACGGCGTCCATTTCCAAGCCGATTTCCTCTTCGGTTTCCCGCAGGGCCGTGGTCAGGCAATCCAAATCTTTATAGTCGAAGGCGCCGCCCGGAAACGATATCTGTCCTTTATGTTGTTCCACCCGGTCGGTCCGCTTGGTCAAGAGGATATGGGTGTCACCACCTTTTTGAAACAGGGGCACCAGCACGGCGGCTGGAATAAGGTCCGGACGGTCCTCGATTTTTCTTCCCGAACGTTGGAAAGTTTTCCGAAGCGCTTCCAGGTCCATGATCAGGAAAGGGTCCCGTATTCGGTCAGGTACTCGTCGAAAACCTTTTTCAGGTCCGACGGGATCGGCCGGCGCTGCCCGTCGATGGAAACCGGGACCTGTTCGAGGTAGAGGTAGTCGACGATTTCGGAGATCGGAGCCAACGCATAAACCGGGATGCCGGTTTTTGCTAAAAACTGCTTCTGGGCGTCTACCCCTTTCCGTCCCAAAATGACCCGTCCGTCGGCATCGTAACAGGCGGTGGTCTGCTGGCGGTCCACGCCCAGACACAGACCGATGATGCGGACGGTGATGTTCTTATTGCGGGCCTCCTGCTCGACTTTCTCCAGCAACTCGTATTTCGTGGCCATGGAGGTGCCCACGTCATCCACGATCCAGAGACCGCAATGGTCGAAAAAGGTATTGTTCACCATCAGGTTTTTCTGCCCGGAAGCCTCGCCGTAGGTCTTGAATTCCTTGCGGTCGTATTCAAAAAAACGATCGATCCGATATTCCAGCCAGAGGTTGATGGCGGTGGTCAGGGCGATGGAACTGCCCTTGTAGGACGGGCCCAAAACGATATCCACCTCGGGCAGGTGCCCGGATTCGTGGAGCAGGCGGGCAAAGAAAGAGCCCAGTTGAAAGCTGAGGCGCCCGGTACACAGTTTGCCCATGTTGACGAAATAAGGGCTGGGACGCCCGTCTTTCAAGACCAGCCCCGGTCGAAAGAAGAGGCTGTCGGTTTCGGCCAGAAAACGGGCGAATTCCTGTTGCCAGGGTTGCAGCGGCATCGGTCAAAATCTCCCGGTAAGCTTGAGGTACAGGCCGTAGCGCCAGGACTCGGCCCGGTCCAGGCCAGTGGATAGTGTTGAGTTGTCGGACAAGTGGATGGTATCGGTTCCATCCGTTATCTTAAAATAACTGGCCCGGGCACCGCCTTCGAATTCCAGAAAATCCCAGGGACGGTAATAGAGGCCCAGCAGGCCGTCCCAGCCGCCCCAGCCGGTTTTTTCCGCCTCATGGACAAAGCTGGGGTCCTGTTTCAAATCCGGACGGAGATTCCAGCGCCCTTCGCCCCGGTAATAAAGATAGGGGAAAAAAGCGAAGGAGCCCTTCAGTCCCAGTTGCTGGAGACCGGGTTCCGGCCGGGTGATAAAATCTAACCCCCCCTGTAAGCCCAGCCGGACGGCCTCCCAATTGAATTCGTACCGGCTGTCCAGGCCGAGGATGGGTTGACTGGCCGGAACGCCGAGGATGGTCGTCCACTGCCCGTTGGTCAGACGGAGCTTTTCCTCATGCTGCTGCCAGCCGAGGAAGGGCCTCAGGTACCAGGGGCGCCCCCAAAAACCGGAAATGGTCGTCTCCAGATCGGCGGACCAGAAGGTCAGGTCCCCGGAGACATCCATCCGGGATTGCAGCAAGAGCCCACCGTTTATATAGTCTGAATCCGTTCCCCGGCCGCCGCTCAGGTTGCCCGAGCCCGCCAGTAAATTGATTCCCACCAGGGATTGGGGATGCCGGAGCGTCAGGGAGGCAAAAGGCACGACCCCGTCCAGGTCCTTGAATTCCAGGGCCGAACGACCGGTGCCGGCGGTGGTGGGGAAACTGATCTGCCAGGAATTTTCTCCCCGGGAAAAATAAGTTCCGAGACCCAGTTCGGCCATCGGGGACGGCCGGCCCCAACGGACGGTGGCAGGCTCCCCCGGGGGCGCCGCCGGTTCCTGGCTTTGGGCAACGGCTGAACCGGCAGCGAACCAGGCCAGAAGGACCGAGACGGCCGCCAGGACTAGAAGACCCCGTCCGCCCTCCTTGACTTTTAGGAGGCGGAGCCTATAATCAACAATTTTATGGTAATGAACTTTTTCCAAATCGAACCTACTTTCCAGGGGAGGTTGTTCCGGTGCAGTTGGGATTGGAAGTCTTTCTGAGCAACCCGCCGCGGGACCTGCTGAAGAAAAAGTGGGGATTGCTTTCCAACCTGGCGTCCATCAACCGCCAAGGATACTATAGCAAAGATCTGCTGCGGGGTAAATTTCAAAATAATCTCCGCGGCCTCTTCTCTCCCCAGCACGGTTTCTGGGGAACCGAGCAGGACAACATGGTGGAGACCCCGGACAGCCGGGACCCGGCCACCGGATTGCCGATTCACAGTCTCTACAGCCATACCCGCCGGCCCACCCCGGAGAACCTGGCGGAAATCGAAGTGCTGCTCATCGACCTGCAGGATGTGGGGACCCGCGTCTATACCTTCATTACCTCCCTGGCTTATTGCCTGGAGGAGGCCCGTCAGGCCGGGGTGGAGGTGGTCGTCCTGGATCGGCCCAATCCCCTGGACGGGCGGCAGGTCGAGGGAAACCCTCTGCGACCGGAGATGCGCTCCTTCGTGGGGGTCTGGGACCTGCCCATGAGGCACGGATTGACGCCGGGGGAACTGGCCTTGTTGTTCAACCGGGAACTGGGGATCCAGGCGGAGCTGCGGGTGATCGCCATGGCCGGTTGGGATCGCCGCCTGACCTTTGAAAAGACCGGCCGGCCCTGGCTGCCTCCCTCGCCGAATATGCCGGCCCTGGAGACGGCCTTCGTCTATCCCGGCCAGGTACTCCTGGAAGGGACCAACCTCTCCGAGGGACGGGGCACCACCCGGCCTTTTGAAGTTTTCGGGGCGCCCTTTCTAGAGCCGGAGCGGATAAAAAAAGACCTGGCCGGTGTGCCCCTGCCGGGCGTCCATCTAATGGAAACGGCCTTCCGGCCGACCTTTCAGAAATGGCAGGGGGAGGTCTGCCGGGGATTCTTCCTCCAGGTAGCGGATCGGGAAGTGTTTCAACCCTACCGGACGACGCTGGCCCTGCTGCAGACCGTGCTCGCCTTGTATCCGGGAAAGTTTCAATGGAAACAACCGCCCTATGAATACGAGCAGGAGCGGAGGCCTATCGACCTGCTGATCGGGGACCCGGCTGTCCGGAAAGCTCTCGAAGCCGGGACACCGGTTGAGGAACTGGAAAAATCCTGGAGGCCAGCTCTGGAGGAATTTAAAAAAATCAGGGAAGGATATCTGTTGTATTGAAATCCTCGACAGACTAAAAGCCTTAAATAATCAATAATCAATTGTCAATTATTAATTGTTAATGAAAATACCCACCCGGGCATCTGTGAGGCAGGAAGGGATGAACCCCTCTCCTACATCAAAACAAACTGCAACCTTCGCCGTTTGTTTTATTTTGTATTTAATTCGCTGTTCGATGTTGGACGTTCGATGTTCGTCTGTTTTCGTATAAAAGACTATGAAACGGTCGCCGCTTGTTTTTAATCTGACCCGGCTCGTCTCCGGTCTGGTACTCCCGTCCCGGTTTGAGGTGCGCATCCGGGGCCTGGACCACCTCCCTGAAAAAGGGCCGGCCCTGCTGATCCCGAAACATCAGCAGTGGTGGGACGTACCGCTGCTCGGTCATTATATCCCCCGGCCCCTTTATTTTCTGGCCAAGCAGGAATTATTCCGGTCTCCCGTGGCCCGGTATTTCATCAGCCGTCTGGGCGGGATCCCGGTGGACCGCCAGGCGCCCCTGAAAAGTCTGAATACCTTTCGTTCGCTGGGTCCATTGATCAAGGGCGATGCCTTTCTGGTATTGTTTCCCGAGGGCACCTATTTCCCGAAGGCGATGGGACCGGGAAAGTGGCGGCTGGTCCGGATGATCCTGTCTTTTCAGCAAAAGCAGGACTGGCCGACCCTTTCCTTTTTGCCGGTGGGAATCCGCTATCATTCAACCGCCGCCGGCGGTAAAATAATGGTTGAATTGCGAATCGGGGAAGCTCGTCAGGAAAAAGATCCCGGTAAGGCCCAGGCCTTTACCGAGGGCCTGCTGGAGGAGGTCAGGAAGCTGTCGCAGCTTTAAAAGACGAACGTCCAACATCGAATTTAATACGAAAATAGGATTCGAGGGTTCAAGGATTCCAGGGTTCGAGCCGCGGATAGACGGCTTTTGGTTCTTTACTTGAATCCTTGACCCCTTGGACCCTTGAATCCTGAGCCTTATTTTCATGCTTCGAGGGTGCTCGCCTCGGGCCTGGCATTTAATGTCAAAATAGATTTTAATAGGAGGTTGTCATGCTGCCGGATAAAATGCAGAAGGCTTATAATGATTTTTATCAGATCGTCCAGGGCAATGAAATCCTGGACCCCAAGACCACCCGACTGCTTCAACTGGCGGCCTCCATGGCTGTCGGCTGTTACCCCTGAATGGAACATTACCTCGACGGGGTCGGGGAACTCGGGATTACGGAAGCCGAGATCGGGACTGTGCTTTCCATCGTCATGGCCGTTTCCGGCGGCCGGGTGAGGGCCCAGTTCCGGGAAGCAAAGGAGAGACGGAAGAGGGAAGAAGGAAGAGGGAAGAAATAAGAACGAAAAGGTAAAGCAGAGGAATAGCTACTGAGCATGGTTTTATTTAAAGTGGTATGGAGTTGTTTGGTTTTAATGACCCTGGTTTTTTCGGGCTGCACTACCACTCCCAAACCTCGGGAGGGGAAAGGTCCGGTTAAAGTCGCCCTGGTGCTGGGGGGCGGCGCGGCGCGGGGCTTTGCCCACGTGGGGGTCATCCGGGTCCTGGAACAGGAAAAAATCCCGATCAACCTGATCGTCGGCACCAGCGTGGGTAGCCTGATCGGGGGACTGTACGCCGCCGATCCCAACAGCGCCAACCTGGAATGGCTGGCCTATTCCATAGAAAAGGAAGATATTTTCGATTACTCGGTGGTCTATTCCCGGATGGGGCCGGTCCAGGGCGACCGGCTGGAGAAGTTCGTCCAGACCAAGGCCAAAGGGAAAAACCTGGAACAGCTCAAAGTCCCCTTTTACCCGGTGGCCACGGATCTGAACACCGGCCAGACCTGGGTCTTTGAAAGGGGATCGCTGGCCAAGGCCATACGGGCCAGTTCGGCCATCCCCGGGGTCTTTCAACCGGTGGAAATCAACGGGCGGACCTACGTGGACGGCGGGGTCACCAACAACCTCCCGGTGGACGTGGCCCGGGCCCGGGGAGCGGATATCATCATCGCCGTGAGCATTCAAAAAAAGATCAACCATCCTCAGATCAGCTCCCTGATCGACGTGATCCTGCAATCGATCGATATCATGGGCCGGGAACTCGTGCTGTATAAATGCCGGGACGTGGATGTGCTGATCGAACCCAACGTGGGCGATGTGGGGATGACCGAATTCAGCCAGAAAAAGAAGCTGATGGACGCCGGCATGCAGGCGGCCCGCCAGGCCTTGCCTAAAATCCGCCAGTTGCTAACGGAGCGGTCGTGATGGGCGCCGGCAGGTCTCCTTTTCCACTGCATGGCTGGATCGGGTTGGCAACCCTGGTCCTATCCCAGACCGCCCTGGTCCTGCGACTGGAACCCGTTACGACCCATTTCTACTCGCTGATCTGGTGGCCCTATATACTGACGGTGGACGGACTGGTCTACAGGCTGCGGGGGCATTCGCTGATCAAAAACCGGAAACGGGAATTTTTACTGCTGATTCCCTGGTCAGTGGCCTTGTGGTTGATTTTTGAGGCCTTCAATCTGGTGCTCCGGAACTGGTATTACATCGGGGTACCCCGGGAAATGTCTCTCCGCTGGCCTGGA
>JACRCK010000368.1 GCA_016219065.1 Deltaproteobacteria bacterium
ACCATCGTTTTTCACTCCAACAGCCTGGCCAACATGGCCCGCCTGGCCAGCCGGGCCGACGCCTCCCAACTGGTGAAAAACGGCGCCTCCGTGGCCGGGATCGGCGTGGACGGGGAGGGTTTCAAGTCCCTCCATGTAGCCACCGGCGGGGAGGGTTTGACCCGGCCCCGGACCTACACCCGGGTCCGGCGCTGTGTGCTGACGGACGATTACCGGTACCGCTATGGCGCGTAATTGGCTCAGGGGCAGACTAAGGCCATCGGGTTTGCGCAGGGGGGGTTAGAATACGGCTTTTGCTCCGGCCCACAGATCGTCCGGTTGAAGTCTTATAAGCCCACCGCGATTTTTAGAGGAGGGGTTAAATGGCTGAAGAAGTTGAACGGCTGGAAGCCAAGGCTTTAGGCAAGTGGATGCTTGCCTGGGCCGGAGTTTCTTTTTATACCCCCGGTGCCGGGGCGGCGGTCGCCATTGGTTCGGTAATCTATTTCACCGGTGTTTTGACACCGGTCACCATGGTCCTCTCCGGCATCATGATGCTCATCGTCGCCTACAGCATGGCCCAGCTTACCAGGAAGCTCCCCTCGGCCGGATCTTTCTACACCTTTGCCATCCAGGCTGTCGGCTTCAGAGTGGGCTGGGTTGTGGCCGGGCTAAGCTTCACCATGTGGGCGTTTCTTTCGGCCGGGGCCACTGGTTTAGGGTACTGGTTCCTGTGGTGGCTCCTGGCCGAGTGCGGTATTCATGTCCCCTGGTGGATTATTTTTGTAGTCGGTTTTGCCTTGGTGGCTTTTCTGGCTTGGATCGGAGTAGCGGCGAGTTTTAAGTTTTTATTTTACTCCGCTTTGTTCCAGATTGCTTGTGTGCTCGCCTTGGCGGCCTATGTGATGGTTAACGGACCCTTCCAGGGCGGAGCGCTGGAAGGAACCAGTCTCCTCCCTCTCCTGGGAAAACTGGAAGGGTTGAAAGGGGTCAGCGGCGCGGCCTACGGATTGTTATGGGGCACAGTGGTTTTTGTCGGCTTTGAGGCTGTAGCCGCCATGGGTGAGGAAGCCAAGGATCCCCTGAAGGGGGTGGGCTTCGGCCTCGTGGTCTCGATCATCATTGGTACTGTTTTCTATGTTATCTACACGACCCTGACGATCTATGGCTTCTGGAACGAAATGCGGGGCTGGACCATAGAAGACCCGGTTATCGTGACGCTCAGCAGGAAATTTTGGGGCTTCCCCGGCTTCGTCCTTTTAATCGGGGTGGTTACGCTGGGCACGATCGGGCCGGCCTCGGCGGGCATGATGGGGGTGGCCCGAATTTTATATTCCATGGGACGAGCGGGGATACTCCCCCGGGCCTTTGGCAGACTTCATTCGAGGTTCAGGACCCCCTGGGTAGCGATTTTGGCGGTGTACGTGTTCGGTCTGATCACGATGATACCCGGTTCCCTCCTGTGGGGGGGGGATACCGGCCCGTTGCAGTGGTGCTTGGCCGTAGGGGTGATCATCGCTATGGCTGCTGCGCTGGCCTGCTACGGCATCGCCTGCGTCTGTTCCACTTTTTATTACCGCAGGAAACAGCCCGGAGAGTTTAGCCTGTGGAAGCATGCCGTGGTGCCGGGTTTGGGAGTCTGCTCCATATTATTTGTCCTCATCGGAATGTTTTTTCCCCCCCATATCCCGGAGATCTTTGATTTGATCGTGGTCTTGCTCATCGCGCTGGGTTTCTTCATCAGTGGCGCCCATCTGCAGCGAACGAGGTCGAAAGAAGAGTTGGAGAGGACGGGTGCGATTGTGGCCGGTCTGGTCCAGGGGGAATAGGGCCGGGATTTGGTCAGCAGCGAAAATAAAAAAACTTCATCCGGCTAGCGCCGGTGCTTTCGAAACCAAACAATATTTTTGAAAGGAGGCTTGGTATTTTTAGGTCAGAATCGGGGCGGTACAGGACACCCGAGCACGCAGTTTTGCAATGCCACCAGGCCGTGTTCTTACCGGGCAGTTTTTCGGAATCGGGCGCCGGTCCCAGGCGGAGACGCTCTCCACGCACGGGTTCCGCTTGGGAATACGTTCTGGCGGCAGGAATGTCATGTCAACCAATACCGAAATCCCTGGACATAAAAATTTAGGTGAGGGGGTTGATCGATGGGCAAAACCATAATAAGGGGGAAAGGCATGCTGGGAAATCGAGGTAAATGCTTCCTTGCGGTTGTGTTGGTTGTAGCGTCCATTTTAGGCGTAGGCGACGGCGCCAGGGCCTTTAAAATCGACACGGGGAATGACGACATCAAGCTAAACTGGGATAACACCTTCCGTTACAACCTGGGCTACCGGGTCGGGAGCCAGGACCAGGCGATCCTGGCCAATCCGAATCTCGATGACGGAGACCGCAACTTTGCCAGCGGTGTGGTCGCCAATCGACTGGACATTTTATCCGAGCTGGACCTCTCCTTTAAGAGGGATTTTGGCTTTCGGGTCAGTTGGGCCGGCTGGTACGATTATGCTTACGCCAAGGACAGTTTTGACAACAATTCGGTGGCCACTTCGAACCATTTAAAAAATGGCCAACAGGCCCTCGGGGTGAGTGACTACGTCAAATACTACTATGCCGGACCGAACGGTGAAGTGCTCGATGCCTTTGGCTTCGGCAATTTCAGCATTGCCGACATACCGCTCCAGGTCAAGGCCGGGCGGCATACACTCTACTTTGGAGAAAGCCTGGGGTTGACCGCGGGCCTGAACAGCATCGCCTATGTGCAATCGCCGATTGATTTCTTTAAGGCCTATGCCGTGCCGGGTACCACCCTGAAAGAGTTGTTCCGTCCCTTGAACAGCATCTCGGCTTCGGTCTCGCCCCTCCAAGGGCTTTCGATTACCGGGCAATACTTCCTGCAATGGGAACCGAGTCGTTATCCGGAAGCCGGCTCGTATCTGGGCATCTACGATTTTTTTCTCAACGGATCCGAAGCCCTGCTGGACCCGGCGCTCGGCGTTATCCAAAGAGGGGCCGACATCAGTCCAGCGGACGCCAGGGACTGGGGGGTGGCGATGCGCTGGAGTCCCGAATGGCTTTTCGGGACCCTCGGCTTTTATTACCGGAATTTGTCCGACAAGTTGCCGCAGGCGCACCTGAATCTAAATCCCGTGGTCGCCGGGTCCCCAGCGGTGTTCAATTTCGCCTATCCGGATAATATCGATCTGTTCGGTATCAGTCTGTCCAAGCAAATTCTGGGCGTCAGCGTGGGCGCCGAACTTTCTTACCGCAAGAATATGCCGCTGAATAGTGACTTTGTCCTGGTGGCCAGTCCCGACAATGCCGCCGCGCTGGGGCTCCCCCCGGGAAGTTTTGTTACGGCCATGCCCAGTTCGGGCGACACGGCGGCGGCGAGAGGAAACACCTTTCACGGGGTGCTGAATTTCCTGAGTCTGATCAATAAGACGCCGGTGTTTGATACCGCCACCTGGACCGTGGAATTCAGTTGGTGCCGCTGGGATGAAGTGACGCAGAACGAAGCGGTCTTCAATGGCCGCCCCACCTATACCGCCCTTGACCGCGTGAGCAAAGACGCTTTCGGGGTTGACGCCACCTTCGTACCGACCTGGTTTCAAGTTTTCCCGTCGGTGGATCTCTTGGCGCCCATGACCTTCGGAGTGGGCCTGAGCGGCAACGGGGCGACCGTCGCCGGTATCAACCAGGGCGCGGGCTACTATAGCTTCGGTCTAGCCGCCGACATCCTGTCGCGGTACCGCGTCGATCTGGCCTATTACGGTTATTTTGGAAATTACGACACGGATCCGGCGGGGGCCGTATCCATCAATAATGGCGATTATGCTTTACTGAAGGATCGGGGAACCCTGTCACTCACATTTAGAGCCACATTCTAAGGGGGAGGAACGACGACATGAGAGTAAAGTATGGCTTCATCGTAACCATCATACTGCTGATTTTTGCGGGGGCGGCCCAGGGGGCGATCACGGCGGAAGAAGCAAAGAAGCTGGGCACGACCTTGACGGCTCTCGGAGCCGAAAAGGCGGGGAACCAGGACGGTTCCATCCCCGAGTACACTGGCGGACTGACCACCATACCGCCCGACTTCAAGAAAGGGACCGGCCTGCGCGCCAATCCCTATGCCGCCGAAAAACCTTTGTTCACCATCAACCAGAAGGACCTGGGTAAATATGCCGACAAGCTCACCCATGGGCAGAAAATGCTGCTGGAGAAACATCCCAGCTTCCGCCTGGACGTCTATAAGACCCACCGGTCGGCGGCTTTTCCGAAATACGTGCTGGAAAATACCGTCAAGCAGGCCACCACGACCAAGACCGCCAACAACGGTTTGACCGTAGTGGGCGCCCATGCGGCCTATCCCTTTCCCATTCCGAAGGACGGTTATGAGGCCATGTGGAACCACATTCTGTTCTACAACGGGATTACCTTAAACCATTTTCCCCAGTCCTGGGTGGTGACCGCCGCCGGGCGGCCCACGATGACCTATGTGCTGGATGAAGTCTTGAATTGGCCCTACTGGGTCCCGACCAATACCAAACCCGACATCTTCTGGAGGCTCCGGGATATTTGTATTGGACCGCCCCGCAATGTGGGCGAAATGCTCATGGTCTACGATTATCTGGACTTTTACGGGAAAGGCCGGCGCGCTTGGCAGTACCTCCCCGGTCAGCGGCGGACAAAACTGGCGCCGGACATCAATTTCGATACGCCGAACGCCCAACTGAACGGCGCGACCGCCTATGATGAATGGCGTCTGTTCCTGGGGTCGATGGAACGCTACGATTTCAAACTGATCGGCAAGAAGGAGATGTACGTCCCCTACAACAATTACAATCTGGTTTATTGGTCCAAGGGCAGCCAGTTGCTGACGCCGAAACATCTCAATCCGGATCTGGTCCGCTGGGAACTGCACCGGGTCTGGGTGGTGGAGGCGACCCTCAAACCGGGCAAGCGGCATATCTACCACAAGCGCATCTTTTATCTGGATGAAGACAGTTGGCAAGCGCTGGCCAGCGATGAGTACGACGCGCGCGGGCAGCTCTATAAATCGGCTTTCATGTACATGGTCCAGAACTACGATGCGAATGCGCCTTATGCCATGACCCATGGCTTCTATGATTTCAGTTCCAATATTTATACGCTGGACGTTTATGTGGCCGAGGCCGGCGGTGTCAAATACATACCGGACATCCCGGAAAAGGAATGGCTTCCGGAAAATCTGGCCGCCGCCGGCGTTCGCTGATCCGATGGGTTTAGCCCCGGTGCATCCGGCGGTATCCTCCGCCGGGTGCGCCGGGAGGCCAAGGACGAGGTTAAGCGGGGCCCCGGCCCTGATCCCCAGGGAGCAGATATGATCTACAAAATGATACTAACGGTAATGATGGCCATGGCCTTATTGACGTTCGCCATCGCCGGCAGTACACCGAAATTCAAGGATGTGCTCGAGACCCCGGCGCTGAAAAGCGCCCTGGCGGCAAAATCCCTGCTGAACGGGATTGCGGTGGCCGGCAAGCGCCTGGTCAGCGTGGGGCAGCGCGGCCACATCCTCTATTCGGATGACGGGGGAAAAAACTGGACCCAGGTTCAGGTGCCGGCCAGTTCAGATCTGGTAGCCGTCTATTTTCCGACACCGGAGAAAGGCTGGGCGGTCGGTCATGACGGCGTGGTTTTACACAGTGCCGACAGCGGCCTCACCTGGGTGAAACAGTTTGACGGTTACGCGGCCGCCCGGATCGCGCTCAGTTATTACACCGCCCATCCCCCTGCCGGCAGACCGGGAGGAACCGCGGCGGTTTCGGGTCTGCAGGAAACCATCCAACGTTTCGTCCAGGAAGGCGCCGACAAGCACTTTCTCGATGTCTGGTTTGACAATGAAACGGACGGCTTTATCGTGGGCTCCTTCAATACGATCTTCCATACCACCGACGGAGGCAGGAACTGGCAACCCTGGTTTGAGCGGACGGAGAACCCGGGATTAGCGCATCTCTATGCCGTCAGACGCATCGGCCAGGATATTTTCATCAGTGGCGAGCAGGGCCTGGTGCTGAAACTCGACCCGGGTGCCGGAATGTTCCGCCGGGTAAAAGTTCCCTATCCGGGGACATTTTTTGGGGTCACCGGCAGAACCGGTGCCCTGCTTGTTTTCGGGATGCGCGGCCAGGTTTTCCGCAGTGCTAACGGGGGCCAAAGCTGGCAAAAAGTGGAGACCGGGGTCTCGGTAGGACTGACGGGATCGACCGTAACCAAAGACGGCCGCCTGGTCCTGGTGAGCCAGGGGGGGGACGTGCTGGTGAGCAAAGACGACGGATTGAGCTTCCAAACGGCAAAAGTAGAGAAGGCCCTGCCGGCAGCCGCGGTTGCCGCTTTCGGCGAGGATACCCTGGTGCTGGCAGGATTTGGCGGTTTGGCGATTCGGTCGATCAAATAAAAACAACGAAGGAGAACTGAAGTGGTTGTCCCAATGGAAAAAATAGATGAAATGCCGGTCGTAAAGGAATTGAAGGATTTCGATCAGACCTCCGGCAACCACTTGGAACGTCTGGTTTTCAACAACCGGCTGCCGATGATCATCGTCTGCCTGATCGTCACCCTGGTGCTGGCCTATCAGGCCACCAAGCTCGTGTTCAATGCCAACTTTGAAAAGATGATTCCCCATAACCAGGCCTATGTCAAGAACTACCTCCAGAACAAGAGCGAGCTGTACGGCCTCGGCAACTCGATCCGGGTGGTGGTCGAGAACACCCGGGGCGATATCTTCGACCCCGAATACATTGAAACGTTGAAGCAGATCAATGACGAGGTTTTCCTGATCCCGGGCGTGGACCGCGCCTGGATGAAATCGATTTGGACGCCGGCCGTGCGCTGGGATGAGATTACCGAAGAAGGGTACCGGGGCGGCCCCGTAATGCCGGATACTTATGACAGTTCGCAAAAAAGCATCGATCAGCTCCGGCAGAACATTGCCCGCGCGGGGATTGTCGGCGATCTGGTGGCCGACAACTTCAAGTCAGCGGCCATCTTCGTTCCGCTATTGGACACGGATCCGCAAACCGGCCAGCGGCTTGATTATAAAAAGTTCTCAAAAAATTTGGAGGATATCCGAACCAAGTACGCCTCGACCAGGAACCCTCAAGCAAAAGCCGAATCGGAACCCGGCGGCAAGATCCGGATGCACATCATCGGCTTTGCGAAGCTCGCCGGCGATCTGCTGGCGGGGCTGTTCCAGGTGATGACCTATTTTGCCTTTGCGGCCGTGATCGCCGGGATATTTATCTTCCTCTACAACCGCTGCCTGCGCAGCACCTTGTTGCTGGTCGGCTGTTCGCTGGTGGCGTTGGTCTGGCTCCTCGGCGTGATCGCCACCTTCGGCTATGAACTCGATCCTTATTCCATACTGGTGCCGTTCCTGGTTTTCGCCATCGGCGTCTCCCACGGCGCTCAAAAAATGAACGGCATCATGCAGGACATTGGACGGGGAACCCATAAGCTGGTGGCCGCCCGTTACACCTTCCGCCGTCTCTTCCTGCCCGGGGTGACGGCGCTTTCGGCAGACGCGGTCGGATTTGCCGTCCTGATGTTGATCGATATCCCGGTCATCCAGGACCTGGCCCTCACGGCCAGCATCGGGGTCGCGATTCTGATCTTCACCAACCTGCTGCTTGTGCCGGTGCTGCTTTCCTTTGCCGGAGTAAGCCCGGTTGCGGCCCGGCGCAGCCTCAAGGACGAAAAAGAGGAAAGCCAGGGCGCGGGAGCCGGGATGATCTGGGGCTTCCTCGAACGCTTTACCGAACGGCGCTGGGCCATCGGGGCGGTGGCCACGGCCTTCGTCCTGGCCGCCAGCGGCTGGCTGGTGGGCCTGAACCTCAAGATTGGCGACCTGGACCCCGGCGCACCCGAACTGCGAGCCCATTCGCGCTACAATCAGGACAATGCCTATATCACGGCGAACTATGCCCTTTCCACCGATCAGTTTGCCGTAATCGTGAAGACCCCCCCGGACGGGGTGCAGAAATACGAAACCCTCATCGAGACCGATCGTCTGGCCTGGCGGTTGCAGCAGGTCCCCGGAGTGCAGACCACCATTTCCCTGCCCGACGGGGTGCGCCAGATCACGGCCGGCACGTATGAGGGCAGTCCCAAGTGGTACACCATCTCCCGCAATCAGCAGGTGCTGAACTACGGTGCCCATCAGTCGATCGTCAACAACCCGAACCTGTTCAACAACGACGGCACCATTATGCCGGTGATTGCCTACCTTTCCGATCATAAGGCGGAAACGCTGGAAAGGGTGGTCCAGGCGGTAGACGAGTTCTCCCAGCAGCACAGTACCGGTGATCGACAGTTCCTGCTCGCGGCGGGCGCCGCCGGAATCGAGGCGGCCACCAACATCGTGGTCAAAAAAGCGGAACATAGCATGTTGCTCTATGTCTATAGTGCGGTGATCCTGCTTTGCTTCATCACCTTCCGTAGCTGGCGGGCGGTATTGGTGGCCGTCCTGCCGCTCTTGCTGACCTCCATCCTCTGCGAGGCGCTCATGGTCCTGCTGAACATCGGGGTGAAGGTCGCCACCCTCCCGGTCATTGCCCTGGGGGTGGGCATCGGGGTGGATTATGCCCTGTATCTGCTCAGCGTTCAGCTCAACTGGATGCGGGCCGGACTGTCTTTGGGACAGTCGTACAAACGCGCCGTCCAGTTTACCGGCAAGGTGGTCGGACTGGTGGGCTTCACGCTGGCTGCCGGTGTCGTTACCTGGGTGTTTTCACCAATCAAATTTCAGGCCGATATGGGCATTCTCCTGACTTTCATGTTTATCTGGAACATGATCGGCGCGCTGGTGTTGATCCCGGCTCTGTCGCACTTTCTGCTTAAAAGGGTGAAGGCCCATTAAAGATTTTTTAAGGTATCTTAGCTTTTTCGTCCAACCAAAGAGCTGCCCTGGTTAGGGACCGGGAGGAAGGAACCATGGATTTGCTGAAGAGAGAGAACTTTTCATCGGGCGCGCCTCTGGAAGAAAAGGCGGGTTACAGCCGGGCGGTCAAGGTCGGGAACTTCGTTTTTGTCGGCGGGACGACCACCACGAATCCGGAGGGCGTGGTCGAGGCGGAGGGGGATGCGTACCGGCAAACCCAGATCATCCTCCAAAAAATTGAAACGGTTTTGATCCAGGCGGGGGCCCAGCTCTCGGAAGTCTATCGGGTTCGCCTTTATGTGACGGACATCAAGCGGGCCGCTGAATATATACAGGCTTATTCGGAATTCTTTAAGGAGATCAAACCGGTAATCACCATGGCCGAGGTTGCGGCCCTGGCCCGTCCGGCCCACCTGGTGGAAATTGAGGCCGAGGCGATCATAGGCTCTTATCTGGTCAGCAGTCATTAGCAGGGATTTTGTCGGAAAGAATAAAAGGATAGGGTCAGCGCAGGCTTGGCAAGGGGTCCACTATGTTGGAAGGAGCGGGGCTATGCTGGGTGAAATTCGAAAAATAATGGTGGCGGTGGATTTCTCGGATTATTCCCACAGGACGATTCAAAATGCCGGTCTGCTGGCCAAGGCCTGCCAGGCCGGCCTGATTCTGGTAAACGTCATTAATCAGCGGGATATTGATATGATCTACAGCATCAAGACCAGAGGGATCAATATCTCGGTCCAGGATTATCTGAAAACCCAGCATGCGGAACGGGAGGCCTTGGCCCTGCAGTTATTCCAAGAGGCCGGCTGTGGAGAGTTAACCTGCACCCGGATTATCCGGGTAGGAGTCCCTTGGGTAGAGCTTTTGGCGGCCGCCAAGGAGCAACAAGCGGACCTGATTGTCATGGGAACCAAGGGCCGGACCAATCTGGCCAATACCCTCTTCGGCTCCACGGCCGAAAAGGTCCTGCGCCGGTCGCCGATACCGGTCCTATCCGTGCGCGGCCAGGAGAATGCCGAAATCCTGGCTTCCAGGACTGGCTGAATGACTCCCTCCGGGGTTTCCTCCCGGCCAGGGGCACCGGCAACCCGTTGCCCACCCTGGCCTTGGATCAGATCGCTACCCCCGGCACCGCCTACCCTTCCTACTCCTATCCGGCGCTCTGGTTGAACCGGGGTGACGTCAGGTTGAGCGGCATGATCAAGACCCAGTAGTCCTGAAGCGTCCGGTCGTTACCCCCAGCCCTGTCCGGGGGTAGTGACCCACTTGGTCCCTAAGGAGAACATCGTGGAAGAACTTAAAAAAGGCGTGCTGGGGTTTCCTTCGTTGCTGGCGGTAGCCGTGGGGCTGGTGGTGGCTTCCACCACCCTGGTTTCTCTGTGCCAAGGGATGGGGCTGGGCGGTTACGGCTTTATCCTGGCCATGCTGATCGCCTGGGTCCTGATGATTTTTCAGGCCTTCACCTTCAGCGAACTGGCCGTTTCCATGCCCCGCGCCGGCAGCATCAGTTCCTATACGGAGGTCGCCCTCGGACATTTCCCGGCCATCATCGCTACGATCGCCGGTTACATTATTGTCCAACTCCTGGCCGGGCCGGCGGAGATTGCCGTGGCCAGCATCGTGGTCAAGAACGTATTTTTCCCGGGCCTCTCTCCCACCCTGATCGGCGTGCTGATGTTGTTCCTGTTTATGCTGCTGAACCTGCTGGGCGTGGATGTTTTTGCCAAGGCCGAAATCGTTTTTACCATTATCAAGATCGTTACCGTGGCGGTAATCGGACTCGTGGGCATCTTCGCCCTGGGGAATCCGCAGGTGACCGTGGTCGCTCCCCCCCCGGGAATCGTGGACATCATCGGTTTCGTGGCCTTGGGGGTCTGGCTGCTGATCGGCACCGAATTTATCTGCCCCCTGGTGGAGGAGGCCAAGAATCCCAGAAGGGACCTGCCGCTGGCCATGATCCTGGGGCTGGTCATCATCTTGGCACTCAATCTGGTTTTCGGCATTGCGGCGATTCGTTTTGTTCCCCAGAACCTGCTGTCCACTTCTCCGACCCCTCATGTGGAGGTCGCTTCCTCCATCTTAGGAAAGGCCGGGTTATATTGGGCCGGGACCGCCACCTTTTTCGCTACGGCCGGGGTGATCAATACGCTGATGGCCTCCGTCCCGCGTATGCTCTATGGCATGGCCCATGCCGGGCAGGTCCCGGCCATCTTTAAATGGCTGCATCCCCGTTTCCGCACGCCTTGGGTAGGGATCATCCTGATGGGGCTGGGCATGCTGGTCCAAATCTTAAGCGGCATATCCACGATTGAAACCATTGTCGTTTTCATTGTGGCTTCGGCCTTTTCCTGGCTCCTGGCTTACATCATCGCCCATGTCGACGTGATCATCCTGCGCGTCAGATATCCCCGACTGGAACGACCCTTCAAAACTCCCGGTTTCCCCGTCCCTCAAATTTTGGGGATTTTAGGGATCATGCTGGTCCTGATTTATATTTTCCCGGACCCCAAAATGAAAAGGGAAATTTATAAATATGCCTTCTACTTTTTAGGGGGCGGGGCCGTTTACGCCTTCCTCTGGTGCACATTGAAAATGAAGAAAGGCCTTTTTAAGCCTATCCGGTACGAGGAAGCCTTGAAGGAATGAGCATCCCCACCCGGACCAGATGGCTTAAGGAGAAAAAATGACCGAACAGATCAAGGCCCTGCAGCAGGCCCTGCAGGATGCGCGGGCGACACCCGACGCCGCCTTGTACCGCAAAATACGGAGGGCTATGGGCGCCGGGCTGCAGACGGCCTCCGAGAATCTGGACTGGCTCTATGCCAATCTGCATCCCTACTTTTTCATTACCATGCAGGAGGAGATCGAGGCCATCGTAAATCTGGCCCTGGCCCTGCGGACCATTCCCAGCCAGCAGAAAACCACCCTGATCGACGAAACCCGGAAACTCATGGTCGCCCGTCCGGACCTTCCCGGTTCCCTTTATGACACGCTGCAATTGCTTCGGGACCGTGAAATATCCTACGCAGAGCTCATCCACTCCTCCGGCCCCATTCCCGGGGGTAAAAATGACCTGGAAATACAGCGGTTCGAATTCGAATGGCGAACCTCCAGGGAAATCGCGGCGGCCTTGCAGGAGGTCAGGGTACCCCGAAAGATTAGAAACACGGTGGCGGCGGTCATGAAAAAGGAGTACCTGGATTTCGATTTCAAGGAATTCGACCGGGTGTTGGGGCTGCTTTGGGTTAACAATCCGGGGTATGTCCGGATTTCGCCTCCCCTAAGAATAGCCCGCGTGATGTGGCTTTATCAGCGAGGCCGGGAAAACAACGGCTTGTATCTGGACGTCGAGCAGACCGGGCCCACCCTGAACGCCCGGGAGTCCCGGATTCTGTTCTCCGTGGGCAATCCGCCGCAACGGGGGTTTCTGACCCAGATCAGCGAAGTCTTTCAAAGGCTCAATATCGGGATCAGGAGGTCCTACTCCCTGATCGTCAACACGGGCCTGCATCCTTACTTTTTGGGGACCTTTTACGTCAGTCCCCGCGAGACGGCCCTGGTGGAAAAGCATTCCGAGTTGTTCCAAGCGCTCCAAAGCGAACTGTACAACACGCAGATCCTTTCCCCCACCAGCAGAACCTACTCGAATTATGTGTCGAACCGGCTGATGACCGGTGACGAGGCGTCCCTGACCAACGCCTTCATTGCCTTCTGCCACACCACCTTGGCCCACCAGCAACCGGATCGCTTCGATTTTGATACCGTGGAAAGGGCCTTGCAGACGGATCCGGAAATGGCCCGGCGGTTGATCGGGGCCTTTCAGTCTCGGTTCGACCCGGATCGCGTGGACCGCCTGGAAACCTTCCCCTCCTTGATCGAGGAAGTACGCCGGGAAATTGCAGGCTATCATACGGGAAATCGTTATCTGGATGAGATCCGCAAGACTATTTATAAGACCTGCCTGCTTTTCATTCAGCACACCCTCAAGACCAATTTCTTCGTACCCGAAAAGCATGCCCTGGCTTTTCGATTGAGTCCGGATTACCTGGACGAGTTGGACCCCCGGCAGACCACGGACCTGCCGGTGGACAAACCATTCCGGATAACCTTTTTCTTCGGGCGGCACGGCATCGGCTATCACATCGGCTTCTCGGATATAGCCCGGGGGGGGTGGCGGACGATTATGGGCCGGAACCGGGACGAATATATCACCAACGCCAACACCCTCTTTCGGGAGAATTTCGTCCTGGCCCACACGCAGCATTTGAAAAACAAAGATATTTATGAAGGCGGATCCAAAATGGTGGTGGTCCTCGACGCCGAAGACACGGTTTCGGAAGAGGCGGCGACCCAAAGGTTGTACAAGCTTCAGTATGGATTCATCAACGCCTTTTTGGATCTCTTCGTAACCCAAGACGGTAAGGCCGCCCATCCTCGAGTGGTGGACTATTACGGTGAAGAAGAACCGATCGAGCTCGGTCCTGACGAAAATATGCATGATGCCATGATCGAACTGATCGCCCGCCAATCGCGGAAGCGGGGCTATCTACTCGGCAGCGGCATCATGTCCAGCAAAGCAGCGGGCATCAACCACAAGGAATTCGGGGTAACCTCCCGGGGGGTGGTGAAATTCTCCGAGATCGCCATGAAGGCTCTGGGCCTGGATATGCGGGCGCAACCTTTCTCCGTCAAAGTCACCGGCGGCACCAACGGGGACGTGGCCGGAAATGCCTTGAAATTATTGTTGGAACGGTGCCCGCAGGTAACGATCCGGGCCATCGTAGCCGGTTCCGGGGCGCTTTATGATCCGCAGGGGGCCGTGGGGGAGGAACTTCGCCGACTGCTCCTGCAACGGGACGTGGTGGAATATGATCCCGCCAGGCTCCATCCGGGAGGGTTCATTCTCTTCCGCCGGGAAAAGCGTAAGGAAGGCCTACGGGTGCTACATCGCAAACTGCTGCGAACCGCTAGCGGTGTGGACGAGGTCTGGATAACCAGCGATGAATTCTATCGGGAAAACGACACGCTCGTCTTTTCCGTTCCGGTGGACCTCTTTCTACCCTGCGGCGGGAGGCCCGAAACCATCGACGGCGGAAACTGGCCTTTGCTCTTCACGCAAGACGGCACCCCTACGGCTCGTTGTATCGTGGAAGGGGCCAATTCCTTTATTACGCCCGAAGCGCGTGACGAGATACAGAAACGGGGAGTGGTCCTCTTGCGTGACGCTTCCGCCAATAAGTGCGGGGTTATCGCCTCCTCCTACGAGATACTAGGCAATCTTTTGATGACGGAAAAGGAATTTTTAGCTCATAAAAACGAGTACGTAAGGGATGTACTCGCCCTATTGGACCAGCGGGCTGAAGACGAAGCCAATCTATTGTTCCGGCGCCATGGGGAGCATTCCGGGAAACGGTCCCTCACGGCTATCAGCGACGATATCAGCACCGAGATCAACGGCCACTATGCCCGGTTGTTTGCCTTCTTCCAGGACCGGCCCGCCACCCTGGACCGGCCCGGCTACCGCCGGGTGATCCTCCACCATCTCCCGAAATTTGTCCGGGAAAATCCCGTTTACAAAAACCGGGTCAAGCATTTGCCGGTGAAGATCAAGTGCGCGGTCCTGTCGGTCGAGATTGCCTCTACGATCGTTTATCGGGGGGACTGGGAGATCGATTTCGATAAAAGGCTGCAGGAATATTTAAAACGGCAGTTTGCCTAGCCCAACTTTCGCGATTGGCTAAAGGAAACAGGGGAAAGCCGTTGCCGGAATCCGGTGGCTCTACCAGGAATGGTGGCTACCCACTCCAAAGGGTGAAGCAGCGAAAATATAGAGCAAGCCTTATGCTTAAACAGACGTCATCTCCAATTCTGCTCAGTGCCAAATTGATTTCCTGCCTGATTCCCGATGTGGCTCCGATCATTGAAACGTTGGGGGAACCCTCCAAAGAGGAGGGGGGGCTATCCTTCCCGGTCCAAAATACCCCGTTCAAACGGCTGACCGCTGGCTACGAGCTGAAAAAATACTTTTTAGGGAGGATATACCATCTGGTTCTGGAGGGGAGATTAGCCATCCTGGCCCCCGTGGCCTTTTCCGGGACTATGAAACTGAATTATTCAGGGCTGCTCCGAAAAGGGGCGCCCTTTTTTACTTTCAAGGACCCGCACGGGGTAAAAACCCCCGGAAGGGGATTGGTGCGGATGGTCAATGACGATCAAGGTCTGCGGGAGGAATGCCTGCGGTTGGATCTGGAATTTTTAGAGGTTCATTTCGATCCCCTGGCCGGCTGGGCCCGGGTACGGATAAGCCCGTACGGCGGATCGCTGATTCATGTTTTTTTGCCCCCCCTTAACTACCATGTTAAATTGATGCAGGAACAGACGATGCTGCTGCTGTCGGTAATGCAGCGCCTGGGACAGTTGTGCTACCGCTTCATAAAAAAAGGCCGCCCCGGAACGGAACGGCCTTTTGCTGATGGTCAGGAAGTTCGTTGATATAAAACCAAGGCGGCTATTCTTCCCCGCCTTCCTCCTCGGCGCCTTCCTCCTTGGCCTTCAATTCTTCGGGAATGTGCATAATCTCCTCGAAGATTTCCTTGAAGGACATGACCTTGATGCCCAGGTCATACTCCTTGCCCAGGTCCCGCACCTGGTCGTAGCAGTTGTGGCAGGGACAGATGACGATTTTAGCCCCGGTGGCCTTGATCTGGTCGGCCTTGACCTTGCCGGCCTCCATCCGCCGGCGTCTGAAGGGCGGCCCCATAGGGATGGCGCCGCCGCCGCCCGAGCAGCAGTAATTGTCGTTCCCGTGGGGGGTCATTTCCCGGAAGTCTTCCGTGATGTGGCTGATAATGTACCGGGCTTCCTCCGCCAGGCCTCCGCTCCGGGAAACGTTGCAGGGGTCCTGGTAGGTAATCGGTTCGGTGATCTTCCGGTCGAAGGTCAACCGGCCGTCACGGATATATTCGGCAAAGAGTTTTACGCTATGCACGACCTCGAATTTGTAATCGCCACTTAACCAGATCGGCCCTTCAAACTGAACGGCCCGAAGTGCGTGGCCTCACTCGGTTATAACGACGCGTTTGACTTGGAGCGCCTCTGCCTGCTCCTTGATCAATTTGACGATATAACTGGCTGTCTTGATATCGCCGGCGAACATGGCCAGATTGGTGTCGTCCCATCCCGGTTTGCTGGGGAAGGTCCAGTCCTCGCCGACTACGTGGAAGATCTTGGCGGCCATCTGGATATCTTGGGGATAGTACTTCGGCTCCCGGGCGTTGACGGTATACATCATTTTGGCGCCGACTTTATCGATGGGGATGGTGGCCCCGGGCAATTCCTCCTGGAGTTCCTCCTCCATCCACTTCAGCGTTTCGACCCAATCCTCTTCGGAAACCGCCATCTGGTTGCCGGTTTCTATATAGTTCTGGATGGCCGCTTTCAGTCCTTCCGGAGTCATCCCCTGAGAGGTCAGAATTCCTCGGAGTGTGGCGACCATCGCGGCCATGTCGATTCCGAAGGGGCAATACAGGGTGCAGCGCCGGCAGAGCGTGCATTCCCCGTAGGCCGTATCGTACAACTCATCCATGAAAGCCTGATCCACCGCCCCCTTTTTCTTGAAAAGTTTTTTTAACTTTTGGGCTTTGAAGGAAGGCACCATGCGGGGATCTTTGTTCTTGGCGGTATAGAAATGGCAGGTGTCGGCACAGAGCCCGCAGTGGGCGCAGATGCGCATCCACATCTTCAGCCGGGCATTCAGACGGGCATCCACCGCCTGCCGGATGGCTTCAGGATTGATTTGTATTTCCGGGCGCTGCGGTTTGGGTTGGGCTTGCGGTTCAGCCATATTTTAATCCCTCCAAAACGTTTGAGTTAAACAGAATAATTCCGGCGTCCGAATTCGACACCGATAACTGTCCGGGAGACAAAGAAGAGGATCCAGTGGGACAGCTTGGTGAAGGGAACCAGGATCAGCATGAGTTCACCGCTCAGGATGTGGATCAGGTTGCTGTACTGACCGTAAATGGGCAGGGCCGAAGTGATCCAGGCATAGGCGCTGCCGTCGGGGTGGGTGTTGAGATAACCGGTGATGAAGGGCAGGGCGCAGGCGACGATCAGCAGATAATCCGAAACGGTGGTGATAATCCGGACCTCGGCCAGCACGATCCGGCGGATGATAAAAAAGATCGAAATCCCGATCAGAATCAGCGTCAGCCAGTCAGCCCAGGAATCGGGCATCTGCCACCAGCTCCAACCGAAGCGGCTTTCCTGCCAGAGGGAAATATGGGCGCTGTAAAAGATGGGGACCGCGAGCAGGCAGATGTGAAAGATATAGCCCAGGATGGTAAAAACCGGAGTTTTTTTGATATCCACATTCAGAGGGAGAAGCCAGCGCAGAATGGACAGGAACATCCATTTGAAGCTGAAATAGTGATAGATGGGTTTGTCTTTTTTGGTGGAGAGGGTTATGAAGAAAAGTAAACGCAAGGCGCTTCCAACCAGGAAGGTTAAAAAAGCGATCCAGAGTAGGGGCCCTTCGACAAATGCGGTAAACGTCATGGTGACCTCCTAAGTCGATATGGTAATGTGTTTATGAAGTGCAGGCGGGTGAACTTTTATTTTAAATCATCCCCTTTTACTTAAAATATAAGGTCCTGTCAATAGGGAATCCTTATCCGGTCGGGAATTATTTTCACAAAAGCTACGAATTATATTTTAACAATATTGTTTATTAGTTAAAGATAAAGAAAAAAATCACATACTATATTTAAGGCGGTGATCGTTCGTGGCGGAACCGGCTTTATTCCAGGGCGGATAGGTCACAGGTTATGAATTAAAGGATGTTTTCAGGGGCCGGCCGACCTTGGCCTGGACGCTTTGCACCTTGTTTTTCAACCGGCCGGATGGACCCCGGCGGTAGTCAAATTTCACCTCATGGAAAATTCCATGATGGTCATGGCTTGGCCTTTGACCGCAGATAGGGAAGAGGGGGAGTATTGGAGTGATGGAGTAGTGGAGTAATGGTACATTGGTTTAAAACATCAATACTCCATCACTCCAATACTCCAGGTTTTCTGAGTTCCGTCCTTCTCAGCCTTACTTTGAATTTTTAAACAGGTCGGCCATGGTCCCCAGCTTGCCGGAACCACCGGCCTGCCCCAGGTAATTTTTAAGATCCGAGGCTTCCTGCTGCTCGCGAATGGATTTTTGGGATAGGGAGATCTTGCCCTGATCGTCTATCCGGATGATCTGGACTTCCAGCGTCTCCCCTTCCTTCAAGCCTTTCAGCGAGGACGATCCGGAAGCAGACTGGAATTCACTTTGATGGAGCAGTCCCCGGGTTCGGGAACCCAGTTCCGGAAGATCCAGGAACAACCCATAGGGTTTGACGCCGCTGACCACGCCCCGGGTAATCAGCCCGACCTTGGGGGGCTTATATTGCGGCGGCTTGGCCGCTGGCGCTTCACCCTCTGCGAGTGTGGCAACCGCTGCCGCCGCTGCCGGTTCGGTTTCAGCGGGCCGGGTACTGACCGGGGCCTCCGCGGTGGTTCCTTCCTCGAGCAAGTCGGCGACTTCCCGCGCGGACAGGGCGACCCGGTGTTTCTCCCGATCGATTCCCAGCACTTTGACCATCAGTTTTTGTCCGGGGGTCAATACCTGCTGCGGGTGGGTGATCCGGCGGTGGGAGATCTCCGAAATGTGCACCAGTCCCTCCACCCCCGGAGCCACTTCCACAAAGGCCCCGTAGGTGGTCAGATTTCTGACCAGTCCCTCGATCGTGTCCCCCTCCGCGAAGGGCAACCCGGTCTGCCAGGGATCGGGCTCCAGGGCTTTCATGGAAAGGCTGATTCGTTCCTCTCCCTTTTCTCCCCGGTCAAGGCGGATCACCTGGACCGGGACGACTTGGCCGACCTTCAACCGGTCGCCCGGTTCGGCCACCTGCTCCCGGGAGATTTCCGATATGTGGAGCAGCCCTTCAATTCCCCCCAGATCCACAAAGGCCCCAAAAGGCATCAGCCGGGTAACCGTTCCTTCATAGACCTGGCCCTCGGCTAAAGTTTCCCGGATTTTGGCCGCGCGGACTTCCTTTTCCTCCTGCAGAACGGCCTTTCTGGACAGGATAATCCGCCGCCCCTCTTCTTCGAATTCGGTCACCAGAAATTTCTGACTGGTACCGATGTAGGCCTCGGGATTCTGGCAGTAATAGAGATCGATCTGGGACAGGGGACAAAAGCCGACGGCCCCGGAGACGTTGACCTCCAGTCCCCCCTTGTTGGTTTTTAATACCGTGCCCTCCACCGGGATCTGAGCTTCATAGGCCCGCCGGAGCATTTCCTGCGCGGCCGCCGATGACCCCCGGGATTTTCCAAAACTGGTGCCCAGGTGGACCCCGGAAGGCGTATATTCAATAAACTTCAAAGAGACCTCGTCCCCCGGAGAAACAGTCGGCTGGCCGTCGGCATCGAGGAATTCTTCCAGCGCGGCCCACCCTTCCGCTTTGGCGCCGTAATCGATGAAAACGGCCTCCCGGCTGATCAGCACCACCCGGCCGCGAACCGGGTCTCCGGGTTGCAGTCCCCGGTCTTTGGGCCGGCGGGATTGGGCTTCAAAGAGGTCGGCAAAACTGGTTTCTTCGGCAGCATCTCGGGTTTCTTCTCCGGAATTGGACGCTTCGGGCTCTTGATTTTGATCGGGTTTTGTTTCCATGGGTTCTATTTCAACGGCTCCATTCTAATTAGATTTTTCCTAGGCGCTCCCGTTCCCGGTTCAGCGTAGGGCTGTGGGGGGCGGGTTCGGTTGTTCCTCAGGGGTAAGGTTACGGTTTTCCCGTTCCGCCTGCCGGTGTCGAAGTCGCCGGGCTATAGTGGGAAAAGTGCATGGTAAAGATGGCCCTTCCCTGACTGGCGGACCGCAGGGCGGTCGAATAGCCGAACAACTGGGAAAGAGGGGCTGTGGCTTTTACCTGCTGAATCTTTTTCCGGGGGGTGATCTGTTCGATTTTCCCCCTGCGGCTGTTCAAGTCACCGATCACTTCCCCCAAAAATTCGTCGGGGACGATAATTTCCAGTTTCATCACCGGTTCCAGCAGGATCGGCCGGGCCTTGAGGCAGCCGTTGCGGAAAGCCAGACTGGCGGCCACTCGGAACGCCATTTCCGAAAACTGGCTTTCCGTGGTCCGGGCCTCGGTCAAAACGACCTGCACATCCACTACCGGGTAGCCCTGCAGGACCCCGGAGGTAAACGACTCGTGGACCGCCGCTTCTATGGCTTCGATGGTGGGCCGGGGCCCGGTCTCTTCCGGCACCAGGTTCAGGAACTGGTTGCCTGCCCCGCGGGCGTTGGGCAGCAACCGGAGACTGACCTGGGCCTGGTGATGGGCGCCGCCCAACTCCCGGTCAAAGACTTCCGAAAGGTCCACCGGCTGCAGGATGGTTTCCCGGTAGACCACCTGCGGTTTCCCGACATTGACGGCCAGGTTGTATTCCCGTTCCAAACGATGGACCAGCACCTCCAGGTGCAGTTCTCCCATACCGGAGATGACGATCTGCCCGGAATCGTCATCGAAGCGGAAACGGAAGGTGGGATCCTCTTCGGCCATTTTTTCCAGCAGTTCCACCACCCGGTCCTGCTGCCCCGAACTGCGGGGTTCCACGGCGAGCGAAATGACCGGTTCATAGATATCGATGGCTTCCAGGATGATCGGGTGGGCCGGATCGGTCAAGGTGTCCCCGGTGGCGGCGCTTTTTAATCCGATCAGGGCCACGATATCGCCGGCCCGGGACTCCTCGATCCGGTCCCGTTTATTGGCATGCATGCGCAGAATGCGGGCTACCCGCTCCCGGGTGTTTTTAAGGGGGCTCAGGACTTCCTGGCCGACTTTCAAGACCCCGGAATATATACGCAAGTAGGTCAGTTTCCGCCCCTGATCCCTGCTGATTTTGAAGGCCAGGCCGGCAAAGGGCTCGTCGTCTCGGGCCGCCCGGGTCTCCATTTCTTTGGTGACGGGGTTGAGCCCGCTGACCGGAGGGATATCCATCGGGTTCGGCAAAAAATGGACGATGCCGTCCAGCAGGGGCTGGACCCCTTTGTTGCGCAGGGCGGCCCCGCAGAAAACGGGAACGATTTTCAGCTCGTTCGTGCCTTGGCGGATGATCGGCAGCAGATGCTCGGGTTCGATGGGTTCCCCGCCCAAATAACGCTCCAGGAGCGTTTCATCCAGGTCGGACAGCGTCTCCAGGATTTTTTCCCGGAAGCGATCCGCTTCCTCCCGGAGGTCTTCCGGAATGGGCTGGAATTCCATATCGGCGCCCAGGGTTTCGTCTTTCCAGGTAACGGCCTGCCTGCGGATCAAGTCAATGGTGCCCCGAAAGGTCTCTTCACGGCCCCAGGGCAGATGCAGGATGAGAGGCTGGGCCCCCAATTTTTCCCGGATCTGATCCACGGCCCCGTGGAAATCGGCGCCCACCCGGTCCAGCTTGTTGATAAAAGCGATGCGGGGCACCCGGTATTTGTCGGCCTGGTGCCAGACCGTCTCCGATTGGGGCTCGACTCCGCCGACCGCGCAAAAGACGGCCACCGCTCCGTCCAAAATCCGCAGGGACCTTTCCACTTCAATGGTGAAATCCACATGACCAGGCGTGTCGATGATGTTGATCGTTTGATTCAGCCAGTGACAGGTGGTAACGGCGGAAGTGATGGTGATGCCCCGCTCCTGCTCTTCCGGCATCCAGTCCATGACGGCTTCCCCGTCATGGACTTCCCCCATCTTATGGGACTTCCCGGTATAATAGAGAATCCGTTCGGTCAGTGTCGTCTTGCCGGCATCGATGTGGGCCATGATGCCGATATTGCGGATCTTGCTGATTCTGGTATCCCTGGCCATGGCAAACCTGCAACCCCTTGAGTAGAGGCACTTTAGGCTATTTTCCTTTTTTCGTCAAGTATTCAAAACGGTAACCATTGTTAAAGGGCCGGGGGTTTGTTATAATGATCCGATGGCCAAGGAGACGCAGCGGAAGCTGTTGACTATCTATGAGCAGCTTTATGCTGTTTTAGGGCCCAGCCACTGGTGGCCGGGGGAAACCCCCCTGGAGATCATGGTGGGGGCCATCCTGACCCAGAATACCTCCTGGAAAAATGTGGAGCAGGCTCTGGACCGGTTGAAAAAAGAAGGGGTCCTCTCCATTCCGGCCCTTGACAGCGCTGCGGAGGAACAACTGGCGGAATGGATACGGCCGGCCGGCTATTTCCGGGTTAAGGCCAGACGGTTAAAGAATTTTTTCCGTTTTCTCCAGGAACGGTACGCCGGGCGGATCGAAACGATGGCCGATCAGGACCCGGATAGCGTTCGGGAAGGGCTCCTGACGGTCAACGGGATCGGGCCGGAGACGGCGGACAGCATTTTGCTGTACGGCCTGGGAATGCCGACTTTCGTAGTGGACGCCTATACCTACCGTCTTTTCAGCCGGCACGCGCTGATACCCGAAGAAGCCGATTACGAGGCTTTGCGGGCCTTTTTCCTGGAGTCTCTGCCCCCGGAGGTTTCTCTCTACAACGAGTACCATGCCCTGATCGTGCGTACCGGCAAACGGTATTGCCGCAACCGGAATCCGCGCTGCGGGGAATGCCCCCTGGGAAATTTGGAACTGTAATGCGAAAAAGACGAACGTCCAACATCCAACGTCCAACAGCGAACGTCGAATTTAATACGAAAATAGGATTCGAGGGTTCAAGGATTCCAGGGTTTGAGTGAACGACAAGCAGTTCACTGCTCTATCTTGAATCCTCGACCCCTAGGCCCCTTGAATCCTGAGCTTCTTTTCAGGCTTCGTGGGTGCTCGACCCAGAATATAGTGGTTTAATAAGGTACTTAGATATGAAGACCTTTCGTTTTTTCGGAGTACTGGGACTGACCATCAGCCTGTTTCTGACCGCGTGTGCTCCCCCCAAAAAAGTGATCAGCGGCTATGAGTTCCCGTCAGTCGCACCCCCGGTGGAAAAAACCCCGGCAGTCTCGGGAACGGCCGAGGAAATCAAGCGGCTGGAGGCTCTGATTCGACAAATGGAGGAAACCGAAAAGAAGCTCAAGGCCACCCAGCGCACCACTGAGGAGGCTTTGCGGCGGATCGAAGAGGCCTCCCGGAAAACCGAAGATTCGGTACATCGACTTCAAAAGGCCCAGGACAAGATCGAAGCCGTCGGCAACAAGCAGGGGCCCTGACTTGAAGAAAAAAAATCCCCGAAAACCATCCGGATTCATTCATAAACTGGATCAGGACGATATTTTTTTTCTGGCTTCGGGCCTGGCTTTCAATCTCCTGATCTGTTTCATCCCCCTCATTCTGGTGGTCCTCTCCGTTCTGGGGTTCTTTCTGCATTCCCAGCAGGAGGTGTTGGAAACCATCCAGGCTTATCTGGGGCGCCTGCTCCCCCAGGCCTCGCCCAAAATGACGGCCATCATCGTCAATCTGGTCAAGGACCGGCAAATTGTCGGGTTGGTCGGCTTTGTGGGGTTGATCTGGACGGCTATGCGCCTGTTCGCCTCCATCCGCATCGTGCTCAACAAAACGCTGGAGATCATTTCCCAGCACGGCTATCTGCGGGAGAAACTCCATGATTTGATTTATGTCCTGATTTCCGGGATCCTTTTTCTGCTTTCCATGATGCTGAGTGCCATATTCGACCTGTTGAAAACCATACCGGGCAAAATGGGGCTGCCCCCCCTACTGGATGTACACTGGTGGGGGTGGTCGGCCACTCTGCTGGTGGCTTACTTTTTTTCCGTCTTGATGTACTTCGTCCTTTTCCAGGTACTCCCCAGCCTCAAGCCTTCCAGCCGGGCGGCTTTTTTTTCGGCCTTGATAATCGGGGCCCTCTGGGAAATCGCTAAATATCTTTTCCGTCTGTATATAAACTATATCAACTATTTCACGGCGATTTACGGATCATTTGGGCTGCTGGTGGCCTTTATCCTCTGGGTGTATTATTCCTGTTCCCTCTTTGTCCTGGGCGGCGAGCTCATGTGGCTCTTTAAGAGATCCAGGAAATGACGGCCACCGTCCAGCAACTGATCAACGGGTTGAACCTGGGTTGTCTCTACGGCCTGATCGCCATCGGCTATACCCTGGTGTACGGAATTCTCCGGCTGATCAACTTTGCTCACGGCGATGTCATGATGGTGGCCACCTATGTGGCCTATTTCGGAGTGGTTCAGTTTATGCTGCCCTGGTGGCTGGCCGCCCTGGCCGCCATCCTGCTGACCGCCCTGCTGGGAATAGCCATTGACCGGGGGGCTTACCTGCCCGTCCGCCAGGGGCCGCGGATTTCAGCCCTGATCACCGCCATCGGCGTCTCCTTTCTGTTGGAAAATTTGGGGCTGGTGGTTTTCGGAGGCCGGCCCAAGGCCTTTTACCGGCCGCCGGCCCTGGGGGAAATCATCACCTGGGGCGGGGTCCGCATCCTGACCTTAAGCCTTTGGACGATGGCGGTTACCCTGGCTATCCTGGCCCTGGTTTTTCTGGTCATTTACAAAACCAGACTGGGCCTGGCCATGCGGGCGGTTTCCCGGGACCTGGAAACCGTCTCCCTCATGGGGGTGCCGGTCAACCGGGTGATCAGCCTGACTTTTGCTCTGGGCTCGGCGCTGGCGGCGGCGGGGGGGATCCTCTGGGCCATGAAATATCCCCAGATCAACCCGCTCATGGGCATACTTCCGGGGTTGAAGGCCTTTGTGGCGGCCGTGCTGGGCGGTATCGGCAATGTTTTCGGCGCGGTGATCGGAGGGCTGATCCTGGGGCTGCTGGAAATACTCCTGGTGGCCTGGTTGCCCGGCCTGGCCGGTTACCGGGATGCCCTGGCTTTCGTACTGCTGATCGGCATTCTGCTTTTCAGGCCCACGGGACTGTTCGGAGAAAAGTTGGGGGAATGAGAAAAACGGGAGTAATGGAGTGGCGGAGTATTGGAGTATTGGGTCTAAAGCCATTACCCCATCACTCCATTACTCCAATACTCCAGCGGTATTGTCTCCTTAATTCAATGTTGGACGTTGAATGTTCGATGTTGGGCGTTCGTCTTTTGTATCAATCCGATGCCTGAACCCAAACTGAAAAATTTCCTTTCCCTCCTTTCCCTCCTCGCCCTGCTGGGGGTCCTGGGTCTATTCGACCGCTATGGCACGGAGTACCAGGTGCGCATCCTGAATTTGATCGGCATCTATATCGCCCTGGCCGTCAGCTACAATCTCATCAACGGGATAACCGGGCAGTTCTCCCTGGCGCCCAATGCCTTCGTCGCCCTGGGGGCGTATACCGCCGCCTTGTTGACCCTGGCGCCCGAGGAGAAAAGGCTCTCCTTTATCATCGAGCCCCTGGTCTGGCCGCTCAGTCAAATCAGCCTGCCTTTCCCCCTGGCCCTGGCGGCGGGGGGGCTGGTGGCGGCCTTTTTCGGGTTCCTTATCGGCTTTCCCGTTTTCCGGGTCAAAGGAGATTATCTGGCCATCGTGACCCTCGGTTTCGGGGAAGTAGTCCGGGTGGCGGCCAATAACCTGCAATCCGTTACCAACGGGCCGCTGGGACTCAAGGGCTTGCCGGCGCTGACCAGCCTCTGGTGGTCGTGGGGTCTGGCCCTGGGGACGGTCTTTTTGGTGACCCGCCTGGTCAAAAGCAGCTACGGCCGGGCGCTCCAGGCGATCCGGCAGGACGAGGCGGCGGCCGCGGCCATGGGGATCGACGTCTTCCGCCACAAAATACTGGCCCTGACCATCAGCGCTTTCTTTGGAGGGCTGGCCGGGGGACTCCTGGCCCATCTGATCACCACCATCTCGCCCACCCTGTTTTCTTTCTTTCTGACTTTCAATCTGCTGATCATTATCGTGGTGGGGGGACTGGGCAGCGTTACGGGCTCGGTCATCGCGGCGGTCTTGATTACCTGGGGCGGAGAATGGCTGCGCTGGGCGGAAGAGCCGCTCCGGTTGGGCGCCCTGCAGATACCGGGCATCCCCGGTATGCGCATGGTGATATTTTCCTTGATCCTGCTGGCCGTCATTCTTTTCGCCCGGGAAGGGATTATGGGCCGGCGGGAGTTTTCCTGGGAGAAGGTCCTGCAGAGGTGGCGGTGAGCCTCCTGGAGATCCGCCACCTGACCATCGGCTTTGGCGGCCTGTTGGCCTTGAACGACTTTTCCTGGCAGGTGGCTCCGGGATCGATCCTGGGGCTGATCGGGCCCAACGGGGCCGGTAAAACGACCGTATTCAATCTGATTACCGGCTCCTTGATCCCCCGGGAAGGGGACATCCGGTTCAACGGGCGGGAGATTACCGGTTTTGCACCCCACCGGATCTGCCGGGCGGGTATCGCCCGCACCTTTCAGAACATACGCCTGCTGCCGGAAATGACCGTGCTGGAAAATGTCCTCATGGCCGGTCACGGCGGAATTAAATCCTCCTTCTGGGGGGCGGTCTTCCATTTTCCCCGTTATTGCCGGGAAGAAGCGGCCCTGATCGCCAAGTCCCGCTATTTCCTGGAATGGCTGGATCTGGCCGGAAAGACCGAAGCGCCGGCCCATTCCCTGACCTACGGCCAACAGCGCAAGCTGGAAATCGCCCGGGCCCTGGCCACGGGGCCGAGGCTGCTGCTGCTGGACGAACCGGCGGCCGGGATGAATCCCCGGGAAACCGAAGAGCTGATGGGGTTGATCCGCCGGATGCGCAGCGAATTGGACCTTTCGGTTCTGGTGATCGAACACGACATGCGTTTCGTAGCGGGGCTCTGCGAGCGGGTGAAAGTTCTCGATTACGGTTCCACGATCGCCGAGGGCACGCCCCAGGAGATTCAGCGGGATCCGAGAGTGATTGAAGCCTACTTAGGGAAAAAGAGAAAAGGATGAACCAAGCTAAATCCGAAATCCGAAAATCCGAAATTCGAAACAAATTCGAATGACCGAATTTTCAAAATTCGAAGCAACTGCGTCTAAAACGTTTTTAGAAATTATAGAAATCGATTGCAACTATGAGGTTAAATTAGAGGGAAGGGCTGGAGATGGGTAAGAAGTTTCGAACATTTGTATTTTGGTCATTCGAATTTGTTTCGGATTTCGTGCTTCGAATTTCGAATTTTAACTGAATGTTATTGAGGAAGTTCAATCCATTAACATGCTGGAAGTCACTGATCTTCAAGTCAGGTATCAGGGCATCGAGGCCCTGAAAGGCGTCTCCTTCCGGGTTCTCCCGGGAAAGATCGTGACCCTGATCGGGGCCAACGGGGCCGGGAAAAGCACCATCCTGCGGGCCATAGCCGGGCTGGTTCGCCCTGCCGGGGGGACGATACGATTCCAGGGAAATGAAATCAGCCGGCAACCGGTGCATCGCATCACCCGCGGGGGCATCAGCCTGGTTCCCGAAGGGCGGAAGGTGTTCACCAATCTGTCCGTGCTGGAAAATCTGGCCATGGGCGCCTACACCCGGCCCCGTGATGCCTCCTATAAAAAGGACCTGGAATGGATCTGGTCCATTTTCCCCCGTTTAAAAGAACGGATTCGGCAACAGGCCGGGACCCTTTCCGGGGGGGAACAGCAGATGCTGGCCCTGGGCCGGGCCCTGATGTCCGCCCCCAAACTGTTGATGATGGATGAGCCCTCCCTGGGCCTGGCCCCCCAGTTGGTGGCCGAGGTGTTCAACGTCATCCGGAAGATTCACGCCAATGGAATGACTATCCTCCTGATCGAGCAAAACGCCTGGGGGGCCCTGGAAGCGGCCGATTATGCCTATGTACTGGAAACCGGGGAGGTGGTCCTGGAAGGCAGCGGGCAAGCGTTGCTGGACGATGACGGGGTGAGGAAAGCGTATCTGGGGGAGGATTGAGGACAGAGGTCAGAGGTCAGAGGACAGAGATCAGCGCTGCTACTGCCAGGACAGAAGACAGATGGAAGAGGGAAGAGGGGAGAAAAGGAAAAAAGAGAAGAGAAGGGAGCAACTACAGGGGGAGATTGAAGAGGGAAGATGGAAGAAAAAGACAAGAACAATAATTGGGAATGCAGCTCACATCCCCGAATGGGACAATAAATCGATATTTGAAAATCGAAAATCGGCAATCGAAAATGAACGGGGATTGAGATGATGGAAGGAAACGGAGAGCGGGATAAGGGTGGCCGGGAGACCACGATGGAGCACGCCCCCCTGGCCGAGCGGATGCGGCCCCGGCGGCTGGAGGAATTCGTCGGCCAGGAGCACCTGCTGGGGCCGGGTAGATTCCTGCGGCGCATGCTGGAGAGCGGCCCGGTTTTTTCCCTCATCCTCTGGGGGCCGCCCGGTTCCGGGAAAACCACCCTGGCCCGGATGCTCGCCCGGCAGGCCCGGGCCCATTTCGTGCAATTTTCCGCGGTCCTGTCCGGGGTCAAGGAGATCCGGGAAGTGGTCCGGGTGGCCGAGGAGGTATTAAAGGCCGAAAATCGCCAGACCCTATTATTCGTAGATGAAATCCATCGTTTCAACAAGGCCCAGCAGGATGCCTTTTTACCCCATCTGGAGCGGGGGATCATCGCCCTGATTGGGGCGACCACGGAGAACCCTTCCTTTGAGGTGATCGCCCCGCTGCTTTCCCGGAGCAAGGTCCTGGTCCTGAAACGACTGACGGAACCGGAACTGGAGCGTATTATCCGGCAGGCTCTGGAGGACCCGGAACGGGGACTGGGCCGGGAATCTGTCCAAATGGCCGACGAGGCCCGGGAGCTGCTCCAGGCCCAGGCGGACGGCGATGCCCGGGTGGCCCTGAACACCCTGGAACAGGCCCGGGCCCTGGCCTTCCCGGACGAAGGCGGAACCCTGCAGATCACCCTGGAGGTGATGGAAGAGGCCATCCAGAAAAAGGCCCTCCAATACGACAAGGCCGGGGAGGAACATTACAACCTCATCTCGGCTTTGCACAAGAGCCTGCGGGGCAGCGACCCCGATGCCGCTCTCTACTGGCTGGCCCGGATGCTGGCCGCCGGCGAAGATCCCCTGTACGTCGTCCGCCGTCTGGTCCGCTTTGCCTCCGAGGATATCGGCCTGGCCGACCCCCGCGCCCTGGACCAGGCCCTGGCGGCCAAGGAGGCCTATCATTTTTTAGGTTCGCCGGAAGGGGAACTGGCCCTAGTCCAGGCCGTGGTGTATCTGGCCACCGCCCCCAAGAGCAATGCTCTGTACCGGGCTTTAGGGGCGGTGCAGGAGGATGTGACCCGTTTCCAGTCCCTGCCCGTGCCGCTGCATATCCGCAATGCCCCCACGAAACTGATGCAGGGCCTCGGCTACGGCAAGGGGTATAAATACAGCCACGACTATCAGGATGCCCTGGCGGCCCAGGAGTATCTCCCGGAGCAGTTGCAGGGCCGCACCTATTATCACCCCACGGACCGCGGCTACGAGAAAACGGTTCGGGAGCGGCTGGCCTGGTGGAGAAAGAGGTTGAATCCGGGGAAGGGGTAGGGTAATGATGGACAAAGGGAAAATCCTGAAGGCAAATAATCAATAATCAATCGTTAATTATTAATGATGGAAGCGCTGGGGGTATTTCCCCTAAGCGAGGTTTTGGTTGAGATAGAATTATTTCGTTGCCGTTAAGGGATTCGAGAAATCCCCCCTAACCCCCCTTTTTAAAAGCTCATCTTTACCCACAACCCTGGGGGCATGAGACCGCAGAGGGAGGGGGTTGAGGGGATAGGACAAAGGCGATATAAGCTTTGGTAATGTCATCCAAGCGCTGTAAGCCTCGCCAGATGGTTTCGGTACCGGGTGGG